>JANXRN010000208.1 GCA_025352995.1 Acetobacteraceae bacterium
CCGACATTTTCGAAATAGACATCGATGCCCGCCGGGCAAGCATCGGCCAGCTGGGTCGCTAGATCGGCGCTGCGATGGTCCAGGCACGCATCAAACCCGAGCACTTCCTGCACCCACAAGCACTTGTCAGGCCCGCCGGCGATGCCGATCACCTTGGCCCCTGCCCGCTTGGCCAACTGTCCGGCAACCGAGCCAACCGCGCCAGACGCCGCCGAAATCACTATTGTTTCCCCGGCTTTGACCTGGCCGATATCCTTCATCCCCGAATAGGCCGTGGTCCCCGGCATGCCGAGCACCCCAAGATAGGCCCCCAACGGTGTGCCATCGCGCCCATGCTTCACCAAAGATGATGCCTGGGATAGCGTATGGCTTTGCCAACCGCGCGCGCCGGACGCAATATCGCCGGGCTTGAACGCCGGATCGCCAGACGCCACCACCTCGCCGATGGTTTCCCCGGTCATGACCTCGCCGATCTGCACCGGTGGGGCATAGGATTTGCGGTCGGCAATACGACCGCGCTGATAGGGGTCGATCGACAGGAAAATCGTGCGTGTCACCACCTCGCCCGGACCGGGCGTGGGGATTGCGTCTTCGATGATCTCGAAGTCAGACACATCAGGTTCCGCCGCCGGGCGATTGCGCAGCACGACACTGCGACGAGGGGAATTGGACATCACGCTGTCTCCGCTTTCAAAACGATGCGCCCAGTGACTTTGCCATCGCGCAGCCGCATCAGCGCCGCGTCCGCCTGGTTCTGCGGCACAATGGTGACCGGCAGGGCATCGAGCGTGCCGGCCTGGGCCAATGCCACGAGTTCGCGCAACTCCTTGGGATTGCCGACATAGCTGCCCTGGATGGTCAGCGCCCGCATCGCCATCAGCGGGAGCGGCAAATTAAGCTCGCCGCCGAACAAGCCAACCTGGATCAACTTGCCGCCCTTGCCCAAGGTGGCAAAAGCCAGCCGCGCCGTCGCAGTGCCGTTGACCAGATCGACGATGTTCATCGGCGGCCCGCCGCAGGCCTCCACCAGCCGTTTCGCCGCATCGGGTGACGCACCATCAACGGTTGCCGTCGCGCCCGCCGCCATCGCCGTCGCACGCTTTTCGGCGCTGATATCGATGGTGACGATATTCTTATGGCCCATCGCCTTCAGCACCGCGATGGCGTTCAACCCCAGCCCGCCTGCGCCGACCAGCACAATCGCCTCATCCGCATCAACCGGGCCGAGCTTCCTGATCGCCGAAAACACCGTGATCCCCGAACAGGCGTACGTCGCGGCAACTGCTGGATCGAGCGTGCCGGGATTAACCAGATGCCCGGAATGCGCCGCGATCACATGGGTGCCGTAGCCGCCATTCTGGAACACTCCCAGGCTGCGCCCGACCGCGCACATATTATCTTCTTCGGCGAGGCATTTCTTGCAGGTGCCACAGCCAACCCAAGGAAACACAATCCTAATATCGCCCACCTTCACCCCGGTCGCGTCCGGCCCTAGCTTCACCACCCGGCCAACAATCTCGTGCCCCATCGCCAGCGGCAGGGTCAGGCCGCGATCTTTCATGCTCATCACCCGGCCACCGCCGAGATCGTAGCGACCTTCCCAGATATGCAGATCCGAATGGCAAACCCCGCAATATGTCGTTTCCAGCAGGATCTGACGGCCGGTCGGCTCCGGGGTGGGCAAGGTGATTTCTTGGAGAGGCTTTTCGTTTTCGATGACAGCCCAGGCGCGCATGATTTTGGTGCTCCAGTTATTTAAGACTCTTCTTTTTGTGAACAAAAAGAAGCAAAAAAACTTCATCAATTCTGGCCGTTGGCTCGGGAGCTTACCGCGGTCCCTCGGCACCCGTAACGAGTGAGAAAAAGTTTTTTTGGTTCTTTTTGTTCACAAAAAGAACTGCTTCCTTACTTATTTACCACTCTTATTGGCGTACCGCCCAGCCACGCCACCAAATTCTCCACCGACGCCCGATACAACGCCGGCATGTTGTCCGATGTCACGTACCCCACATGCGGCGACAGCAGCGTATTTGGCGCAGTTCGCAACGGATGATCGGCCGCAAGCGGTTCATGGTCATAAACATCGATCGCCGCGCGGATTTTTCCCGCGTTCAACGCCGCCACCAGCGCGTCGGCATCGACATGCGGCCCGCGCGACGTATTGATCAGCAGCGCCCCCGGCTTCATCAGCGCGATGTCCGGCCCAGCAACGATGTGGCGGGTGCGATCGGACAGCACCAGATGGATGCTGATCACGTCCGATTGCGCCATTAGGGCCTCTTTTTCGACCCGGGTGGCCCCGATTTCGCCCGCCCGCGCGTCGGTGAGGTTTTGGCTCCAAGCGATGACGCGCATCTCCAGCGCCTGGGCGTAGCGGGCGACGCGGGCGCCGATATTGCCAAGGCCGATCAGCCCCAATGTCTTGCCGGCCACTTCCAGCCCGGGCGGGACATTTTGCTGGAAGCGCCCGGCCCGCATTTCATTGTCACCAAGCGCCAGATGGCGCGCCGAAGCCAGCATCAATGCCAACGCGAGTTCGGCGGTGGCATGCGATGATGGGGTGCCGGTGGTGTTGCACACGGTGATGCCGGCAGCGGTGCAGGCGGGAATATCGACCGCCGCATTGCGTGCGCCGGTAAAGCTCAGCAGCTTCAGACGCGGCAACTGGCTGATCACGTCAGCATGCAATCGCGTGCGTTCGCGCATCGCCAGAACCACGTCGAAATCCTTCAGGCCGGCGATGGTAGCGGCGGGGGATGCGAAGGCGTCCCGGAAGAAGGTAATGTCCGCCTTGGTGCGGACCTGGGACCAGTCGGCCGCGGCTTCGGCGATGCCTTGCCAGTCATCGAGAACCGCAATCCGTTTCATGTCCGCTCCTAGTGGCTGTCCCCGCCAGTTTGCGCCATCGGTGCGGGATTGGCCAGCAGCAGGGTGAAGGGCAGCGCGAGGCCAAACACCAGCGCCATCAGCAGCAACGTGTCGTTATAGGCAAGCGTGAGCGCCTGTTGCTGCACCATGAACGCCAGCTTACGCAGCGCCGCCAACGGCGCCGCATTTTCCTTGGCCGCCGTCAGGCCATGGGTGATGGTGGCCAGGCCACGCTCGGCCGCCATCCGCGACCAGGTCAGCCCTTCTTTCAGATGCAGCGCGTGAACATCGGTCCGCACGCTGGCGACGGTGTTGATCACGGCAAGCCCGAGCGCGCCACCAAGATTGCGGGTGAGGTTATAAACCCCTGACGCGTTCTTGACCTTGTCGCGCGCCATGGTGCCAAGCGCCAGCTGGTTGGTCGGCAGCATAATGAACATCATGCCAAAGCCGCGCATCGCCTGCGGGCCGAAAATCTCCCAGAATCCCGACTGGCTGGTCAGATGCGCCAACCACCACAGCCCGCCGCCGACGAGTGCGAGGCCGATCGCCAGCATGCGGCGCAAATCCATCACCCGGATCAGATTGGCGACGATGGGGGCAGAAATGAACTGGAACATCCCAGTGACGAACATGGCTTCGCCGATCTGGAAACTGTCCCAGCCGCGCACCCGACCCAGAAACACCGGCACCAGATAAGTGCCGCCATACAAGGCCGTGCCCATCACCAGACTGAACAGGCAGCCGGCGGTGAAGTTGGCGTTACCGAAGGTTCGCAGATCGACCAGCGGATCGGGCCGCTTCAGCATGCGCCAGACGAAGGCAATGCCGGCACCCAACGACAGCAGCGCGAAGGCCAAAATGCGGTCATCCTGAAACCAGTCATTCTTGTTGCCGTCTTCGAGCACGAATTCGAGCGAGCCGAGGAAGGCCGCCATCATGATCAGCCCGACATAGTCGAACTTACCAAGCAACGAAAAATCCGGCCGATCAATATCGAGCAAATTCCACACATTGAAGGCCACGACAATGCCAAACGGCACGTTGATCAGGAACAGCATATGCCAGGAAAATGTCTGGGTCAGCCACCCGCCCAAGGTCGGGCCAACGGTCGGCGCCATCGTCGCAATGAGACCGATGAACACTGAAACCTTGGCGCTGCGCCCACCGGGAAACATCAGCCAGGCCGTGGCAAAAACGGTCGGGATCATCGCCCCGCCGAGGAAGCCTTGCAGGGCGCGGAACATGATCATCGTGTTGAGCTCGGTCGCCGACGCGCACAGCATCGAACAAAGGGTGAAGCCGATTGCGCTCGCCACGAACAGGATCCGGGTGGACAGCAACCGCGACAGCCAGCCGGAGAGCGGGATCATCACGATTTCGGCGATCAGATAGCTGGTTTGCACCCAGGCGACCTCATCGGCGCTTGCCGACAAGCCGGCCTGGATTTCGCTGATCGATGACGACACGATCTGGATGTCCAGGATCGCCATGAACATGCCCAGAACCATCGACAGGAAGGCCGCCCATTCGCGGAAACTCGTCCTGGCGGGGTCGATTGGCATCCTAGTCTAATCCCACTGTCGCCAGGATGGACCCGATCAGCCCACGCCGCTTGGCGTCCGGCCCGCGCGTGTCGATGTCGGCCGCCACCGACAGGCCTGCCCGCAGCCAGCCCGCCTGGCCCTGATCAAGCACAATTTTCACCGGCACACGCTGCACCACTTTGGTGAAGTTTCCGGTGGCGTTTTCCGGCGGCAGGATGGAAAACAGCGCGCCGGTGGCGGGCGCAATGCTGTCCACCCGGCCTTCGACGGCGGCGGCGCTGTCGATATCGGGCGTCACCCGGACTTTCTGGCCCGGTTTGATCAGACGCAGCTGGGTTTCCTTGAAGTTGGCAACGATGAAGAGCTTGTCCGGCGGCGGCGCCAGCGCCAATAGCTGCTGGCCCGGTGCGACATGCTGGCCAAGCTGGGCGGCGCGATTGCCGACAATGCCGTCAAACGGGGCGCGCAACACGGTATAGCCCAGCGCGTTGCTGGCGAGCGTCGCCGCCGCGCGCGCCGCCATCAGCCGCGATTCCGCCTGGGTGGCAACGGCTTGCGCAACCGTCAGGGTCTGGTCAGCGATATCGTGCTGGGCGCGCGCCGCCCCCATCGCCGCATCAGCCTTGCGGGCAGTCGCGATGGCAGTGTCATTGGCTTGCCGGCTGGTCCAGCCCGACCCGACGAGGGAGGTTGACCGTGTGGCGTCAGCGGTCGCGCGCACCTGTTCGGCCTGGGCTTGCTCGATCGCGGCATCAGCCTGGGCGATGGCGCCACGCGCCTGTTCGACCTGACGGCGAGCGGTTGCAATCGCGGCCTCGGACTCCCCCAGCGCACCGCGCGCCTGATCGAGCCGCGCCTGCCAATCCCCCGGATCGAGGCTCAGCAACGGCGCCCCGGCCGCAACGCGCTGATTATCCTTCACGTGGATCGCAATGATATCGCCATCGATGCGGGTGCTGAGGGTGACGATGTCGCCCTGCACATAGGCGTTGTCGGTGCTTTCGATCCAGCGCCCTTCCACCCACCACCAGCGCGCCACCAGCCCGGCCGCAATCAACACCAGCACCAACGCGACCAAACGCAGCACCCGCTTCGACTTGGGCGGTTGGGGGGCCACGACCTCGCCCACGCTCTGGGCGTCAGCGTGCGCAGCGATCGTCTCGGATACGGCGTTCATCATCATGGCTCCGGGGATTACCTCGCAAGCTGGTGATGAAATTCCTGCCCGTCAAGACTAGACTGAACGGTTCAGTTCACCTATTTGCGAATAGATGGACATCGCACCCGCCCCAGCCTCGGTCGCCGCCGAGCCACCGCCGTCCGCCAAGCGCCAGCAGGTGCTGGAAGCGGCCGGCGAATTATTCATCGCCCTTGGTTACGGCAAGGTAAGCATGGAGGCGGTGGCCAAGCAGGCCCAGGTCTCCAAAGCCACGCTCTACGCCCATTTCCCGTCGAAAGATGTGCTGTTCGCGACCATTGTCGGCGATGCCTGCGCCCGCAATGCGTTAGGCGACAACAGCTTCCCCGAGCAGGTCGATGATATCGCCGCCGCCCTGCGCCAGATCGGCCTGCGGCTGCTGAGCTTCCTGATGCTCGACCGCACCATGGCGATCTATCGGGTCACGATTGCCGAAAGCGCCCGCTTCCCCGAACTGGGGGAGGCATTTCTGGCCGCCGGGCCGTTGGTCTTCGTCGAACGGATGGCCGCCTGGCTGGACCGGCAATGCGCTGCCGGGCATCTGGCGGTGCCCGACGCACGGCTCGCCGCTGAGCAGTTCCTGGCTTTGCTGCGCACCACGGGGTTCTTACGGGCAACGCTCGGCTTGCCACAATCGTACCAGCCCGAAGACAGCGTGCCAGCGATTGTCGCGGCTGCGGTAACGCTCTTCCTGCGCGGCTACGCGGCCGCGCAGGAAAGCCGCGATTAGGGTTTGGCGGGCGCTGGGGCGGCGGGTTTCTTCGGCGCCGGTTTGGCGGCCGCGGCCTTGATATCTTCGACTGTCACATAACCCTTCTTGTCCTTGTCGATGGACGTGAAGTTGCGGCTGACATTGGTCCATTTCGCCGCGGTGGCCTGGGCCTTGGTCAGCTTGCCGTCATGGCTGGTGTTGGCCTTTTCGAAGCGCTGTTCGGTGGTCAGCACTGGGGCCTTCGGCTTGGCGGCAGGCTTTGGCGCAGCGGTCGTCGGTACGGCCACCGCGGGCGCGGCGGGTGCCGTGGTTGCGGGGGCAAGCGGCGCCGAGGTCACCGGGGCCGGGGTTTGCGCCAGGGCGGCGGTGGTGAACAGCAATGTAGCAGCCAGGATGGCGAAACGCATGATGAGGTCTCCTTTCGCGAGTCGCCCGAGTTTACGCCTGACGCGCGCGCTTGTCGCGTGAGCTTGCCGTTAAGCCAGCACCTCACGCAAAATTGCCAAAGCGGTATCAATGTCGGCGGCGCTGACATCGAGATGGGTGCAAGCGCGCACCCGATATTTCCCGCTGGTGGACATCGCAAGCCCGCGCAACCGTGCTTTGGTAGCCAGCGCCGAAGCGGTCATGCCGGTGGCGCTGCAATCGAAGAACACCAGATTGGTGTTGGCATCTTCCGGCACGATGCCCGGCAGTTGCGCCAAGCCGCGCACCAGCGCGCGGGCGTTGACGTGATCATCGGCGAGGCGGTCGATATTATGGTCCAGCGCATAATGGCACGCCGCCGCAATAATGCCGGACTGGCGCATCGCCCCGCCCAACCGCTGCTTCCAGCGCCAGGCGGTGCCGATGAAATCATGGCTGCCGCACAGCACCGCGCCGATCGGGGTGCCAAGCCCTTTGGTGAAGTCGAGCCACAGCGAATCGTAGGATTTCACCATCTCGGTAACCGGTACGCCCGACGCCACCACCGCGTTCATCAGCCGCGCGCCATCCATATGGGTCGCCATGCCGGCCTCGTGCGCGATGGCGGCAACCTCATCCAACTGGGCCTGCGGCCAGACCACGCCGCCGCCGCTATTGGCGGTTTGTTCAACCTCCACCAGGGTTTGCGGCGGGGCATTACGATTTTTCGAGCGCAGGGCCGCGCGCAGCGTGTCGCCATCGAACAGCCCTTTGGCGCCGCGCAGGCCGGTGATCTGCGCCCCGGTCAGTGCCGCCACGCCGCCGCCTTCGCTGGTCAGGATATGGGCGGTTTCGTGGGCGAGGATTTCATCGCCCGGCCGGCAATGGGTCAGGATGGCAATCTGGTTGCACATCGTGCCGCTCGGCAGGAACAAAGCCGCTTCCTTGCCCATCATTTTCGCCATGCGGTCCGCGAGCGCATTGGTGGTCGGGTCAAGGCCGAATTGTTCGTCGCCGACCTCGGCTTCCATCATCGCCGCTTTCATCCCGGCGGTCGGTTTGGTCTGGGTGTCGGAATAAAGATTGACCAGCATCGGCGGCAGGCCAGCGGGCGGGATCAGCGGGGCGTAGTCAATGGCCATCGGTGCGGCGTCCTTCAAAGTTGCCCCAGCAAAGCAGCGGCGCGCGGTTTTGACCAGATCGCCGCACGCGGTGATGCTGTGCAGATGAAGATCATCGGACTGGCAGGCTGGAGCGGCGCGGGCAAGACCACCCTGATGGCGAAGTTGCTGCCAGTGCTCATCGCGCGCGGGCTGTCGGTGTCGACCATCAAGCACGCCCACCACGCGTTCGATGTCGATACCCCAGGCAAGGACAGCTACATCCATCGCCAGGCCGGCGCCCACGAAGTTCTGGTCGCCTCCACCACCCGCTTCGCGTTGATGGCCGAACATCGCGGGGCGGCAGAACCCGAATTGCCCGAATTGCTCGCCCGTCTGGCGCCGGTTGATCTGGTGGTGGTGGAGGGCTTCAAGCGCCATCCCCACTCCAAGATCGAAGTGTTTCGCGCAGCACTCGGCAAGCCGATGCTGTGGCCGGACGACAAGGCGATTATCGCCGTGGCCAGTGACCAGGCGGTGCCGGGGTGCGATCGGGTGGTGATTGGGCTGGATGATATCGAGGCGATTGCGGACTGCGTGATGGCGCGGGCTAGTGAATGAACAACTTCACCGCAACAGCGATCTGGAACGCCAGCACAAAGCCGACCATCCACTTGACCAGAACCAGTTCGGATTTGATCGATATCACATCATCATCCCGCTTGCTAAGGGCCGTTGCCGCCTTAAGCGCCTTGTCTTCCGGGATTTCGATAGCTCGGAAGGCTTCGAAAACTTCGCTTTGCATGGCGCTCATGGCTGTGACACAGGTGTTCGTTCGAGAATGACTGATAGCACATCAGTCGAACCAAGTGTTATTAATAAGGTGTTTGCAGGTGGACCGACAAGAAATTGCCGATGAGCGAATGGCCCAGCTTGATGACAGGTGATATGATGAAGCTGGCGAAACGTGCCCGGATTAGCGAAGAAACGTTCGACGAATTCCTCGCCGAACAGGGCCTGCTGGCGGCCAGCGAAGATCACGCGATCAAAGAGATCATCGCCGACCAGATCGCCGAGGCGATGCAGGTACTGAACCTGACCAAAAGTGCGATGGCGGCACGGATGAAAACCAGCCGGCGGCAGTTGGACCGGC
>JANXRN010000508.1 GCA_025352995.1 Acetobacteraceae bacterium
GCAGATAGGCCCAAATGTTTTCCATCGGGTTGAGTTACGGCGCATAGGGCGGCAGGTGCAGCAGGGCTATGTTGTCTGGCACACTCAATTATGAGTCGAGCGTGCCGACGATTGGTATTAAGCTAACCCACCTAGTGGTGCGATCCTAACGCTCCCTACCCGAGCGTTAGGTGAATCGTTCCACCAAATCAAAGGCTAGTGGATAGAATCTGACGGCTCTTTCCGTCAGATTCTATCCACTAGCGGACGGACCATGCCGGCGCTTACGTCGTCGCGGGCGCGGAATGACAGACCACGCACAATTTATTGCCGTCCGGATCGCGGAAATAGGCACCGTAGTAGCTCGGGTGGTAATGCGTCCGTAGCCCCGGTGCGCCTTCATCGGCCCCGCCATGCGCCATCGCCGCCGCGTGCACCCGATCGACCGTCGCCCGATCGGCGGCGTTGAAGGCGATCATCCCGCCATTGCTCGGCTGGGCCGCGCCTTTGTCGAACGGACGTGTGATGAACAAATTGGGCCGGCCACCGTCCGCGCCGCGCCAGGCGGCGATCGCCCCGTCAGGATTGGCAAAGAAGGGTTTCAGCCCGAGTTCAGCCGCAATGGCTGCATAAAAACGATACGCGCGGTCATAATCGCTGATCCCGATCGTCACGTGCGATAGCATTTCACCCGTCCTTCCCTATTTCTTTAACCAATCCTGCCTAAATGCAACGCAGACGCACGGTGCGACGGTAGCGCGCCCGTGCCGCTTGCGATAAGCCTCCGCCGCATTGCAACACGCCCACAACCGCCACAAGGACCCATCATGGCTGGTGTCGACATTCTCGCAACCGCGCTCAACGGCGGCAATGCTGCCTTCATCGCGGAGATGTATGCAAGATGGGTCGAAGACCCCGGCACCGTGGATAGCAGCTTCGCCGACTTATTCGGCGCGATGAATGACGAAACCCGCGCCATCCTGACCGACGCATCCGGCGCGTCCTGGGCACCGCGGCCACGATCGATGGACGATGCCCCGGCCACGCCGAAACGGCGGGTTACCGACGCCCCCCCCAATGCCGACCAGGTCCGCGCTGCCACCAAGGACAGCTTGCGCGCCCTGATGATGATCCGCACCTACCGCGTGCGCGGGCATCTTGAAGCGCAATTGGACCCGCTCGGCCTGCAAGTGCCCAAGCCGCATCCGGAACTTGACCCGGCGACGCATGGCTTCCGCGAAGCCGACATGGATCGGCCGGTTTTCATCGACTATGTGCTCGGCCTGGAAACCGCCACGCCGCGGCAGATTCTGCAAATCCTGCGGCAGACCTATTGCGGCCCGATCGGCGTCGAATTCATGCATATCCAGGACCCCGACCAGAAGGCGTGGATCCAGCGCCGGGTCGAAGGCGCGCCCTGGACCAACGCGTTCGGGCGCGACGGCAAAAAGACCATTTTGAAGCAATTGACCGAAGCCGAGGGCCTCGAAGCCTTCTGCCAGCGCCGCTTCGTCGGCACCAAGCGCTTCGGGCTGGAAGGGGCGGAGGTTACCATCCCCGCGCTGCACGCCATCATCGAAACCGCGGCCAAATCCGGCGTGCGCGAAATTGCCATCGGCATGCCGCATCGCGGGCGACTTAACACGTTGGTGAACGTGGTGCAGAAGCCCTACACCCAGCTGTTCAGCGAATTCGGCGGCGCGAGCTTCAAGCCCGATGATGTGCAGGGCTCGGGCGATGTGAAATACCATCTCGGCACCTCAACCGACGTCGAAATCGCCGGGCATAAGGTGCATTTGTCCTTGCAGCCCAACCCGTCGCATCTCGAAGCGGTTGATCCGGTGGTGGTCGGCAAGGTGCGTGCGCGCCAGGACATGGCCGGCGACACTAGCGCACGCCGGTCAGTGATGGGCATTTTGATGCATGGCGATGCCGCGTTCGCCGGCCAGGGGCTGGTGGCCGAAACCCTGGGGATGAGCCAGCTGATCGGCTACCGCACCGGCGGGACCATCCATTTGATCGTGAACAATCAGATCGGCTTCACCACCGTCCCCGCGCATGCCTATTCCGGGCTTTATTGCACCGACATCGCCAAATCTGTGCAGGCGCCGGTGCTGCATGTTAACGGCGACGATCCGGAAGCTGTGGTCTGGTGCGCCCGCATGGCCGCCGAGTTCCGCATGGAATTCGCCACCGATTTCGTGTTGGACATCGTCTGCTATCGCCGCCACGGCCATAACGAAACCGACGAACCCGCCTTCACCCAGCCGATCATGTATCGCGCGATCAAGGATCTGCCGACCACCCGCGCGCTCTACGCCGATCGGCTGGTGCGCGAAGGCTCGCTGGGCGCCGATGAAGCGCGCGCGATGTTGGACGAATTCTACGCCAAGCTCGAAGCGTCCTACCAAGCCGCGCAGAGCTACAAGCCCAACAAGGCTGACTGGCTCGAAGGCCATTGGTCCGGGCTTTCCACCCCGGATAACGTCGCCGAGCGGACCGAGGGTGAAACCGCGGTAGCCTTGCCAGTGCTGCAAAAAATCGGCAGCGCGTTGGCTCAGGTGCCGCTGGGCTTTGATCTCAACTCCAAAATCGCCCGTCAACTCGATGCCAAACAGGCGATGGTTGATACCGGGGAGGGTGTGGATTGGGCGACCGGGGAAGCGCTTGCCTATGGCAGCCTGCTGCTGGAAGGCCATCGCATTCGCCTGTCGGGCGAAGACGTGCAGCGCGGCACCTTCAGCCAGCGCCACGCGGTGCTGATCGATCAGACCAACCAGAATGAATATGTGCCGCTCAACAACATCACCGGCACCCAGGCGAAAATCGAAATCTACAACTCGCTGCTCTCCGAAGTCGGCGTGCTGGGCTTCGAGTATGGCTACACGCTCGCCGATCCGCGCAGCCTGGTGCTGTGGGAAGCCCAGTTCGGCGATTTCGCCAATGGCGCGCAGGTGATCATCGATCAGTTCGTCGCCAGCGGCGAAACCAAATGGCTGCGCATGTCGGGCCTGGTGATGCTGCTGCCGCACGGACATGAAGGGCAGGGGCCGGAACATTCGTCGGCCCGGCCGGAACGCTATTTGCAGCTTTGCGCCGAAAACAACATGACGGTCGGCAACCTCACCACCCCGGCGAACTATTTCCACGCGCTGCGCCGCCAGTTGAAGCGCAATTTCCGCCGGCCGCTGGTGCTGATGACGCCAAAATCGCTGTTGCGGCACAAGCTGGCAGTGTCCCCATTGGCCGATTTCGCCGAGGGCAGCCGGTTCCAGACCGTGATCGGTGAAACCGATACGCTGGTCGCCGCCGACAAAATCAAGCGCGTCGTGCTGTGCACCGGCAAGGTTTATTACGATCTGGTCGCCGAACGGCGCAATCTCGGCATCACCGACGTTGCCGTCGTCCGGCTCGAACAGCTTTATCCGTTCCCGATCATTTCCCTGCCCAAGGTGCTGGCGCCTTATACCAATGCGCAAGTGGTGTGGTGCCAGGAGGAACCCGAGAATATGGGCGCCTGGACCTTTGTCGATCGCCGGATTGAGAAAGTTCTCGCCGGCCTCGACATCGCCGCCAAACGCCCGAGCTATATTGGCCGCTGTGACGCAGCAAGCCCGGCGACGGGTCTTGCCAAAGTACACGCCGCCGAGCAGGCCGCGCTGGTGCGCGACGCGCTGAGCATCGATTAGTCAAAAGGACTGGAAATCATGGCATTTGAGATCAAAGTCCCGAGCCTGGGCGAAAGCGTCAGCACCGCCACTATCGCGCGCTGGATGAAAGCGCCGGGCGATGCGGTGGCCGCCGACGAACCGGTGGTCGAACTCGAAACCGATAAGGTGACGGTGGAAGTCCCGGCGCCGGTCGCGGGCGTTCTGGCCGAAATCCTGACGCCCGAAGGCGCCGAAGTGACCGTCGGCACCGTGCTCGCCATGGTCACTGTGGGGGCTGCCACCCCGCGCGCCGGCAATGCCCGCCCGGCCGCCAACCCGTCGGCTGGCGTCAATCCCCCGCCAACCCCATCCGGCCCGGTATCCCGTCCGGCCACCCCGCCGGCCGATGTCGCAAGCCACGCGCCGCTGCCGGCGGCGGCCAAGATGATGGAAGAACGCTCGGTCAGCGCCGCCGCGATGGGCGCCGGCACCGGCAAAGATGGCCGCATCACCAAGGGCGACGTGCTGGATTTCCTCGCCCGCCCCGCGCCGGTCGCCGCCCCGGTAGCACCCAAGCCCGCCCGCACCGATCAGGATGGCGAGGAACGGGTGAAAATGACCCGCCTGCGCCGCACCATCGCCGCGCGCCTCAAGGAAGCGCAGAACAACGCCGCCATGCTGACCACGTTCAACGAAGTGGACATGTCAGCGATCATGGCACTGCGCGCCGACTATAAGGACGCGTTCGAGAAGAAGCATGGCGGCGTCCGCCTCGGCTTCATGTCGGTGTTCGTGCGCGCCTGCGTCACCGCGTTGAAGGAATTTCCTGCGGTCAACGCCGAGATCGACGGCGACGACATCGTCTATAAGCACTTCGTCCACATGGGCATCGCGGTCGGCGGCGCCAACGGGCTGGTGGTGCCGGTCATCCGCGACGCCGACCAGATGGACCTCGCGCAAATCGAAGCGAAAATCAGCGACTTCGGCCGCCGTGCGCGCGATGGCGCCTTGAAGCTCGATGAACTCACCGGTGGCACGTTCAGCATCACCAATGGCGGCGTCTATGGCAGCCTGATGTCGACCCCCATCCTCAACCCGCCGCAATCGGCGATCCTGGGCATGCATAAAATCCAGGACCGACCAGTGGTGGTTGCCGGCAAGATCGAAATCCGCCCGATGATGTATCTCGCGGTCAGCTACGACCACCGGATCATTGACGGCAAGGAAGCCGTATCGTTTCTGGTGCGGGTGAAGGAGAGCGTGGAAGACCCGCGGCGGCTTTTGCTGGGGGTTTAGCTGGCGGGCATGTCGTCGGTATGGGGGAGACTGCCGTTATCTCCAGCGCTCCCTCCGCTAAACTCTCGCACGCTCAATGGAAATAAATTTCCGTTCTGTGTCCCATTTTAGGTCAGCATTGCATTTCCTGGATTCGAACTCGCCGCGTCTCATCCTGACCGTTTGGGTGTAGTCTGCGACGGTCATTTTATCCGTATAGCATGCATAGCGTGCCCGGCTTTTTCCGGTCTTGGGGTTGGTGGGCTCTAGGAGGCGAATCACATCTTGCCCGCGACTTTCAAGCTGACTTGGATTGCGCGCTGTAGACACGGTTGGCGCCAATGATGGAGTTGGATTTAGTTTCGAGGTCTGTAGCAAAGTCCGTATCGCGTCAAAGTCGATAGATGTTCGTGCCGCGTAATGGGGAACAGCGATCGATCGCAGGCCAGCCTTGTTGAGAAATTTCTGTGCCTGGACGCCGCAGGCCACGATCGCCGTCGGTCGTAGTGCTTGGATTGCTGGCAGGGTATGGCTGGAAAAACATTGACCCAACAACTTGTCGGGATAGCTGTCGTGCTTTGTGGCACACCAAGCAACATTCAATAGTGCCACCTCACGTAAGTCACAACCGATAGAATTGAAATACCTCAGAAATTTTCCGCCGCCCCACTCAGCTATATGAGCGCGCTGCAGTTTGAAAAGTTCCGCTAGCCCCAACTCGCCGGATCGAAATTGCAGAATTTCCTTACGCATTTGTTGGTCGGCCCAACTGCCGTTACCCCCACCTGGATTGATCATGAGAAACAAAAATCGCCTATCGGCCGACCAATAATCCGGTCCGACATATCGGGGCTGGGCGATGTCGATATACGGCCGCTGGACATAACCCGCCTTGAAGCAGTGGTCGCAATTTACCGCTGCGGCACAAACTGCTTCAAAGGCTTGAGGCACAGGAGTGTTCGGCGATTCAGGGATCGACATGTCTATGCTCCAGGCGTGGGAAATCGTGCCGAAGTTAAACCCTGCGTCCTTACTGTTTGACCACACAGTCTGGCGGGCGCTACCCAGCGTAAGCAGGCTCGTGTCATCGTTGGTAGGGTGGAGATGCCGCGATCCGGCTAGAATCGCTCTGCTAGTCCGCTTGCGCAATGTCAGTATGCGGGAAGTCGTTGCCCTTGAAAAGCAACGGCACATCATGGGTTTTGGCGACGGCATAGGCAAAACAGTCACCCATGTTGAGCTTGGCGGGATGTCCCCGCCCGCGGCCGAAGCGCGCTTGTGCGAACAGAGCCTCGAAGCCCGCATCCGCCGAGATTGGTACCACGCGAACGCCGGTCTGGACAAGAAAGCGCCGAACCAGCGCCTCGGCATTTTCGACGTTCGTTGGATGTTTGCGCGCAATCCCGAGCGCCGCCTCGAAAATGGCTATCGGAGATGTGATCGGGGACTGGGCGCGCTCAAGAATATCCGCCAAGCGGTCCGCGTCAGGCTCGAAAGTGACCATCGCCACAATTGCCGACGCGTCAACGAACATCAAAG
>JANXRN010000530.1 GCA_025352995.1 Acetobacteraceae bacterium
TGCAAGGTGCCGACCAGGGTCAGCACCACCGCGCCATCACTACCCGTAAGGTCGATGCCCTGGGAGCCGTGCCAGTGTCGGGCCGCTTGGGCGGTCGCGCTGACCTGCCAGACATTATAGACGCTGGTGGCGACGGTGACGCCGGTGGTTTTCTTGGCGAGATCGAGGGCGGCTGCAATCGCTGCGTTGACCTTGCCTTGGGTTTCCGCCGCCGTTGCGCCGTCGGCTTCAAACCGCAGGCTGGCGATCAGACGGTCCGGCCGCACGCTGACCGTGCCGGTTTCCGACAGGCGCAAAATCGTTTCGGCCTGGGCAGGCAAAGCCAGCAGCATCGCCAACAGCGCCACAGAATATCGCATCACCGTCTCCCAAATTCGCAAGCCATCAGCCTGCGCGCCAATCACGGCTTTCGCGAGGCAAACCAGGGCGCAGCCCAGCTACGGCAAGACTCTGCTTGCACCGCATCGCGCCGCTGATTAACCGTCGCCCGACATTAGGTTCAGGAGCGGTTTGCCATGGCTTACAGAGTAGCGGTTGTCGGCGCCACCGGGGCGGTTGGGCGCGAGATTCTGAAAACCCTGGCCGAGCGCGACTTCCCGATCAAGGACATCGTGGCGCTGGCGTCCCCACGTTCGACCGGGCGGGAAATATCGTTCGGCGAAAAGCGGGTTCTGAAGGTGCAAAATCTGGAGAAGTTCGACTTTGCCGGCTGGGATATCGGTCTGTTCAGCCCCGGCGCGTCGGTTTCGGCCATCCACGCCCCCCGCGCGGCCGCCGCCGGCTGCGTGGTGATCGACAACACCAGCCATTTCCGCATGGAACACGATGTGCCGCTGGTGGTGCCGGAAGTGAACCCGCAGGCGCTGGGCCGCATCCGCCGCGGGATCATCGCGAACCCGAATTGTTCCACCATCCAGATGGTGATGGCGCTGAAGCCGCTGCATGATCGCTACAAGATCAAGCGCGTCGTGGTATCGACTTATCAATCCGTTTCCGGCGCCGGCAAGGACGGCATGGACGAACTGCTGCTGCAATCCCGCCGCAGCCTGGTGCATGACCAGGTGGTGCCACAGGAATTCACCAAGCAGATCGCCTTCAACGTCATCCCGCATATCGACAAATTCATGGATGACGGCGCCACCAAGGAAGAGTGGAAAATGGTGGTCGAAACCAAGAAAATCCTCGACCCCGATATCGCCGTCTTCGCGACCTGCGTGCGGGTGCCGGTGTTCATAGGCCATGCGGAATCGATCACGGTAGAATTTGAACGCCCGGTGACGGCCAGTGAAGCGCGCGACGTGCTGCGCCATGCTCCGGGGATTATCGTGCAGGACACGCGCGAAGACGGTGGCTATGTGACGCCGCTCGAATGCGCGGGGGAAGACGCGACCTATATTAGCCGCATCCGCAAAGACCCGACGGTACCGCATGGGCTGGGGTTCTGGTGCGTGGCGGATAATTTGCGCAAAGGGGCAGCGCTGAACGCGGTACAAATTGCCGAAACGCTGGTGGCGCAAGGGTATTTCAAGAAGGCGGCTTGAAGGCTTTACGGAGTCTTCACCACTGGCTTGACGACGGCGCAACCGGCGGCGCCAGCTTGCCGTCGCGCGCGGCGTCCGGGTCAAGCAGCAAATCCCGCCGCACCATGCCGTCCCCGCCAAGGGTGGCGGTGGCTTTGCCGTCCACCAGAATTTCCGTGCCGCCAGCGTTGCCGGTGGTCAGCAGCAGCGCAAGCTTGGGCGGCGCTGGCCAGGTTTCGCCAGCGCGCAGCACCCGGTTGAGCAGCACGGTGCCCTGGCGATCGCGGACTTGCATCCAGGCATCGGTTTTGGCGCGCAGCACCAGGCGGGTGCCGTCGGGCAGCGCCTCGGGCGCAGGCGGCGGCGCGGCTGGGGCAGCGACCACTACTGGTTCCGGCTTCGGCGGTGCCGGGGCAGTGGCGGCGACCGGGGCGGGTTCGGTTGGGGCTTCGGCGGTGGGCTTTGGTGCTGGCGGCGGGACGGCAGGGATCAGCTCGGCCAGGCGTTCGGGCACCGGGCGGACCTGTTCGGTCGACGGTGCGTCGCTTGATACCCGGTACCAGGCGATATAACCGCCAACCGCGACCAGCAGGCCAAGCAAAATCGCGGCACCGGCCGGCAGTCCGCGCTGGGGGACGGGGGCCGGGAAGGATAGTTCGGTTTTGCGGTTGACCTCTGCGGCCTCGGTCCGGAAGCGGCGGGCGATTTCCTCCGGGTCGAGGCCAAGCTGCTTGGCGTAGCTGCGGACGAAGCCAAGGGCATAGGCGTTACCGGGCAGATCGGCGATGCGGCCTTCTTCAATCGCTTCGAGGTAGGGCAGGCGAATGCGCAAATGGGCGGCGACGGCGGGCAGGGTCCAGCCGATATTCTCCCGCGCCGCACGCAGTTCGGCGCCAACGCGGGTGGCGGAGCCGCTCGCCTCGGCCGGTTGGCGGTCGCCGAACTTCACTCTCATACTGCGGACTTCCGCCTTAAGGGCACTGGGTGGAGGGGTCCTTGTAGCCGCAAGGCCGGGCTTTGCCTAGATCATCGTCCGATCGGCTTGCCTGATCGATCGGACAAAGATGATCGTGAAAACAAGACTCTAGCGCGTTACCTCCAACGCGCTAGATTGGCAGCCCGTGTTCGCGGGCCCATGCGGCGAGCGGTTCGCGGACGCTGGCGGCACCCGATGCGGTGCGCCGGATGCCGTCGAGGACACGGCGGAAGTTGGCAAGGTCAAGCGCCGCTAGCAGCGCCTTCACCGGAAACAGGCCGGAGGCGGGCATCGAGAGCGCGGTGATGCCGAGCCCCACCATCGTCATCGCCTCCAACGGGCGGGACGCGTGTTCGCCGCAGACCGATAATTTCACCCCGGCAGCGGAGCATCGCGCAGCAAGGTCAGCGAGGAGTTCGAGCACCGGGGGCGACAGAAAATCATAGCGTCCGGCAAGCCCCGGCGTGCCTCGATCAGCGGCAAACAGAAACTGCATCAGATCGTTGCTGCCAACGGAAATGAAATCAACCTCGGGCAGTAGCGCGGGGAGTTGCCACATCAACGCGGGCACTTCGAGCATGGTGCCGACCTGCAATTGCACCGGTGCGGGGCGGACGCGGGCGACTTCGGTGCGCAACAGCGACTTGGCCGCACGCAGTTCGGCAACGGTTGCGACCATTGGGAACATGATCGACAAAGGCCGCCCGCCGGCAGCCAACAATAAGGCGCGCAACTGGCGGCGCAAAACGGCGGGCCGGTCCAGGCCGATGCGCAAGCTGCGCCAGCCCATGGCGGGGTTTTCCTCGATCCTTGTGCTGCCGGGCAGGATTTTGTCGCCGCCGAGATCAAGGGTGCGGAACAGCACCGGGCGATCGCCGGCGGCATCCAGAACCTGGGCATAGACCGCCGCCTGTTCCGGCACGTCGGCAACCGACCCGCGCGCCAGCATGGCGATTTCGGTGCGGAACAAACCGATCCCGGCGGCATTGGTGGCGTCTAACTGGCTGAGCTCCAGCGCCAGGCCGACATTGAGCATGAGATCGACGGTAACGCCGTCCTGGGTTTGGCTTGGCCGGTCGCGCAGCACTGCATAGCCGGCCTGGCGCGCGCTGCGGGCTTCAAGCGCGCGGGCAAAAACCTGCACGATTTCCTGTTCCGGCCGCAAGATAAGCTGGGCGCCGCTGCCGTCATCGGCCATCAGCACCGCCATGTCGCCATCGGTCGCGGCGTCGAGCATGCCAGCGGCGCCGGCGAGCGCGGGCAGTCCAAGGGCGCGGGCAAGGATGGCGGCGTGTCCAGACGGGCTGGCTTCTTCGATCACCACCCCGATGGCCCCGCCGGCATGCCATTCGAGCAGTTCCGCCGGCCCCATTCGGCGCGCGAGCACAATCGCATCGGGTGCCGAACGGGCCGTGGCCTGGGTTCCATCGAGCGCCAGCATCAGCCGCCCGATAAGGTCTTCGATATCGGCCAGGCGTTCGCGCAAATAGGGATCGGTGATCCGGCGCATGCGGTCGCGGAGGTCTCCGGCGACACGATGGACGGCCGCTTCGGCCGACAGACCGCCGCGGATAGCGTCGGCAACGCGCTTGAGCCAGCCGCCGTCGGACGCGACGAGGCGGTAACTGTCGAGGATTTCGCGGGATGCCAGGGCTTCCGCGGCGTCGGCGTCAGGCAGGCCTGTGGCGATCAGCGCATCGACATCGCGGCGCATGGTAGCGACGGCGGCATCGAGGCGGGCCTGTTCGTGGGCCGGATCGTCGGCCAGCACCCGCTTCGGTGGCGGCACCGGACCAAGCACCCGGACGCGGCCGATCGCCAGGCCCGATGCCAGCAAGACCGCGCTGAACCGGCGGGACACGGTGGCGCCCACGCCCTCATCGGCACCTTCCGCGCCGGACGTCGCCAGCACTTCGGCCAACAGCATGGCAATTGTTGCCAGCACATCGACCTCTTCTTCGTCAAAATGCCGAGGGGTGCGGTTCTGCACCGTCAGCACGCCCATCGTGCGCCCACCGCGCCGGACCGGGACGGCGAGCATGGACGCGTATTTTTCTTCCCCGGTTTCCGGGCGATAGGCGAAGGCCGGATGGTTCTGCGCGTCGGCCAGGTTCATCGCGCGATGGGTGGCCGCGACCAGCCCGACAATGCCTTCGCCAACCCGCAGCCTTGTGCGGCCGATCGCATCAGCGGCAAGGCCCTCGGTGGCAAAAAGCTCCAGGATATCGCCCGGCCGGGCGATATAAAGCGAGCAGACTTCGCT
>JANXRN010000534.1 GCA_025352995.1 Acetobacteraceae bacterium
CACCACCGAAACCGCCGCCGCGTCGCCCATGCGGAAATATTGAAACCCGTATTTCAGCACCAACAGTGCCAGCACCATGGTCGAATTGGCCGGCCCGCCGGCATCATTGGGCAGCACATATTGCAAGGCGAAGGTCTGGAACGCCCCGATTGACGACAATGACGCGACCAGCACCGCAGTTGACCGCAATTGCGGCAGATCGACATGCCAGAACGTACGGATCGGCCCGGCGCCGTCAATCGCGGCAGCCTCGCGGAACTCCGGCGGAATGGCGGCAAGCCCGGCGAGCCAGATCATCATGAAAAACGGGATCACCGCCCAATCATGCACCGCGATCATGGTAATCGGGGCGAGCAGCGAGTCGGCCAGCCAGCGGATTTCGGTCATGCCCCACCAGCCGCCCGTCAGGGACGTCAGCACCCCATTAGGATGCAGCAGCACCCGCCACACCACGGCAACCACCGTCACCGGCGCCAGCACCGGCAGGAAAAACGCCGCCTTCAGCCAGTCCCGGGTGCGAAACGCCTGGTCGAACACCAAAGCCGCCAGCAACGACAGCACCCAGACCGGCAACGTCGCACCCAGCACAAATACCAGCGTGTTGCCCAGCGCCTGGCGGAACAGCCGATCGGACGCAAGATTGACGAAATTATCCACGCCCACCCAAATCGGCGGGCTGAGCAGATCATAGTCGGTGAAGCTGAGATAAAGCCCAAACAAGGTCGGGAACAAATTGAAAATCGCAAAGAACCCAACCGCCGGCAAAACGAAGATCAGGCCCCACCATTTATAGTGAAACCTCATCCTTCGATTATTTCACCAGGCTGGCGGCGCGCGCCCGCTCCCGCGTCATGATGGTGTTCACTTCCTCGTTCATCACTGGCATCACCGCATCAACTTTCTCGCCCTGCACGATCTTGTCCCGGCCGCGCAAGATCGCATCGAGCACCTGCGCATAGCCGACAATCCGGGGGGAGAATTTGGCCTTGGCGAGTTCGGCGACAAAGAACGCCGCCGCCGGGTTGCCCTTGAACGCCGCACTATCCGCCACGTCCGCCCGCGGTACGAACAACCCAGCGCCGGCAAACAACTCCGCCGCATGGTCGGTGTAAAACCGCGCGAACTTCCACGCCGCCTTCTGCACCGGGCCGGCCGACCGCGCATTGACCATCATGTAAAACGCATATTCGTCCATCCCGTTATCCGACGAGCCCGCGGCGAATTTCGGCACCGGCAGCACCGACCAGCTGATTTTCGCCGCTTCCATCTGCGGAATGCCCCAAATGCCAAAACTGCACTCGGACCCCAACTTTCCCGCCAGGAACTCCGCCCGCGTGTCAGTATATTGCGGCCCGCCCAGCCGCAACTTGCCGGTCCAGTCCTGGAAATACTGGAACACCTGACGCGCCGCCGCCGTATCCAACGTTGCCTTATACGCCACATCATCAATCATGTTCGCACCAAGCTGGTGAAACATCGTGTTCGGCACATACCAAAACGCGCCCGGAATGGTCCAGTTGAAGTCAAACCCGCGCCGCACCGGCACGCCATTGGCATCGCGCTTGGTCAATCTCTCGGCAACCGCCGGCAAAGCCTCCCACGTTTTCGGCCAATCCTTCTTCGGGTCCAACCCGGCCTCGGCCCAGATCGCGTTATTGGCAAAACACGCCCAGTTGCTCACCTCGGTCGGAATGCCGTGCAACTTGCCCTGAAAGCGAATCCCGTCAAACCCGTTGCCGGAATATTTCGCCAGCAACGCCGCCTCATCCTTCAAACCCATCGCCGCATAATCAACCGGCGCCAAAATCCTGGCATTGTAATACTGGGTCACCAACGTCGACGTATTGTTGAACACATCCGGACCCGAACCCGCCGCAAACGCCGTCAACAACTTCGTGCTGTACTCCGCGACCGAAATCACATCATACTGCACCTTGATGTCAGGATTGGCCTTCTCAAACGCCGCAATGATCGCCTTATCAATCGCAATCCGCGGCGGATGCTCGTGCATCCACATCTTGATGGTAACCGGCTGAGCCACCGCCACCCCGGCCCATACCATCGCCAACAGCCCAGCCAATGCCCGCATCACAATTTCCCCCACACGCGTTGCACCAACCGTCGCACGGGGGGACCGCTGCTGGCAATCGGTTTGCGGGGCGGCTTGGGGAAGGAAGCAAGGCGAGGGGCGCTGCCCCCTCGACCCCCGCCGGGGTGGGACCCCGGACCCCTATCCTAAGAAAGCGAAGTCGTAATGAAGACGGGGGCTTAGGTACTGGTTGCGACCAGCACCTAAGCCCCCGTCTTCATTACGACTTACCCTTAAAGGGTTTGGCGTCCAGGGACCTTC
>JANXRN010000028.1 GCA_025352995.1 Acetobacteraceae bacterium
ACGTTGGCATCATGGAAAATCCCGACAATGGCAACCCCTGCCGCTTTGGCTTCGGTGATCATTGCGATGACAATTTCGGCGTTGGCGGCGTCCAGGCTCGCGGTCGGCTCATCAAGCAGCAAGATCGGATGGCGGCCGATGAAGCCGCGCGCCAGGTTGATGCGCTGCTGTTCCCCGCCGGAAAAGGTCGCCGGCGGCAAAGCGTGCAAGCGGGCCTGGATGTTGAGGCGCAGCAAAAGCGTGCGCGCGGTCTCGCGCGCTTCGCTCTGGGACAGGCCGCGCGCGGCTTCGGCAACGATGTCGAGGGCGGACACGCGGGGCACCACGCGCAGGAACTGGCTGACATAGCCCAAACTGGCAGTGCGCACGGCGACAATCTGGCGTGGCGCGGCGCTGGCGATGTCGATCATTTCCCCGCCATGGCGGACCAGGATGCGGCCGCTATCGGCGCGATAATTGCCGTAGAGGCTGCGCAGCAAGGTGGTTTTTCCGGCGCCCGATGGCCCGACGAGGGCAACGCATTCACCGGCCGAAACCGCGAAGTTCACATCATCCAGCACCGGAATGGCGATGCCGTCGCGTAGATGCAGCACGAATTGTTTCGACAAGGTCTCGGTTTGCAACATGTTCATGCTTGTAACACCGAACTGACCAGCAATTGGGTGTAAGGATGCTGCGGATCATCGAGCACCTGATCGGTCAGGCCGGTTTCCACCGCCACCCCGCGCTGCATCACCATGATGCGGTGGGCGAGCAGGCGGGCGACCGACAGATCATGCGTCACCAGCACCGCCGCGAGATTAAGCCGCGCGACCAGACTGCGGATCAGATCGAGCAGGCGGGCCTGCACCGAGACATCCAAGCCGCCGGTCGGTTCATCCATGAAGACCAGCCGCGGATGGGTGACCAAGGTGCGGGCGATTTGCAAACGTTGCAGCATGCCGCCCGAGAAAGTGCGCGGCAGATCATCGACGCGGGCTTCGTCGATTTCCACCTGGCGCAACCAGTCAATCGCTTCCGCGCGGATATTGCCGTAATGGCGCGCGCCTTGCGCCATCAGCCGTTCGCCGACATTGCCGCCGGCGGTGACGCCCATGCGCAAGGCCGCGCGCGGGTCCTGCTGGACAAAACCCCAGTCCGAGCGATGCAAGGCGCGCAACGCCGGGGCCGGCATGGCGTGGACATCGGCGAGCGAGCCTGCCGGATCGCGATACCACACCACCCCGGCATCGGGGCGCATGCGGCCGGACAGCACGTTGAGCAAAGTCGTTTTGCCGGACCCCGATTCGCCGACCACCGCCAGCACTTCGCCCGGCCAGAGATCGACGCTGACATCGACCAGGGCCGGAATGGCGCCAAAGCGGAGCTGTAAATTGCGCGCCGCAATCAGACTGTCATGCGCGATCATGCCTCCGCTCCCACATGGCCTTCAGCGCGGCGGGTTTCACAATGATCGGTGTCAGAACACACGAACAGTCGGCCGCCTTTGTTATCGACCACGACTTCATCGAGGTAGGAATTATCCGAACCGCACAGCCCGCACGCATGCGGGGCGCGGCCGGCGCGAAACGGATGATCATCGAAATCTAGGCTGCGCACGTCAGTGTAAGGCGGGATGGCGTAAAGGCGCTTTTCCCGCCCAGCGCCGAATAATTGCAAGGCCGGCATCATGTGCATTTTGGGATTATCGAAGGCCGGAATTGGGCTTGGCGCCATCAGATAACGGCCGCCGACCATGACCGGATAATCATAGCTGATTGCGACATGGCCATAGCGGGTAATGTCTTCATACAGCCGGACATGCATCGCGCCATATTCGGCCAGCGCGTGCATCCGCCTTGTTTCCGCCCGGCTAGGTTCGAGTTTGGACAAGGGTTCGGGCTGCGGCACCTGATAGACGATGATCTGGTTCTTACTGAGCGGGAATTCCGGGATGCGATGGCGGGTCTGGATGATGGTGGCCGACGCCGTATCGGTAGTGGTTGCAACCCCCGCCGTTTTGGCAAAGAAACGACGGATGGAGACCGCGTTGGTGGTATCGTCCGCGCCCTGATCGATCACTTTCAGCACGTCATTGGGGCCAAGCACGGCCGCCGTCACCTGAATGCCGCCGGTGCCCCAGCCATACGGCAACGGCATTTCACGGCTGCCGAACGGGATTTGATGGCCGGGAATGGCGACCGCCTTCAGCAAGGCCCGGCGCAGCATGCGCTTGGTCTGTTCATCAAGATAGGCGAAGTTGTAGCCCTGCAAGATCGCGTTCATGCGCTTGCGTCCGCTTCGGCGCGCATTCGGCGGATAGTTTCCAGTTCGGACTGGAAATCGACGTAATGCGGCAGCTTGAGATGTTCGACGAAGCCGGTCGCTTCGATATTGTCTGAATGATACAGCATGAACTCGACGTTCTGCGCCGGTGCGGTGGCGTCTTCCCCGAGTTCTTCGGCGCGCAACGCGCGATCGACCAGCGCCATCCCCATCGCTTTGCGTTCGGCGTGCCCGAACGTCAGGCCATAGCCCGAGGTAAATTGCGGCGGCAGGGTTTTCGACCCGTGGAATTGATTGACCAGGGCGCATTCGGTCAGCGTCACGTCGCCGATATCGATGGCAAAGCCCAACTCGGGCGGGGTGATTTCAACGACGCAGTCCCCCACACGCAATTCGCCGACAAACGGGTGGCTGCCGCCATAGCCGCGTTGGGTGGAATAGCCCATGGCGAGCAGAAAACCTTCATCGCCACGGGCGAGCGCTTGCAGCCGCACGTCGCGGGTGGCGGGAAAGCGCAACGGCTCCCGCGTCAGGTCGCCGGGTTCGCGCCCATCATCTTCATGGGTTTCGATCAGCCCTTCCTGGCCGAGAATATCGGCGACCCGCGGCATGGCTTCGACCGGTTGGTCGGCTTCGGCGGCGGCTTCGGGCGCGCCGCCGGCGGCGAGGGCGAAGTCGAGCAGCCGGTGAGTATAATCATAAGTCGGGCCGAGAATCTGCCCCCCTGGCAAATCCTTATAAACCGCCGAAATGCGCCGCCGGATCAGCATGTCCGCAGTTTCCACCGGCGACGCCATGGCAAAGCGCGGCAAGGTGGTGCGGTAGGCCCGCAGCAGGAACGCCGCTTCGATCAGATCGCCCTGCGATTGTTTGATGGCAAGCGCTGCAAGTTCCGGATCATAGACCGAGCCTTCCGCCATCACCCGATCGACCGAACGGCCGAGTTGTTCGGTGATTTGCAACAGGCCGAGATCGGCGACCGAGGCATCGCCACGACGCGCTTCAGCGAGCCAGGCATGGGCGTTGTCAATCGCGCGCTCACCACCTTTGACGGCTACATAGGCCATGATCAGGAATCCTTGACGGTCAGGCTGCGGGGCAAGGCGGCCAGA
>JANXRN010000040.1 GCA_025352995.1 Acetobacteraceae bacterium
CGCAAGGGCTTATCCGCCCTACGAAAGGCTGGGAAGGGTCCAAATGTTTCTTGCGCGGCCTGCGCCATCGGGCATGTATCCCCCGATGCGGCGGTGCCATGGTTCAGCATCGGCTTTCTATAGAAATCGCCCGAATAATACTCCGTGGAAACGTTCGCACTCATCCTCACCGACCGGAAAGCAGCGCTTGCTGCGCGGGCGGGGCGTGGCCGGGCGCTGGCGGCATTTGCAGATTTCGCGGCAGACCTTGCATCGCATTCTGGCCGAAGATGCCGGCGTGACGCCGGACATGGCGCGGCGGCTGGGGAAGTTATGTGGCAATGGGCCAGCGCTTTGGCTGGCGATGCAGGAGGCCTATGATTTGTGGCGCGCAGAACGTGGGTAGGCGGACACGCATGCGGCAATTCCGACTTTGCAGGCGGCTTGATCAGCGCGTCGGATGGCCTTCACGCCAGAATTTTTGCAGTTCCGGCCAGTTGGACCAAACGAGCATTAAAATAGCAATTGGGGCGATAGATTGCTCGATACTCGTAGGCTCGGCCACCATGAACCGCATGACGGTTCGCGCTGATACATAACCTAACAGCAGGAACGGAAACGAAAGCGTGTATCCGCGTAACATCGCGTTCCTCGGCTTTCGGATTGGCCGCGCATCAAGGATTTCGATCCAGAGAGCTTATCGCCTTTCTATTCCAAAGCACACCTAAATACTGCGCGTTGCCATTCGATTGAATGGCTTAAAACGCATTATTGTCGTTGGCATAACGCAGGGAGCGTTCATCGGCGGCCCATCATAGGCCGTCGCGGGGCGCGGTTTGCGGCGGCGGATGGCGCAAGCACTTATCCGCCCTACGGTTGGAAATCGGTCATTTATTGTGGCGATGCCGGGTGGGCACGCCAACGGCAAGGAATGGATAAAGTTTTTTTGGTTCTTTTTGTTCACAAAAAGAACGCGCTTGCCTTACCCCTTCGCGACCCTATCAAAAGCCACCAACCGCGCAATCAAAGCCGGCATATCGCGCAATGCGATCATGTTCGGCCCATCCGACGGCGCGGCATCGGGGTCCGGGTGGGCTTCAATGAAAACGGCGGCCACGCCGACGGCGATGGCGGCGCGGGCCAGGACCGGGGCGAATTCGCGTTGGCCACCTGATGTGGTGCCCTGCCCGCCGGGCTGCTGGACGGAGTGGGTGGCGTCAAACACCACCGGATAGCCAGTGCGGGCCATGATCGGCAGGCCGCGCAGGTCCGATACTAAGGTGTTGTAGCCGAAGCTGGTGCCGCGATCGCACAACAAGATGCGTTCGTTACCGGTGGCGGCGATTTTGGCGGCGACGTTGACCATATCCCACGGCGCCAGGAACTGGCCTTTTTTCACGTTGATGGCCCGTCCGGTTTCGCCGGCGGCGATTAGCAGATCGGTCTGGCGGCACAGGAACGCCGGGATTTGCAGGATATCGACTGCCTCGGCGGCGGGCGAGCAATGGTCGGGCAGATGGACATCGGTCAGCACTGGGCGGCCGGTGACGGCGCGGACTTCGGCGAGGATATCGAGGCCGGCTGCCATGCCGACGCCGCGCGCGGCGGTGGCGCTGGTGCGGTTGGCTTTGTCGTAACTTGATTTATAAATCAGGCGCACCCCAGCGGCGCGGCAGATTTCATCGAGGGCATGGGCGCATTCCAGCGCGTGGGCGCGGCTTTCAATCTGGCAGGGGCCGGAAATCAGCACGAACGGCAGATCATTGCCGAAACGCACGTCGCGGACCTGCACCTCAGACAAGGCGGGACTGCTTCACGGCGGCAGTGATGAAGCTTTTGAACAAAGGATGCGGCGCGAATGGCTTGCTGGTCAGTTCAGGATGGGCCTGCACCCCGATGAACCAGGGATGGCCGGGCAGCTCGATATTTTCCGGCAGCAGCCCATCGGGGGACATGCCGGAAAACCGCATGCCAGCGGCTTCCAGGGCATCGCGGTAATTCACGTTGACCTCGTAACGATGGCGATGCCGGTCGGTGGCAACCGGGGTGCCGTAAATTTCCCGCACCAGCGATCCCTCGGCCAGCACTGCGGGATAGGCGCCGAGCCGCATTGTGCCGCCGAGATCGCCTTCGGCATTGCGTCGTTCAACTTCGTTGCCCTTGGTCCATTCGGTCATCAGGCCGACGACGGCAATATCGCACGGCCCGAACTCGCTCGACGATGCATCGGCCATGCCAGCCAGGTTGCGCGCGGCTTCGATCACCGCCATTTGCATACCGAAACAAATACCGAAGAACGGCACCCGGCGTTCGCGGGCGAAGCGCACGGCTTCGATCTTGCCTTCAGTGCCACGCTCGCCAAAGCCGCCCGGCACCAGAATGCCGTGCACGCCTTCAAGCCGGCCAACTGCGCCTGGTTCTTCAAACGCTTCGCTATCGACCCAATCGAGCACCACTTTCACCCGGTTGGCAATGCCGCCATGAGTGAGCGCTTCGGCCAGGCTTTTGTAGCTGTCGAGCAGATCGGTGTATTTGCCGACCACGGCAATGCGGACCTCGCCTTCCGGGGCGCGGACGATATCGACGATGTTCTGCCAGCGCGACAGATCGGGTTCGGCGGCGTCGGGCAGGCCGAAATGGCGCAGCACGCCGCGATCCATGCCTTCGGCGTGATAGCTGATCGGCACGGCGTAAATCGTATCGACATCGAGTGCGGCGACCACCGCATCGGGGCGAACGTTGCAGAACAGCGCGATCTTGCGGCGTTCATTTTCCGGGATCGGGCGGTCAGCGCGACAGATCAGCATGTTGGGCTGGATGCCGACCGACAGAAGTTCTTTCACCGAATGCTGGGTCGGCTTGGTTTTCAGTTCGCCAGCGGACGGAATATAGGGCAGCAAAGTCAGGTGCATGAACATCACCTGTCCGCTGCCGAGTTCGTTGCTCAACTGGCGGATCGCTTCGAGGAACGGCAGGCTTTCGATGTCGCCAACGGTGCCGCCGATTTCGATCAGCGCGAAGTCCGGCACCTTGCCATCGGCGTCTGTCAGGCGCCCGGTGATGGCTTCCTTGATCGCGTCGGTGATGTGCGGAATGACCTGGACGGTGGAGCCGAGATATTTCCCGGCCCGTTCGGCAGCGATCACGTCGGAATAAATCCGCCCGGTGGTGGCGTTGTCGGCTTGCGTCGCGTGAACGCCGGTGAAGCGTTCATAGTGGCCAAGGTCGAGGTCGGTTTCCGCGCCGTCGTCGGTGACGAAGACCTCGCCATGCTGCAAGGGCGACATGGTGCCGGGATCGACGTTCAGATAGGGGTCAAGCTTGCGCAACCGCACCGTGTAGCCGCGCGCGAGCAGCAGCGCGCCGAGGGCCGCCGATGCGATACCTTTGCCAAGCGAGGAAACCACGCCGCCGGTGATGAAGACAAACCGCGTCATGGACGCCCCCTATAGCGGCAAACCCGAGTCGGACGAAACGCGCGGGCGAATTTAGTTGGTCGGCACCTTGCTCGGCGCCACCGGTGCGACCGGCGCCGGCGCGGTGGCGGCTGGCGCATCGAGCAGCGAGCGTCCGCCACCCAGGCTCGACCCGCGATTCAACAGCGCGAGCGACAGCGACATGACGAAAAACACCGCACCGAGCACGGCCGTGGTACGGGTCAGCAAATTGGCGGTGCCACGGCCAGACATCAGCCCGCCCATGCCCTGTGAGCTGCCAATGCCCAGCCCGCCGCCTTCGCTGCGCTGGATCAGCACCACGCCGATCAAAGCGAGGGTTACGAACAAATGGATAATCAGCAGAACGAGCGTCATCAGGGTCCCCACGCGGTCCGGCGGGTTTTAGGCGTTCGTCGGTGAAAAGCAAGGCGAGGGAGGAAGGTCTTCTTTTTGCGAACAAAAAGAAGCAAAAAAACTTTAACCATTTCTGGCCGTTGGCGTGCCCACTCGGTGAGTTCACGTTGCTTTTAGCCGCGGTTGGCTGCCTTGGCGATGGCCAGGAAATCCTCCACCACCAGGCTCGCCCCGCCCACCAAGGCGCCGCCGACCTCCGGCACCGCCAACAGCGACGCGGCGTTGGAGGCTTTCACCGACCCACCATAAAGAATGCGCGGTCCCGCCCCGATGCAGGTGCGGATATGGGCATGCATCGCGCGGACATCGTCCTCGGTCGCAGTTTTGCCAGTGCCGATTGCCCAGACCGGTTCGTAGGCGACCACGCCAGCGAAGCCCTCGGGCAGGCTTTCGGCGAGTTGGGTGCCGACCACGGAAAGGGCGTCGCCGGAAACGCGTTGCGCCTCGGTTTCGCCGACGCAGACGATCGGGGTCAGGCCCGCCGCCATCGCGGCGATTGCTTTGGCGCGCACCTGGGCGCTGGTTTCGCCGTGATCGGCGCGGCGTTCGGAATGACCGACAATCACCCAACGCGCGCCGGCATCGCGCAGCATGGCGGCGGACACATCGCCGGTATGCGCGCCGCTGGCTTTGGCATGGCAATCCTGGCCGCCGATCTCGACCGGCGATCCAACCAGCACATGGGCGACCGTCATCAGCATGGTCGCCGGCGGGCAGATCACGATGTCGCAATCAAGCCCATCGGCGCCGCGCCGCAACGCGCCGGCCAACGCGGCGCTCGCTTCGAGCAGGCCATTCATCTTCCAGTTGCCGGCGATCAGTTGGCGCATCATGGGGTCCTTGGTGTCTGTCCGGACTGTTTGCCGGACGGGAAAAGAGATCAGGAAGGGCGTAAGAATCTTCTTTTTTCAAACAAAGGCAACTGCCCGGGTTCTTTGTTTCGAAAGACTCCAAGTCAAGAAAATTCAGAAGGCAAGCAGTTCTTTTTGTGAACAAAAGAACCAAAAAAACTTTCTATCTATGCCTTGCCGTTGGCGTGCGTCCCCCGGAACAGCGAAGCGCTCGGAACCGAAGTGGAAAAGTTTTTTTGCTCCTTTTTTTTCAAAAAAAGGAGTGCTTTCTTGGCTTTAGCCTGCCGGCGGCAAGATTTGGCGAGAACCTGGGAAGTTACACAAAAAGAACAACTTGTCCTCCCTTCTAGTGAAGTCGAATCGGCAGCGACGCCAACCCGCGCAAAGTGTTGTTGTAGCGACGCTTTACCGGGCCGCAAATCTCCATCGCGGTTACGCCGCGGGCCAGCGCGGTCAGCATCGCTTCGCCTTCCATGCGGGCGAAAACCTGGCCGACGCATTCATGCACGCCGCTGCCGAAGCCAACATGGCCGGCATTCTTGCGGGTGATGTCATAGGCATCGGGGTTGTCGAACCGGCGCGGGTCGCGATTTGCGGCACCGAGGAACATCAGCACTTTCTCGCCCTCAGCGATGGGGACGCCGCCGATTTCTGTATCGCGCGTGGTGGTGCGGAAGAAAGTTTGCACCGGGGTTTCGTAGCGCACGGCTTCTTCGAACGCGGCCCGCGCCAAGGTCGGGTCGGCGCGCAGTTTGGCGAACTGATCAGGATAGCGGGCAAGGCAGTAGATCGCGGCGCCGAGGCCGGACACAGTGGTATCAACGCCGGCGGTCAGGATCGATCGCACCACCATCGGCGCTTCTTCATGGGTGATTTCGCCGCGATCGGCAGCGGCGTGAATGTCAGCCCCGAAGCCGGTTGGGGCCAGCGCGTCGCGCTGCGACTGGCGCTGGACCCAGTCGAACACCACCCCGGCATCGCGCACCGCGTCGGTAAAAAAGCTGTTCTGCGGGCCGAAGCTGTTGAACACCATATTGCCGTAGGGCAGCAGGAAGCGGCGGTTTTCTTTTGGCATGCCCACCGCATCGGGGAACACGGTCAGCGGATATTCTTCGGCGATATCGGTCACCGCGTCGCAGGTGCCGGCGGCCAGCAAACGCGCCACCAGCGCATCGGCCTCGGCGGCGAAGCGGGCTTTGAGGCCACGCATGTTGCCTGGCGACAGCACCTTGTTCAGCACATTGCGCGCCCGGTCATGCTTGGGGGGATCGGTTTCGAGCACCAGACTCGGCAGGCGAAACGGCTTTTCCCGCGCGAAATCCTGAATGCCGACGCCACGGGCCGACGAAAAAATTTCCCAATCATGCAGCATGGCGTGCACCTCCGCGTAGCCCGCCACCGCCCAAATATTGTACACCGATAGTCGCACTGCGGGCCCGGCATCGCGCAGGGTCGCGTGAAAGCGATGCGGGTCGGCGAAAAACGCCTCCGAAAACGGATCGATGTCAGAGCTCGGGGCATCAAGGGTCGCGGACATGTTTGTTCTCCCGGGTCGCCGCGCAATCCTGCCATGACCGTGCGCGCCCGTCGATCTGGCCTTTCCGGCACGCGGACCCTATGGTGCGCCGCTTTTCGCCGTCCCCCCTATCCGGAACTCATCATGATCGGACTTATGCGCCACGCCTTGACCACCTGGCCCGCACGGCTGTTTTTCGGCCTGCTTGTCGTGGTGTTCGTGATCTGGGGGATCGGCGACGTGTTCCGCAACGGCTTCAATTCCGACACCGCAATCGCCACCGTCGCTGGCCGATCGGTTGACAGTGCGGAGGTCGGCGAAACCTATCGCAAGCAGCTGTCCCAGCTCAGCCGCGCGCTCGGCACCGATATCACCGCGACCTTGCCGATGAAGAAAGGCATTGCCGACCAGGCGCTGGATACGGTGATCACCCAAACCGCGCTCGCCGCCGAAGTCGCAAGCCTTGGCCTGATCGCAACCGATGACGCGGTGCGCCAGGCGGTGTTCGAAATGCCGACCTTCCAGGGCCGCGATGGCAAGTTTGACCGCAACCAGTTCGCCGCCGTGCTCAACGCCAACGGACTGAATGAGGCGCGGTTCCTCGCCATGGTCAAAACCGATCTCGGCCAGCGCCAGTTGTTCGGCGCCGTGCGGGCCGGAAGCCATGCGCCCGACGTGATGGTGAAACACGTCTATGCCTTCCAGAACGAAAAGCGGGTGGCCGAAATCGTCAATCTGCCGTTCGCCGCCGTGCCGCCGCCGGCCGCGCCGACCGACGCGCAGGCGGCGCGCTGGTACGAAAACCATAAGGACCTTTATTCGACCCCGGAATATCGCCGCATCAAGCTGGCGGTGCTGTCGCCCGACAGCGTGAGCAGCGAAATCACCATCAGCGAAGACGATATCAAAGCGTCTTACGGCGCCCGCAAAGCCAGCTTCACCACCCAAGAACGGCGCAGCGTGCAGGTTATCCTGGCCGACGATGAAACCAAGGCCGGGACGCTCGCGGCAAAATTCCAGACCGGCGCCGACTGGGCGGCGATGCAGGAAGAAGCCAGCCGGCTGGGCGCCACCGCGGTTGAACTGAATGACGCCCCGATCGCGGAATTTCCGGTTGAAGAACTCGCCAAGGCGGCCTTCGCGGCCCAACTCAATATCGTCCCCGCGCCGGTGAAATCCACCCTTGGCTGGCACGTCATCAAAGTCACCGCGATCGCGCCCGGCACCAGCAAGTCGCTCGCCGA
>JANXRN010000226.1 GCA_025352995.1 Acetobacteraceae bacterium
GTTTTTTTGGTTCTTTTTGTTCACAAAAAGAACTGCTTATCTTGCCTAAAGGAATACTTCCATGGACTTCGACCTCACCGACGACCAACGCTTGTTGAAAGACAGCGTCGATCGCCTGATCGCCGACCGCTACAGCTTTGAGCAGCGCAAGAAATACATGGCCGAAAAAGACGGCTGGAGCCGCGACAACTGGGCGCAGTTTGCCGAACTTGGCCTGCTGGGCGTGAGCTTTGATGAAGCCTATGGCGGCTTTGGTGGCGGCCCGGTCGAATCGATGCTGGTCGCCGAGGCATTCGGCCGCGGCCTGGTGGTCGAACCATTCTTCGCAACCGTCGTGCTCGGTGGCGGGCTGATCAAGCGCGCCGGCACCGCGGCCCAGAAGATGACCATGCTGAGCGAAATTGCCGCCGGCACCCGCCTGGTCGCGTTCGCCCATGTCGAGCGCGCCAGCCGCTACAATCTGGCCGATGTCCAGGTCACCGCAACCAAATCTGGCGACGGCTGGGTGCTGAACGGCGAAAAATCCGTGGTCATGCACGGCGATTGCGCCGACACGATCCTGGTCACCGCCCGCAGCTCGGGCAACCGCCGCGACCGTAACGGCATTGGCCTGTTCGTGGTTGACGCCAAGGCCGAAGGCCTGACCCGCAAAGGCTACCCAACCCAGGACGGCTTGCGCGCCGCCGAAATCAGCTTCGCCAACGTCCGCGCCGCCGATGTGTTGGGCGATCCGTCCAACGCACTGCCGGTGGTGGAACGGGTGATCGATGAAGCCATTGCCGTGCTGTGTTCCGAAGCGGTTGGCCTGATGCAGGAAATGCACGTCACCACCGTCGATTACATGAAGCAGCGCAAGCAGTTCGGCCGCGCGATCAGCGAATTCCAGGTGCTGCAACATCGCTCGGTCGATATGTTCGTCGCGCTCGAACAGGCGCGCTCGATCAATCTGTTCGGCACCGTGATGGCCGGCGATGATGACGCGAAAGCCCGCAGCCGAGCCGTGTCAGCCACCAAGGTGCAGATCGGCCATTCCGGCAAGTTGATTGGCGAGGAAGCAGTGCAGTTGCACGGCGGCATCGCCATGACGATGGAATACAAAGTCGGCCACTACTTCAAGCGCATGACGATGATTGAAGCGCTGTACGGCAACACCGCCGACCATCTGGCCAAAGTGTCAGACAGCGGTAGCCTGTTCTAATCGATACCTGGTGCTGTTCTTCAAGAACGGCACCAGCGGGGAGGCGTATAATGAACAATAATAAGCCGCAGCCAGGTGGCTGGACGATCGTTATTCTGCTGTTCTTCTTCATGTTGCTGAACTTCGTCGACAAGGCGATCATCGGTATCGCCGGCGTGCCGATCATGAAGGAACTGAACCTGACGCCGAAGGAATTCGGCGCGGTCAATTCGGCGTTCTTTGCCCTGTTCTCGATTTCGGCGGTGGTGACCGGCTTCCTGGTCAATCGCATCCAGTCGCGCTGGGCGCTGCTGGTGATGGCGGCGATCTGGGCGGTGACCCAGTTCCCCATGCTCGGCAGTATTGGCTTCACCACCTTGCTCGCCTGTCGCGTTGCCCTCGGCGCTGGCGAAGGCCCGGCCTACCCGGTTGCCCTGCACGCCGCCTATAAATGGTTCCCCAGCAATTTGCGGACCTTGCCGACGGCGATCATCTCCCAAGGGGCCGCGATCGGCGTGGTGCTGGCGATCCCGTTGCTCGAATGGGTGATCGAAGAAACCTCGTGGCACACCGCCTTCGCCGCTCTCGGTGCCGTTGGCCTGGTCTGGGTGGCGGCCTGGGCGATCCTGGGGCGGGAAGGCAGCCTGGTGGTGCAGGAAGCAGAAACCGGCCGCGCCTTGCCGCGGATTTCCTATACGCGGTTGATCTTCAACCCCACGTCACTGGCCATATTCGCCACCGGGTTTGGCGCCTATTGGGGTCTGTCGCTGCTGATCGCCTGGTTCCCGCCCTTCCTGATCCAGGGCCTGCAATTCAGCCCGAGTGCGGCCAGCAAAATCACCACGCTGCCCTGGGCCGCAAGCCCGTTCGTCGTCATTACCTCCGGCTGGCTGTCGCAGAAAATGCTCGCTAGCGGGATTACCACCCGGTGGGCGCGGGGTGTGTTCGGCGCTGGCTGCGTGACGCTGGGCGGCATCGCCTTGATCCTGATGCCGCAAATGCCCAGCGCCAATTTGCAGATCGCCATGATGGTGATCGGCATCGCCTTGCCGGCGGTGGTGTATGTGATGGGCCACGCGATGATGAGCGAATTGGCGCCGGTGTCGCAGCGTGGCGCCATGCTGGCGATCAATAATGCGATCGCAACCTCGGCCGGATTGGTTGCGCCCTATGTGATGGGCAGCGTCGTGCAGGACAGCATCGCCGCCGGCTCCGGCGCGGCCCAGGGCTACATCCACGGCTTCTTCATCTGTGGCGTGGTCTGTCTGGCGTGCGGCATCTTCGGCCTGATCTTCCTGCGGCCCAACGCCCAGGCCGCCCGCTTCGCCGCCGGCTAGCGCGCTAGCGCATTATCCGTTCCAGTGGTGCGATCCTAACGCTCACTACCCGAGCGTTAGGTGATCCGTTCCACCAAATCAAAGGCTAGTGGATAGAATCTGACGGCTCTTTCCGTCAGATTCTATCCACTAGCGGGATCGGTTGGTCTGACGACGCCCCCTGGGCGCCGTCAGAACCCGGTCTTCTGTTCGGACGCCAGCAGCGCCGGATTATCGTGGTTGAACTGAAAATTCGCCGCGTGCAGCTGGCTGATCCCAATGCCCGGGAGCGTGACATTGTTGCCGCCCACCTGCACCAGCGTATTACCGCCCGACTGCGTCATCACCACATCATGGAAACTCAGCGCCTTGGTCAGACCCTCGAAATCGAGGATATCGATCTTGGGCTGAAAATTCGTCACCGTATCGGAATGACCTCCGCCGAGGAACACGAACCTATCATGCGTCCCGCCACCGGTGAGCAACTGATTGGTCCCTAGTCCGGCAACGATCGTGTTATCCACGCCCGCCGTACCCGCAATCATCGCACCCTTATCATCGATGCCGATCACCAGCTGCGGCGCGCTGCTGTCCGGGCTTGCCACGTTCGATAAATGCCGCTCGGTCGCGACAAACGCGTTCTGCTGGATGATCGTCGTATCGGTGTCACGCATGATCAGATCGGACAAAGTCGTGTTCTTGATCTGCTGCATCAACGCCGGGGAGAAATTCTGGTTCTGGAAATAGAGCGGGTCGCCATCGCGCAGCACCGCGAACTGCTTGGCGATGATCGCCTGAAAAGTTGGCCCGACCATCGACCCGCCAATCGCGGTTTCCGCCAACCCGCCGACGAACAAATCCAACTGATCGACCGTGCCATAAACCGATTGCAGCTTAGCGGCGAGCGTGGCGTCGGACGTCACCTGGCTGAACGACGTGTAAGCCGTCATTCCCAGCGCCACCCGCGTCTGGTTCAAGGTCGCGATGCCGAGATCACGTTCGCGCTCGATATCGATGGCGCCAAGGTCCACGCTATCCGCCCCGGCATTGAGCAAATTGAGCAGGTCGGAATTAATATGCACGCCTTCCTGTTGTGAAAAATCCTGCGCCAAATTGCGCAGCAGCGCATCGGCGCCGCCGGACGTGCTGAACGCGCTGGTATCTTCCATTGCCGCCGTGATCAGGTCCTGCGCCTGCAACACCGTGCCGTCATTGGCGATCTTGGTTTCGACCGGTGAAATGATCGTGTGGCCGAAACGATAGGCGGCGGTGGAAAACTCGGCGTAAATCGTCGGCGACACTTGGGCGTGATAGCCATGATACGCCCCCGGCGCACCGCTGCCGAGGATCGACGGCAGGAACTCGTTATAGACGATATTCTGATATTCCGCCGTCGTGATCGAGCGTGCCATGGTGTAAAGCTGATCGCCGGTCAGGCGCGGATCCTCGGCCTTCAACTGCCCGACCCAGTAATTGTGCTCGCGGACAAACAGCACATCGATCGACGTCAGATCGGGGTTCTCGGCCACGCGGATATCGCCGCCGACGAACTGGCCGTTGACGATCGGCAAATTATTGCCCGCACTCGTTACCAGCGTGCCGTCGGCATTGCGCAAGCTCGCAGCAATTGCCGCGTCCGAGCCATAAACCTGCGACAAATCGAGCGTTGATGTCACCGCATTGATCGGCGCGTTGTTGGCGCTGTCGACCTGCCCGCGGGTGATGTTGATCGTCGCACCGGCCGACAGGAACGGATCATTGGCTGGCGCGGCGATGGTCAGATTGTTGGTCGCGTTCGGCGTCTGGGTTGGGTTGCGGTCAATATCATGGTCGACGAACTGCCCGAATGCGTAATCATAGGCCGAGCGTCCACCGGGATCGATGTTGTTTGGGTCATTGGCCAGGATGGTGTTGCTGATCACCCGCGCATTGGGACCGCTCACCGGGGTATTGCTTGTGCCAGGGGCGAAATTGGCCGGTGCCAGCCGTGCTTCGTCAGTGCCGGCCGCGCCCCAGGTTGGATGCGCCGGAATATTGTTACTGCCATCGATCGAATAGCTCACCACCTGGTCAAACCCCGCCGCGCGATCAACGATCACGGTGTCGGTGCTGACAGCTATCGGCTTATGTTTCGTCCACCGATTGTCGCGGGGGGCGGGCACTTCGGGGACATGGTGGGTGGTGACTGGCGCGTGCGGGGTGACGCTGCCGGCGCCATGCGCCCGCCCGTTGGCGGGCTGGGATGCGTGTGACGATGCGGCAACGGGCAATTTTTGGATGGACATCGATCATTCCTTGCGTTTTTTTTGGTGGGTATAGTTCCCACATGCAGGGACCCTACTCACGACAAGTTGATCGAGTCAATTAAAATGTGGGCATTTTTCCCACTTTTATCCCGAAACGATCGCCATCGCAATCGTCCCGGTCATCGTGCCGAAGAAGCATTTATCAACATCTTGCTGCTTCAGCCGTGCCCACCATTGCTCGGCGGCTTCCTCGGACACCCGCCCGGCCTCCACCACCTCGCGCAACGCCGTCCCGAGCGACGCCAGATAATCCATCGTCTCGAAATTCGGCATCACCAAATTGCCAACTTCGATCTGGATCGCGTGGCAGCCCGCGTCTGACAGCAGCGCCGCCAGATCGCGCCCGACCGTGCCGCTGCGATGGCGGTTATCGGCGATATGCCCGATCACCGCCCGGGTCACCAGCGCATCGACCCCGCCCACCACCAGGCTTTCCCAATCCGGTTCGAGCAGCACCACGCGTCCGCCGGCGCGCACCACCCAGGCGAGTTGCGCCACCGCCGCGGCTGGATCATCGAGATGTTGCAGTACCCGATCCACCCGTGCGGCATCAAAGCTGTTGGCATGGAACGGCAGATCGTAGATATCGGCAACCTTGAAATTCAAATAATCCCGTTTGGCTGCGGTGCGGGCCAGCGCCCGGCCGATCAACTCAACACTGAGGTCGGTGCCGGTCACATGCCCGCCCGGTCCGACCAGATCGGCAATGGTTTCGGCATCGCGCCCCAGCCCGCAGCCAGCTTCCAGCACCCGCGTGCCCGGCTGCAAGCCGAGCATCTCGATGGACCGCGCCTTGATCGGCCCGATGGCGCGGCTCACCACGTCGAGATACTGCGCCGCCGCCTCCGGATTGCGATCCACCGCGTCCCAGTTTCTGGTGCTCATGCCGCAACTCCTTTCGGGCGGCCGCGTTCGGCCAGCGCCATCACCGATGTCAGCAACATGAAGCCGACCGACAGCATGAATACCATCACTGGCAGGCCGTGATCCATGATGAAGCCGAACAGCAAAGGCCCGGCCGTCCCGCCAATATTAAAGCCGGTCGAAACGATGCCGAATACCCGGCCCTCCGCCCCTTTGGGCGCTGCCGCCCGCACCAGCATGTCCCGCGACGGCATGATCATGCCGGACAGGAAGCCGGCCATCGCCATCGCCCCGATCAGGGCGGCGGGCGGCAGATCCACCAGCCCGACCAGCAGCACCATCAAGGCGGTCGCGCCAAACCCGATCGCCGCCACATCACCATGCCGGCGGGTTTTGTCGGCGATATAACCGCCGGTCAGCACCCCGAAAGCGGAGGCAAACATCAGCGCCGACAACGCCGCATTGCCCACCGACAAAGGTGTCGCGAACCGATCCGCCAACGCCACGACGGAGAAATTCTGCAATCCGCCCATCGACAAAGCGAGCAAGGTGAAAAACCCGATCAGCCCGATCACGCGGGGCGTCACCAGCCCGCTTTGCTTGACAACCGCCCGCCCGACCGCTCGTGGTGCCGCCGCCGGCAGGAACATCACCGGAATCGCGGCCAGCGGCCCCAAGACCCCGGCCACGATCAGCGCCAGCCGCGCATCGCCATACGCCACCAGCGCCAGCAATAATCCGGGGGTCAGAGCGCCACCAAGGAAGCCGGCGAAAGTATGGATCGAAAACGCCCGGCCCATCCGCGCCTCACCGATATGGGCAGACAGCAAGGCGTAGTCGGATGGATGATAGACGCAGTTGGCGAAACCGGCGGCGACCGCGGCGGTCAGCAGCATCGGGTAGGTTGGCCAGATGCCCAGGCTGATAAACGCCGCCCCGCCCAGCAGCAGCCCGCTCGCCAGCACAATGCGCGCGCCGTAACGATCAACCGCAAAACCGGTCGGGGTTTGCCCGATGACAGACGCGATGTTGAACAAGGTCAGCGCCCAGGCAAGCTCGACATATCCCACCCCCAACTGCGCCCGCAGCAGCGGAAACAAAGGCGGGAACACGATGACATGGATGTGGCTGACCAGATGGGCGCCGCAGATTTTCGCCAGCATGCGCAGTTCGGTCGGCAGGAATTGGTTGGCCATGCGGGCATCGTCCCAGATTTTCGTCGAAGTTTAAGCTGCCGGGATCCATTCCACCACTGGCGGGGCCCGGAAGGCGAAGCGCAGCAGATGTCGCGCAATCACATCCTCCAGCCGCGCCAGCGCCGCCGGATCATCGGCGCGGACCTGCATCACCAGCATCTCGGCCTCTGCGTTCAAGGTGCAAACCCCGAATTCGAAGCGGATGCTGCCGTGATCTTCGCCAAGCTCGACCGGCAATTTATGCTGGAAATGCTTGCACAACTGGCTGAGATAGCGGCGCGGCTGCTCCATCGCCACCCGCGCTTCTGATGCCACCGCCATCAAACCTGCTCCACTGTGGTGGCCGCAAGGTCGAGCGCTGCGGTGATCGCCGTCACCTCGCTCTCGCTCAGCCGCCCCCGCCCCAGCCGCAGCCGCAGCGCCAGTTTCAGATTTTCCACCCCGCGGAGGATTTGCGGTGCCGGCCCGTCGCCGCGCGCCTCGGCGGCCTCGCTCATCCGGGCCAGCAGCCCGTCGAGCGTCTTGCGGTTGGCCGCCAGAAACGCATGCCCCTCGGCGGTGATCGCATGCAGCTTCTTCGCCCCGTCGCCGGCGGCAACCGTCACCTGGCCAAGTTCTTCCAGCAGGGTCAAAGTTGGGTAGATCACCCCTGGGCTGGGGCTATAGGCGCCGGCGACGCGCTCCTCGATTGCCTTGATGATCTCATAGCCATGGCGCGGCTTTTCGGCGATCAGATGCAGGATGACCAGGCGCAGATCGCCATGGGCGAAGAAGCGCCCCAGGCCGGACCGGCCGCCGCGCCCGTGCCGCCGCTCGCCGGCATGGTCATCGCGGGCAAAGCGCCGGCGACGATGATCGTCGTGATTATAATGGGACATGATGCCTCCGACTGTGTTTCGATATAGCGAAAAAACAGATATATCGAAACTTAGTCGAATACAAGCCCCCCGCGCTACTGCACCCGATGCAGCAGCGTCAACCCAGCCAGAAGCCGCCGGCAATTCTCCGCCGCGATCGCCAGGCTGCGATCGAACGTGCCCGCTGTCAGCCAGGCGACATGCGGTGCGACCACCACATCCGGCCGCGCGAAAAGCGGGTTGTCGGCCGCCGCCGGCTCGGTTGCGAACACATCAAGCCCTGCGCCGGCCAAGCGATCCGATTGCAAGGCGGCCAGCAGCGCCCCTTCATCCACCAGCCCGCCGCGTGCGGTATTGATCAGGATGGCGCCTGGCTTCATCCCGGCGAACGCCGCCGCGCTCATCATGCCGGCGGTTTCGTCGGTTTGCGGAATATGCAGCGACACAATG
>JANXRN010000086.1 GCA_025352995.1 Acetobacteraceae bacterium
GAACCCGATTGCCCACGGGCTGTCCCCCAACCCGGTTGCCAGCATCGCGCCGACCACGATCACCGACGAAATCGCGTTGGTCACCCCCATCAGCGGCGAATGCAGCGCCGGCGTGACGTTCCACACCACGTAATACCCGACAAAACAGGCCATCAGGAATATCGCCAGCAGGAAGATGAACGGCTCCACCGCCTCGGCCACCGGCCCGGCGGCCGGGGAGAAGGCGCGCAAATTATCGGCCAAAGCGGCGGCCTGATCGGCAAGCTGGGCGGGGGTCATCGGCAGAATCTCCGGATCAGGCGGCTACGGCGGGCAGGAAGCTTTTATGCACGATCGCGCCATCATGGGTCAGGCGGGTGCCTTTTACGATGTCATCGCCATCGGGCAGTTTGACCGTGCTGCTGTCCTTGTCCCAGAAATTGGTCAGGAAGGTCAGCAAATTGCGCGCGTAAAGATTGCTCGCCGCGACCGCGATGCGCGCCGGCCAATTATCCCAGCCAACGATGCGCACCCCGCCTGGCGTGACGATGCTGGCGCCCGGCTCGGTCAGTTCGCAATTGCCGCCGGCTTCAGCCGCCAGATCGATCACCACGCTGCCCCGCTTCATCGCCCGCACCATGTCGGCCGTCACGATCACCGGGGCTTTGCCGCCTATCACCAAGGCAGTGCAGATCACGATGTCGTTCTTGGCGATGGTCGTCGCCATCAGTTCGGCTTGCTTGCGCCGGAAATCATCGCTCATTTCCCGCGCATAGGCACCTTTTTGCGCGGCGGTTTCGGCGTCTTCGACGCCCACGAAGGCCGCCCCGAGCGACTTAATTTCTTCCTTCGCCGCCGGCCGCACATCGGTCGCCGAAACAATCGCACCCAACCGCCGCGCGGTCGCAATCGCCTGCAAGCCTGCAACGCCTGCGCCAATCACGAACACCCGCGCCGGCGGCACCGTGCCAGCAGCCGTCATCATCATCGGGAAACCACGTTCGAACGCGCCCGCCGATTCAATCACCGCGCGATAGCCGGCGAGGTTGGCCTGGCTCGACAGCACATCCATGGATTGCGCGCGGGTGATGCGCGGCAGCAATTCCATCGCGAACCCGTCAATCCCGGCAGCCGCCAGCGACGGCACCAGTTCCGGATCGCTGAACGCGCCCGCAATGCACACCAGCTTCGCGCCGCGTGGGATGAGGCCGCGGGTTTCCACGTCCGGCATCTGCACGCTGAAAACCACCCCAGCCCCGGCCAGCGCCGCGCCCGCATCGGCGGAAATTTCCGCCCCAGCCGCGCGGTAATCGTCATCCGAAACCGATGATGCCAGCCCCGCGCCGGATTGCACCGCCACCGACAGGCCCAACGCGGTAAGTTTCTTGACCGTTTCCGCCGTTGCCGCCACGCGCGCTTCGGTCGGGCGATTTTCTTTCAGCACCGCAAGGCGCATCCGGTTCATCCTTTCGTGCCAGCGGTGCGACAATAGACGCCGCACGCCGCAATCATGTGCCACATCCCTATGCCCGCCCACACCGCCTGCGGCAAGGGGCGCGGGCCGGTCAGAGCGTGCGCAAGCCAAGAATTGGTTGCATGGCGGTAAAATCCCGATCCGCATGCAGCAGCGTATGGCCGTGGGCGACGCAGAAACTCGCAATGATCAGGTCTGGTGTCTTGCGCACCGTAATCCCGGCGGTGCGCAGCCGGCGGTAATGCAAGGCGGCGCGCTCGGCAATCGCCGGCCCGAGCATCGTCACGGTCTCGAATGCGGCAAGACCATCCTTCAACCACGCCGCGTGCACGTCGCTGCGCGCGCCCTGCAGAACTTCAAGCAGAATCATGTCTCCCATCAAGATCGGCGCCCGGCCGAACAAATCGCGCAATTGACCCACTTCCGACGTTGTATCGTTGCGGAAATGCCCGATCCAGACCGAGCTATCGACGATGATCAAGCAGCCGTGCCGGTCCGCATTGCTTCAAGGTCGCCATCCCAGCCGATTCCCGCCAGCGCCTGGCCAGCCTGATACTGGCGATGCAAGGTGATGATCTGCCGCAACGCCGCTTCCACCGTGGCGCGTTTGGTTTTCTCCCCGGTAATCTCCATGACTTCGGCGAGCATGGTGTCGTCAATATCGATATTGGTGCGCATGACGGGCCTGTGTGTATGAATGCGCCATTTATACACCACTCAAGCCCACAATTCCAGTCTTTTGCGACGCTCCACCGATCGGTCTATGACCCACCCATGTTTCGCATCATCTTCGCCCTCCTGCTGTCCCCGCTCCCCGCCCTCGCCGGCGGCGCGCTGCTGGTGATGAATTCCGGCGCCGCCTCGCTCAGCGTCATCGACATCGATAGCCAAGCGGAACTCAGCCGCATTCCCGTCCTGCGCGAACCGCATCACTGGACCCTCACCCACGACAAGCGCGAATTGCTGGTGGGGGACACCGTCGCCAACGAAATGCTGTTCCTCGATCCGGTCACCTTTGCCGTCCGCCGCCGGATGCCGATTTCGGACCCCTACCAGCTCGGCTTCAGCCCAGACGGCAAATTCCTCGTCGTCACCGCGCTCGCCCGCGCCCAGATCGATGTTTACGAGGCCGGGAGTTACAAATTGGTGAAGCGCTTCGGCCTCAAATCCATGCCGAGCCATCTCGATTTCAGCCCCGACAGCGCCCGCGTCTTCATCACCCTGCAAGGCACCGACCATCTCGCCGCCATCGATTTGCGCAGCATGACCGTCGCTTGGGACGTGCCGGTCGGCAAGGCGCCCGCCGGTCTCATCTGGCAAAACGGCCGCGTCCTGGTTGCCAACATGGGCAGCGACGATGTCGCCGTCGTCGATCCGCGCGATGGCCGAGTCATCGAACGGCTGAAGATCGGCAAAGGCACCCATCAGCTATTCCGTAGCCCCGACGGCAAACAGCTCTGGGTCAATTCCCGCATCGACAGCACCGTGACGGTCATTGACGCAACCAGCCTTAAAACCATCCGCAGCTACAAGCTGCCCGGCGGGCCCGATGATCTGGTCTTTGCGCCCGATGGCAAAGTCTGGTTCACCTTGCGATTTGCACACAAGGTCGCGGTGCTCGATCCGGCCAGCGGCAATTTCACCACCATCGCCGTCGGCCGCTCCCCGCACGGCATTTTCATCAACCCAGCCGCCCACCCGGCCAAATGATCAGCGCCTTCGACAGCGCCGCCGGCTGGCTGCAGGAAACAATCCTGCTGCCGGCGCTCTACGCGCTCGGGCTGATGGAATGGGAGGACGTCGCCTTCGGCTGGGCGCTGTTCGCGGTCTATGGCGCGTTCCAGGTGGTGCTGACCTTCGCTGTTTGCCTGCCGCTCGAACGCTGGCGCCCGGTGGAACGCTGGCCGAACGCGCAGGCGGTCTGGGTTGACGTCCTTTACACCTTCATCGCCCGCGTCGGCCTGCTGCCCTTGGTCACTTTCGTGCTGTTCTACCGGTTGCAAACTTTGCTCAACGGCGCGCTCACCGATCAAGGCTGGGTCCCACCGACCCTGGAACGGCTGATCCCCGCTTTGTTCGGCCATCCGGTCCCGACCTTTCTGCTCTATGTCGTGATCCTCGATTTCGGCGAGTATTGGCGCCACCGGCTGAGCCATATTTTCACCTGGTGGTATTCGCTCCACGCGCTCCATCACGCCCAGCGGCAAATGACCTTCTGGTCCGATGACCGCAACCATCTGCTCGATGACGTGATCGGCTTCGCCTGGGCCACCAGCATCGCGCTGCTGATCGGCATCCCGCCCTTGCAATTCCCGCTGCTGGTGCTGGTGCTGCGCTTTCTCGAAAGCCTGAGCCACGCCAATGTCCGCCTCAGCTTCGGCTGGCTCGGCGAGCGGCTGCTGGTGTCGCCTCGCTTCCATCGCGCCCATCACGGCGTGACCGCGGCGGGGCTGGTCAGTGTGAATTATGGCGCGGTACTACCGTGGTGGGACATGATCTTCCGCACCGGTGATTTCAGCCGGGAATTTGTCGCCACCGGAGACCCAACCGCAGAAGAGGCGCTGGCGACCGGAAGCTTCCTTGAACAGCAATGGGCGGGGGTAAAGCGTCTTCTTTTTGTGACCAAAAAGAATGGCTCGGCCGTCTGAAGACCCGAGAAGCCGTCACCTGCGGCGCTGAGCGTTTCCGCCAGTTGCGGCCGAACCTCAATCATCATGGTCTGAACCGAACAGGGGAGAGCAAGCCGCCACCAAAGGGCGCGGAGGTAGACAAGAAGGCGAGAGAAGCAAGATCATCTGTTTCGTTTCTACCCTCATCGTCCTCCGCACCCCTCGGTGGCGGCTTCCTTGTCGCCACCGAGGCGGTTTCCAGGCTGGCTGATTTCTGCTTCGGCGGCAGGCCGTCATCAACCCCACCAATCAGCAATCAGCCCGCGATACGCACCGGCATGCTGAGATAGCCCTTGATGAAGGTCGAATAGACCCGCTCCGGCTCGGCCAGGACTTCGATCTTGAGGTCGCGTCGCAGAATTTCTTCCCAGGCGATCTTGATCTGCATTTCGGCCAGGCGGTTGCCGACACAGCGATGGATGCCGAAGCCGAAGGACAGATGCTGGCGCGGGCGCTTGCGGTCGATGATGAAATCGTCGGGGTTTTCGATCACTTCGTCGTCACGGTTGCCGGACACGTACCACATTACCACCCGGTCGCCCTTTTTGATCAGCTTGCCGCCGACCTCGGTATCAACCGTGCAGGTCCGCCGCATATGGGCAAGCGGGGTCTGCCAACGGATGATTTCCGAAACCGCACCATCCAGCAGCGCCGGATTGGCGCGCAGCTTGGCGTACTGATCCGGGTTCTGGCTGAACGCCAGCAACCCGCCGGTGAGCGAGTTGCGGGTCGTGTCATTGCCGCCCACGATCAGCAGGATGATGTTGCCGAGGAATTCCATCGGCGCCATGTTCCGCGTGACCGGCGAATGCGCCAGCATGGAAATCAGGTCGTTGCCGGGTTCCCGCGCATTGATCCGCTGGTTCCACAGCCCCAGGAAATAGGCGCTGCATTCCATCAGCTCTGCCCGGCGCTGTTCTTCGGTATCGATGACGCCCATGCCGGGGGCGGCGGTGGTCACGTCCGACCAGCGGGTCAGCTTGCGCCGATCTTCCCACGGGAAATCGAACAAGGTCGCCAGCATTTGCGTGGTCAACTCGATGGACACAAGGTCAACCCAGTCGAACGTCTCATTGCGCGGAAGGCTGTCGAGGATGGTGCAAACCCGCTCGCGGATGATGCCTTCGAGCTTGGCGAGGTTGCCGGGGGCGACAATCGGGCTGACCACCATGCGCTGGGCATCATGCACCGGCGGGTCCATGGCGATGAACATCGGCATCATGAAATCGGTCGCCTGGTCGCGGATGGTAATGCCGCCGACGCCTGAATCGGATGAAAAGGCAGCGTGGTTGGTATCCACTGCCATGATATCTTTGTATTTGGTGATCGACCAATACGGTCCGAATTCACTGTCCCGGCAGTAATGCACCGGGTCTTCGGCGCGGATACGGGTGAAGAACGGCCACATCGTGTCATTTTTGAAGCGATGCGGCATCGCCAGCTGAATATCTTCCAGCGGCGTCGCGTAAGCCTCGGCGGTCGCTTCCCGCATAAGGTTGATCGGCGCGTCGTTCATCCCAAATCCTTTGGCTGCAAGGTTGATCTGCATCGTCTATAAACCAAAATAGGGGGAAAATGCGAGACTTGTTGCCAAGGGCGACAGCCCGCCCGTTGCACGCGGCTGTGAGTGGCCAAGGGCTGCGAAATATGCTGCAAGCTTGGCTCGTACGCGGAGAATTGGGCTAGATGAAGATCGCGATGATCGGCGGTGGCTATGTTGGCCTGGTGTCCGGCGCCTGCTTCGCCGAATTTGGCGTGGACGTCGCCGTGGTCGAAGCCGACCCGGGCAGGCTGGCGGCCCTGCTTGCCGGCAAGATGCCAATATATGAACCGGGACTTGAAACCCTGGTGGCGCAAAACGTCACCGCCGGGCGCCTGTCCTTTGGCGACGACCTTGCGGCGGCGCTCAAAGACGCCGAAGCGGTGTTCATCGCGGTCGGCACACCAACCCGACGCGGCGATGGCCATGCCGACCTGACCTATGTTTACGCCGCGGCCGAACAGGTCGCCCGCGCGCTGACCGCGCCGACCGTGATCGTGACCAAATCGACCGTGCCGGTCGGCACCGGCCGGCGCATCGCCGAAATCGTGCGCGGTCTGCGGCCTGACCTTGATTTTGACGTGGCGTCGAACCCCGAATTCCTCCGCGAAGGCAATGCGATCGGCGATTTCATGCGCCCGGACCGGGTGGTGATCGGCTGCGAAAGCCAGCGCGCCCGGGATGTGCTCGGCAGGCTTTATCAGATCGATGCCCCAATCCTGTTCACCGGCATCGAAACCGCCGAACTGATCAAATACGCCGGCAATGCGTTCCTGGCGATGAAAGTGACTTATATCAACGAGATGGCGGATTTATGCGAGCGCCTGGGCGCCGATGTCCGCGATGTCGCGCGCGGCATTGGCCTCGATGGGCGGATCGGTGCCAAATTCCTCCATCCCGGCCCGGGCTATGGCGGCAGTTGCTTCCCGAAAGACACGCTGGCGCTGGTGCGCATCGCCCAGGAGGCCGGCGCGCCCAGCCGGTTGGTGGAAGCAACCGTTGCAGTCAACGACGCCCGCAAGGGCACCATGTCGGCGCGTATCCTGGCGGCGTGCGGCGGATCGGTGCGCGGCAAAACCGTCGCCGTGCTCGGCCTGACCTTCAAGCCGGAAACCGATGACATGCGCGAATCGCCGTCGCTGCCGATCGTCGCCCGCCTGATCGGCGATGGCGCCATTGTGCGCGCGTTTGACCCTGAAGGCATGGACCAGGCGCGGCCGCTGCTGCCCGATGCGGTGGTCTATTGCCGCGATGCGATGGACGCCGCCACCGGCGCCGACGCGTTGGTGCTGCTGACCGAATGGAACGAATTCCGCGCTTTGTCGCCCGCGCGGTTGGCGGCGGCGATGCACGGCACAGTGGTGGTCGATTTGCGCAATGTCTATGACCCGGTCGCAATGCGCCAGGCTGGCCTCGCCTATCAAAGCATCGGCCGCCCGATTGCCGATCGCGGTGGCCAGGGCTGATGATGCACGACCATTTCAATCCTGACCTGCTCAAGCGCATCCCGATCAATGCGCGCACGGTGTTGGAAGTCGGGTGCAGTTCGGGCGCGCTCGGCGCCGAATATAAGCGGCGCAATCCCGCCTGCCGCTATCTCGGCATCGATCAGGACGCTGACGCGGCCCAACTCGCCGCCACCCGGATCGATCAGGTGGCCTTGTGCGATGTCCAGCAAGTGAAGCTGCCATTCGGCGAAGAAAGCTTTGACTGCATCATCTATGGCGATGTGCTGGAACATCTGATCGACCCGTGGGCGGTGCTGCGCGCGCATATTCAGACGCTCAGGCCCGACGGCACCATCGTGATGTGCATTCCCAATGTCGAACATTGGAGCTTCACCGAGGCCCTGCTGCGCGGCAGTTTCGAATACGCCGAGTCCGGCCTGTTCGATCGCACCCATCTGCGCTGGTTCACCGACGCGACCATCCGGCGCGGGCTGCGCGAGGCCGGCTTAGTGGTAACCGAAATGACGCCGCGCGTGTTCGATCCCGATGGCGCGGGCGCCTTTGCCCATGCGATGCGCCCGGCATTGCTGGCACTCGGCATCGACACCAAGCACTATCTGGAACGCGCCGCCCCGCTGCAATTGGTCTATGTCGCGCGCCGTCAGGCGACGCCGGACTTGTCCATCTATTCCACCATGCTGCCCCCGATCGGTGGCGTCAGCCATGTCCGGGTGATCGAGCCGATTGCCGCCCTGGCGACCATGCCGGGGATTGACGCGCGGGTGCTGACCTCGATCGACCTGCTTGAAGTGCCGGACCCGCCGCGCATCATGATCTTGCATCGCCCGGCCCTGATCGGCGAAGCGGGCCTGGCGCCAGTCCGGCAACTCCTGGCGAAAGGCTATTTGCTGATCTGCGAGTTCGACGATAACCCCGACTTCATCCCCGCCACCATGCAGCCGGATATGTGGAATTTCCGCGCTGTGCACGCAGTGCAAACCTCGACCGAGCCGTTGGCAGAGCGCTTCCGTCAGGATAATCCCGAAGTGATGGTGTTCCCCAACGCCATCAACCGGCTGCCCGATCCGAACAACTTCACCAACCCGGCCCGGCTCAACATGCTGTTCGCTGGGCTGAACCGCCAGGGCGATTGGCCGCCTTACCTGGAAGCGCTGAACGCGGTGGCCAATTTCGCCGGCGACCGGCTGCATATCCATATCGTCGCCGACCGCGAAGCCTATGACCGGCTGGAAACGCCGCACAAAACCTTCACCCCGATGTGCGGCTATGAAACTTACCAAGCGATGCTCGGCGCCTGCGAAATCTCGTTCATGCCGCTGTCGGATAACATCTTCAATCGCGGCAAATCCGACCTGAAATTCATCGAGGCCGGCGCCCATCGCGTCGTCCCGCTGGCAAGCCACGTGGTTTATGCCAATTCGGTGGAAGATGGCCGCACCGGGCTGCTGTTCACCACCCCGGACCAGTTGCGCCAGCGCCTCGCCAATCTGGTTGCCAATCCGGAAATGGCGCTGCGCATCGCGACCGAAGCCCGCGCCCATATCGCCGCCAACCGGATGCTGGCCTATCAGATGACCCGCCGAATCGCCTGGTATAATAGCCTGTGGGACCGGCGAGAGGCTTTGCACGCGGCATTGCTCGCCCGCCTGCCGCAACTTGCCGAAGGGGAGGCCTGGCGCGATGCTGGTTGAAACCGATAGGGTCGCGCTGGGTCGCCACCTTGCCGCTGCCACCGCAGCCAACACCGCGCGGGACTGGAAAACCGCCCGCGACCATTACGCCCGTGTGGTGCAGATCGATCCGTCGCTTTGGGCAATCTGGGTCCAGTACGGCCACGCGCTGAAAGAACAGGGCGAACTGGCCGAAGCCGAGTCCGCCTATCGCCATTCCCTCGCCATCACCCCGCAGAATTGCGACACTTGGCTCCAGCTTGGCCATGTGCTGAAGCTGCGCGGCAAGCTGAAACACGCGCTCGCCGCCTATGTCCGCGCCTGGGAAATTGACCCGATGGCGCATGATCCGCAGGTCGAACTCGCCCATCTCACCCGGCTCGATTTTGCCGGACTTGGCCCAAGGCGCGGCGACGTGCTCGCCCCCAAACCCACCCATCCCAGCCAGTTCGTGGCCGAGATCGGCGCGCGCCTGGCGTGGCTGGCGAGCTATTTGCGCACGGGGGCGCAAGTTGAGTCGGTCTGGCCCAATGCCAGCGTCGCATTGGGGCCGCGTGTGGCGGTGTTCGTGCATTTCGACCCGGCCGGCCAAATCCAGGATTTTGTGGTGAACCACGTCGTGGCCTTGCACGCCGCCGGCCTGTCGGTGGTTTTCGCCTCCAATTGCCCGGTGCTCGATGCGGCAAGCCTGGAACGTGTGAAGCCATTTTGTGCCGCGATCCTGCTGCGCCATAATATTGGCCATGATTTCGGCGCGGTGCGCGATGCGCTGCGCCTTTTGGGGCTGCCGCGCGACAACACAAAATCACTGCTGATCGCCAATGACAGCGTATTTGGGCCGCTGCAAGATCTCGGGCCGATCCTCGACCGGATCGATTTCGACAAGGCCGATCTGTGGGGCGCCACCGAAAGCTGGCAGCACCGCTACCATCTGCAATCCTACTTCCTGGTCGCCGGTCGACATGCGCTGACCAGCCCCGCCTGGGAGAAATTCTGGCGCCGCATGCGCCTGGTGCAATCGCGCTATTGGGTGGTGCAGCGCTACGAAATCGGCCTGACCCAGGCAATGCTCGCCAGCGGGCTGCGCTGTGCGGCAATCTGGAGCTATGACAGCCTGACGAAAATGCTGCCACGGGCGAACCCCGATGATGATCGCCAGACCATTCTGGGCGGCGACACGGCGGGTGAAATGCGC
>JANXRN010000126.1 GCA_025352995.1 Acetobacteraceae bacterium
CGCCGGGCATGACGCGGTGTATGTGGCTCGCCATGTGCCGACCGCGATGATCTTCACCCCGTGCAAGGATGGGTTGAGCCACAACGAAGCCGAATCGATTGAACCCGAAGAAGCTGCGGCCGGCTGCCAGGTGCTGTTCGAGGCGATCGTGGCGCGGGCCAACCGGACGCTATAGGCGGAACGCGTTCGGCAGCAGGTCGGCAACCGTTAGCGTGCCAACGCCATCGATATGAACGGGTGTTTCCGGCGCGGCGAACTCGGCAATGACCTGCCTGCAAGCGCCGCATGGCATGCGCAGGGACCCCGGCGCATTATCGGTCGCATCAACGCAGGCCAGCGCGATCGCCTCGATCCGGCGCGCACCGGATGCAATGGCCGCGAAGATCGCATTGCGTTCGGCGCAGATAGTAAGGCCATAGCTGGCGTTTTCGACGTTGCAGCCGGGAAAGATACGGCCATCCGCCAGAACCGCCGCGCCGACATGGAAGTTGGAGTACGGGCAATAGGCATGGGCGGCGGCTTCGCGGGCGACGGCGAGCAGGGTAGAAGATGCAACGGACATGAGCGAGGCTTCCAACATGAACGACAATGAGCAATCCAAAGATAGCGAAGCACCGCCGGCGCAGTTAAACCGGCTGCGTGTGGCCGACGCCCTGATCGCGACCTTTCGCCCCCTCGGGGGAGTTGATCTCGACACCGCGCGCGACCGGACCCCGGTGACCCCGATCAGCTTTGACTGATATGACCAACCGCCTCACCGTCACCTATCGCATCCGCGCCAGCGCCGCCACGATTGCGGCGCGGGCGCAGTCCGTCGCGGTCGAGCAAAGCGTCGAAATGCCGATAGAAGCAATCACCGACGAAACCGTGCTGCGCGACATTGTCGGCCAGGTGCAGGACATTGTGGACCGCGGCGATGGCAGTTTCAGCGTGCAGATCGGCTTGGCGCTGGTAACCATCGGCACCGATGCGGGGCAGTTGTTCAATATGCTGTTCGGCAACGTATCGCTGCAGGACGACATCACGCTGGAAGACGTGGCGATCACCCCGGCCCTGACCGAGATATTCACCGGCCCCAATATCGGCATGGACGCGCTGCGCGACCGGGTCGGCGCTGCTGGTCGTGCTTTCACCTGCTCAGCGATCAAGCCGCAGGGTCTGCCGATTGCGGGCCTCGCCGATCTCGCCGCGCGCTTTGCCGAGGGCGGGCTTGATTTCATCAAAGACGATCACGGCATGGCGAACCAGACCGATGGCCGCTTCGCCGACCGAGTGCCGGCCATTGCGGCGGCTATCCGGGCCACCAGATCGGCCACAAGCTACGTCCCGTCACTGTCCGGCGATCTCGACGCGATGCGGGCGCAAATGCGGATCGCAAGTGATTGCGGGCTGGAAGCGGTGATCATCGCGCCAATGCTGGCCGGCTTCAGCACGATGCAAACTTTGGTGCGGGAAAACCCGCGCATGGCGTTTTTCGCCCACCCGACCCTGGGTGGCGCGGCCCGTATTGCTCCCGATCTGCTGATCGGCAAGCTGTTCCGCCTGCTCGGCGCCGACGCGGTGATCTTCCCCAACCATGGCGGCCGCTTCGGCTACGCGCCGGCGACCTGCGCCCAGCTTGCCGCCAACGCAACCGCGCCCGATCCGGTTCTGCGCCGCGCCATCCCTGTCCCGGCCGGCGGCATGGTTCTCGCCCGCGTCGGTGAAATGCTTGACTTCTATGGGCGGGAGGTAATGGTGCTGATCGGTGGCAATTTGCTGCTGGCCCGCGACCGCCTCGCCGCCGCGTCCGCCGAATTCACCCACGCCGTCGCCCAACATTCCTATCGGTAGCGCCAAAATGGACCCAATCATTCGCCCCGCAAACCCTGATTTCCGCTGGGACGGCGTCGGTGTGCATCCCTACAAGGAAGACCAGCTCGACGCCGAAGGCCGCCCGATTTTCCGCGCAATCACAAGGCAAACCCTATTCAGTGAGCCGGTTCTGGGCTGCGAATTGCGCTATTTCGAAATGGCGGCCGGCGGCTATTCCACCTTGGAGCGCCACGAACACGCGCACGCAGTGATGATCTTCCGCGGCCACGGCAAATGCCTGCTCGGCGGCGAAGTCCGCGACGTTGGCGCCAATGATCTGGTCACCATCCCGGCCTGGACCTGGCACCAGTTCCGCGCCGAGGCCGATGTGCCGCTCGGCTTTTTGTGCATGGTCAACGCCCAGCGCGACAAGCCGCAACTGCCGACCGCCGACGAACTTGCGACCATGCAGACCGATCCCGCGCTTGCAGCCTTCCTGGCCCCCTTGCCGAACCCGGCCACATCACCTTAAAAACCCGAACCCTTTGCAGATCGAGAATCCCGCCATGGCCCAGACCCCGTCCACCAATCCCGCGCCGCTCAGCAACGAAGCGTTCTTGGCTGACCGCATGCAGTTCTGGTCCGGGTTCTGCAATTTCGTCACCGCCAGCGGCGTGTTTCTGGTGGTGCTGCTGGCCGCGATGGCGTTTTTCCTCGTTTAGGGGGCCGTTGTCGGGGCTTTCAACACCCCGCTCGGGTTGGGATCGCCGGTTTTCGCCCCGTTAAGGTCCTCTACCTGCACCGGCCCGGCTTCGGGCGCCGATGTGCTGGTATTTTGCAGCAGCGTCTTCATTTTCTGCCGCAACTGATATTCCAGCTCGACATTCATGTCCGCCATCGCCTCGCCGACCAGGCGATAGAGGGCAATCCGGGTGGGCGCCGGGCTGTCATCGGGCAGCGGGGCGACGCGTGACACTTCGGCCGGCACCTCGCCCAACTTCGCATCGGCATCATCGAACAAATCGATCCTGACAGCAAAATGCGCCGACACTTTGCCGCTCGCCTGGGTCAGCGACGCGTCGGTAATCGCGAACGCCGCCCGCCCCTTGGTGCCGCCGGTGATCAGCCGATCGGTCGCCATGGTGCGCAGCGCGTCGCGTGGCTGCACCGGTGACCGCGCCTCAATATGGCGCTGGGTGCCACGCGGCGCCCAATTATCGTCGATATCGACGGTCCGCACATCGAGTTTGATTTTCGGCAGATAATCGTACGACGCCGTTTCGTAAGTCGGCTCCGGCGGCGCGGATTCGCACGCCGCCAGGGCCAGCAAAGGAAGCAGCATCAGCAGGGGGCGCAAAATCATCTTCACTCTCAATGGTCAGTGCGGTGGCCGCGGACATCGTTGCGGTCGAAGCGGAAATCATAGTTGCAGAATTCGCAGGTCATGACGATTGCGCCCTCGGTGTCCATGTGGTCGAGGTCGTCGGTGCTGAAGGTTTCCAGTACCCCGGTCAGGCGTTGACGCGAACAGCGGCAGCCATAGGCGAGCGCCCGTGGCAGGTCGGCGGCCACGCCCTCGGTATGGAACAGCCTGAACAGCAAATTGTCGGACGCAATGTCGTCATCGAGCAATTCGGCGTCGGTCAGGGTTTCGGCCAGGATATTGGCCGTGCGCCAGGCTTCTTCCTGCTCGGACGCGGTCAGTCCTGGATCGACCCCACCGCCGCCGGCGATTTTTTCCAGGATCAGCGCGCTCGCCCGCCAGCCCGCCGGCGTGCGCCCGCAGGCGAGTCGGATGGTACAGGCGATTTGCTCGGATGTCGCGAAATAATGCAGCGCCATGTCGGCCAGATTAGTGCCGGTGATGGCGACGATGCCCTGGTGGCGATCGGTGTGGTCGCCCTGATCGACTGTAAAGGCAAAATAGCCGTCGCCGACCAGATCGCGGGCGGATGGTTCGGCGTCTCGTGCCAGCAACGCGGCGAGCTTCTCCGGATTGGCCTGGGCATAGCCGCGCAACGCGCCAGTATCGGTGCAATCGGCCAGCAGCATGCGGATCGGCCCATCGCCCTTGGCTTGCAGGCTGAACGAGCCTTTGAATTTCAGCGCCGATGCCAGAGCGGCTACCAGCGCCAGCGCCTGGCCGGTCAAGGCGGTGACGGCATCATGATTGTCGTGCCGGCGCAGCAGCGCATCGGCGAGCTTGCCGAGCCG
>JANXRN010000149.1 GCA_025352995.1 Acetobacteraceae bacterium
GCGTCCGACGTCGCCACGATCAGCTTACCGCAATTCAGGTGCGGTACGCCGCGCTCGGCGCAAATGCGGTAAAGTTCGCGCCGCCCGGCGACGCAATAGCGCGCCATCAGGCTGTCCTTGGGATAGTAGATGCCGGCGTGAATGACCTCGGAATTGCGGCTCGATGTTTCGGTGCCAATGCCCTCCGCAGCGTCGAGCACGATGACTTCGCGCCCGGCCAACGCCAGCGCCCGGGCCACTGCAATGCCGACCACGCCGGCCCCGATGACGATCGTATCAACTGATTCCATGCCCGAAACTCGCCTCTGGCAGCGCGCGATGCAAGGGGGGGGCTTTATGCGTGGCGCGGATGGCGCATACTCGGGTTTGGATCAGCACGAAGGGTCAGTCCATGCAACGACGCCATTTCCTGGCAGCTTCGGCCGCCAGCCTTGCGGCGCCCGCCATCGGGCGCGCGGCCGGCGCCCAGGTGCTGAAATTCGTGCCGCAGGCCGACCTTGCCACACTCGATCCTATCTGGACCACGAGCTACCAGACCCGCGATCACGGCTTCATGGTGTTCGACACGCTGTTCGGCCAGGACCAGCAATATCGCGCCCAGCCGCAGATGCTGGAAGGGGCGGGAGCCGACGCAGACGGCAAACTCTGGACCCTCAAGCTGCGCACCGGCCTGAAATTCCATGATGGAGAGGCCGTGCGCGCCGCCGATTGCGTGGCCAGCATCGCCCGCTGGGGCAAACGCGACAGTTACGGCCAGGCGCTGATGGCGGCGGTTGATGATATGTCGGTTGTCGATGACCGCACTTTCCGCATCCGCCTGAAATACCCGTTCCCGCTGCTGCCAGACGCGCTGTCCAAAACATCCCCCAGCATGTGCGCCATCATGCCGGAACGTTTTGCCAAGGTGGATGCCTTCACCCAGGTGACTGAAATGGTCGGCAGCGGCCCCTATCGTTTCAAGCCCGATGAACGGGTGCCAGGCGCGCTCGCGGTGTGGGAAAAATTCGCCGGCTACTCCCCGCGTAACGAAAAGGCGGAGCGCACCGCCGGCGGCAAGATCGCCTATTTTGACCGCATCGAATGGCGCATCATGCCCGATGCGGCATCCGTCACATCCGCGCTGCAACGCGGTGAAATCGATTGGTGGGCCGATCCGCCGGCCGATTTGCAGCCGCTGCTGGGCAAATCCAAAGGCGTGGTCAACCCGACCATCGTGCCGACCGGGCTGATCGCTACCATGCGCTTCAACCACATGCAGGCGCCGTTCAATAACCCCGCCATCCGCCGCGCCTTGCTCGGCGCAATCAATCAATCGGACTACATGATTTCGGTGATGGGCGAAGATAAAGCCGGCTGGGCCGATGGGGTTGGCTATTTCTGCCCCGGCACGCCGATGGCGTCCAAGGCAGGCATGGAAAAGCTCACCGCGCCGCGCGACCTCGCCAAGGTGAAACGCGACCTCGATGCTGCCGGATACAAGGGCGAAAAGATCGTGCTGCTCGGGCCGATGGACATCCCTAGCACCAAAGCGCTCGCCGAGGTGACCGCCGACATGCTGAAGAAAATCGGGGTCAATCTCGACTTCCAGGCGATGGACTGGGCAACATTGGTGCAGCGCCGCGCCAAGACCGATCCGGTGGAAGCCGGCGGCTGGAGCATTTTCCAGACATCGTGGGCGGGCCTCGATCAGTTCAATCCGGCCGGACATGTCTTCCTGCGATCCAACGGCAAAGCCGCCGCCCCCGGCTGGCCGACCAGTGAGAAAATCGAGTCCCTGCGCGATGACTGGTTCAAAGCGCCCAATCTCGCCGCCCAGCAGAAAATCGCCGAGCAAATCCAGCTGCAAGCCTTTGAAGACGTGCCCTACATCCCGCTCGGCCAAACCATCTCCCGCACCGCCTATCGCGCCGATCTCACCGGCATCCTCGAAGGGCTGCCACTGTTCTGGAATGTGCGGAGGGTGTGATGGCACAAGCGATCAACCGCTGTATCGAACTGCTCAAGCGCGATCAGGCGATTTACTATACCGGCCATCATACCGGGCACGTATTGACCTACGCGCAAGGCGTCGCCGACAGCCGGACCTGGGCCGATTACATCAATATCGGCATGGAACACGGGTCATTCGATATGGCGGGACTCGCCAATTATATGCGCGGG
>JANXRN010000195.1 GCA_025352995.1 Acetobacteraceae bacterium
GACCACATGGGTGCGGCTGCCTTCTTTGAGTTGCGGGAACACCACCGCGCGCACCATGGCGTTGACGAAGCCGGGCGTATTGTCGGGCGCCTGGGCGACCCGGTTGAACATGCCGTTGGGCGGCACCTGGACCCTGGTGCCGTCCGGCTGATCGACCCAGGCTTCAATCACCGCCACGTGTTGCCGGTCCGGTGAATAGCCCATCGCGCTCGATCCGCCGATTTGCACCCCGCGCGCGGTGAGCAAGGTCACGTCATCGGTTCGGGTCATGGTGTAGGTCAGATCGCGCCGGACATCGTAGCGCATGATCTGGCGATCGATCCGCAGATGGCTGACCGGATCTGCACTGGCGGCCCCGGCGAGCAGTAGCCCGATCAGCGCCAGGATCGTGCGCATCGGGTTATTCCCCGGCCGACGCCAGCACCAGCACCGACCGCACATCGACCAGGGCAGCATAGAACACCGCTTCCATCGCCTTGTAGTCGGACGCCGCCACCACATCACGATGGATCATCAGACTGCGCGCGACGCTGATGCCGCCATCAACCGCGCGATAGCGGGCGCGATAATAGCCGGTGACGTTGCTGACATCGACATCGTCAGGCAGGCGCACCACCTTCATCCCCTTGGGAAGATCGATCACGCTGTCCCAGCCGAAATCCCGCGCCTCGGCGAACAGCGGCAGCCGGCGTGGTCCAGTTGGGGAGATTTTCATCCGCACGACCGATGGCGACACCAAGTCCGGCCCCGCCGGCACCCGCAAAACCACATCGCCGCCCTGCGGGTTGACCGCGCGCGGGCTGGTCCAGATGCCCTGCAAGCGCAGATCATCCGCCAGATCGCGCGGGTTGGAGTAAGTGAGGTCCCCGAACCCGCCTTCCTGCGTCCGCGCCAGCAATGCTTCAGCCATCTTGGCCCCGGATGACGCTGTTGCGATCTCACCACGCAAAATGGTCGCAACGCTCGCCGACAGATCGTACCCGGCCTGTCCGGTGATAGTGCCGTCGCGGTCGAGCCGCATCCGGGCATGCATCCGGTAGCGCATATTGTCTGGCGTGCTGGCCGGGGTGTGCATGGTCTGGCCTTCCGGGGTCAGCCGGACCACGAACTTGCCGCGCAAGGTCGCATCCAACGTGCCGAAACTGGCATAGCGGCTGGTCGGGTTAAGGAAAATATCGAACTCCGGCAAATAAACGATGGCGTGGTTGAAATAGGGCGTCCACAGTATCGGTTCACCAAATTCGGTGCCCCAGTTCACCACCACCATGTCGGCCTTGATGCCGCGCGCGGCGAGCAAGGCCTGCATCAGCACGCTGTAATCCTTGCAGTCGCCATAGCCGGCCTTGAGCACTTGGGCGGCCGGATGGGGTACCCAGCCATCTTCGGTGTTCAAATACACCGCGACGTAGCGGATATTGGTCGTCACCCAGTTATAAATCTCGCGGGCCGCGTCGATCCCGCTGCGCGATCCGGCGATACGATCGGCAAGCGCCTGAATTTCGGGCGTTACGGCTGCACGTCCGGCCGCTTCGCGGGCGGCGATGGCGCCGATGGCGGCGAAGTCCGGCAAAGTGGTGGCCTGGAACAGCGGTTGGAAATCCACCGTGCTGACCATCGCCGGTTCGATTTCCTGCGCCGGGGTATCGCGCACGGCAGCGACGATATGGCGCACGCCATCGCTGGTGGCGTCGTCGACGGCAAAGCCGCGGGTACGCCAGACCAGCGGGACCGAGGCGGGCAGGTTGATCCGGGTTTCATCGAGCACGGTATCGAAGGAAAAATTGCCGATATTATAGGCATCGAACCCAAACATCGTCGATTTGAACTGGGTAAGCTTCCATTTGATATGGGTGCGGCTGCCTTCGCGCAGCTGCGGAAACAGCACCGTGGTGGTCTGGCTGCTGGTGAAGCCGGGCGCGTTCTGGGCGGCGGCGGTGGGGCGGGTGAAAATGCTGGTCGGCGGCACGATGATCCGCACCCCATCGGGCTGTTCTACCCAGGCTTCGACCAGTTCCAGCCTTTGCTTGTCCGGATAGAAGCTGCGCGCCGCGCGGTCGCGCCCGGCAAGCCCGCGCTGGGTCAGTAACGTCCAGTCGGCAGTATCGGTCATTATGTAAGTCAGGTCGGCCGCGACATCGTATTCGGCGACCGAATGATCGAGCCGGGCATGGATGGTTCGCTCGGCATAGGCCGCGTGCGCCGTCAGTACCAGCAATCCAACGAGACAGAAAATTCGCATCGACGCTACGCTCCCGGCGATTGATTGCCGATCAGCATAGACGGCCCGGTGACCGATGTCAGCTTTCTTTATCAAAAGGATTGTCCGAACCGCGGAACTGCAAGCGCACCGGGGTGCCAGGCAGGTCGAATTCGATGCGCAAATTATTCACCAGATAACGCCGGTAATCTTCCGGGGTTTGTTCCGCACGGGTGCCGAAAATCACGAAGGTCGGCGGGCGCGCCTTGGCCTGGGTAATGTAGCGCAGCTTCAACCGGCGGCCGCTGACCAACGGCGCCTGATGTTTTTCCAGCGCGTCTTCGAACCAGCGATTGAGCGCGCCGGTGCCGACGCGGGAATTCCACACCTCATGCGCGCGGCGCACCATCGGCAGCAATTGCGCGACGCCGACGCCGGTCAGCCCGGACAGCGGCACCACCGGGATGCCCTTCATCTGCGCCAAACTGGTTTCGAGCCGATCGGAAATGCCGCGCCGGGCTTTTTCGCGATCGGCAACCGCATCCCATTTGGTCAGCGCCAGCACGCAGGCGCGGCCTTCGCGTTCGATCAGCCGGGCGATCTGCAAATCCTGTTCGTGCAGCCCTTCAGTGGCGTCGACTGCCAGCACCACCACTTCGGCCATTTTCAGCGCGTGGATGGACGACCCAACCGAAAGTTTTTCGAGGCTGTCTTCCACCCGCGCGCGTTTGCGCATCCCGGCAGTATCGACCAGTTCGACCAGATTGCCATCGGCATCGGCAAAGCGCACCGCGACGGCATCGCGGGTCAGGCCGGGTTCCGGCCCGGTGATCATGCGTTCTTCGCCCAGCAGCCGGTTGAGCAAGGTGGATTTGCCGGCGTTCGGCCGCCCGACGATGGCGAGCTTGAGGATCGCGGCTTTGTCTTCGTCCTCGATCGGCGGCGGCAGGCGGTCGGCAATTTCGCTCATCAACTGGGCTATGCCCTCACCATGTTCGGCGGACACCGCAATCGGTTCACCGAGGCCGAGTTCGAAGGCTTCAAGCGCGGCTTGCCCGGCAAGCCGGCCTTCGGCCTTGTTGACCACGACCAGGATCGGCCGGCCCTGGCGCCGCAGCCAGTCGGCGAAATGATGGTCGGCGGGGGTGATGCCGGCGCGGCCATCAACGGCGAACAGCACCAGGTCGGCGCTGCTGACAGCGGTTTCCGAGCTTGCGCGCATGCGGCCGTAAATGCTGTCGGGGGCGCTTTCTTCGAGGCCCGCAGTATCAACCAGGCGCACCAACCGGCCGCGCAACATTGCCTCGCCATCCTTGCGGTCGCGGGTCACGCCCGGGGTGTCGGCGACAATGGCAACCCGCCGGCCCACCAGTTTGTTGAACAGGGTGCTTTTGCCGACATTCGGCCGGCCAGCGATCACAACGACAGGCAGAGGTCCAGCTTGTTCCATCTAGAGCATGATCGTTTGGGGTTGGGTCACAGGCGGAGTCCGATCATGCTCTAGCTCTTTGTTGGGGCGTGCAATTTAATCGCTCGGTAGCGTCGAGCGATATTGCACTAGCGAATTGCAACCAGATTGGCGTTGTCAGTGATCACATAAAGCGTGCCGCCAGCCACCGAAGGCGCCACTGAAACCGGGCCGCCGAGGCTCTGCTTGCCGAGGATTTCGCCGGTATAGGGGCTGATCGCCAGCGCTTCGCCGGTGCTGCCCGCCACCACCAGCCGATCGCCGACCAGCACCGGGCCGGCCCAGGTGATCGGGTCGGACTGTTTTTCGACGTTGCCGAAGCGCGGCAGCTGGGTGGTCCAGGCGGTCAAGCCGTCTTCACGGGTGACTGCCGCGACGACGTTATTGGCGGTGAGCACAAAGGCCCAGTCGCCGGCGACCCATGGGGTCTGGCTCGACGCCACGCCGCGTTCCCACAGGCGCCGGCCGGAGCGCAGATCGAGCGCCACCAACTGGCGTCCTAGCCCCACCGCCAGCACCCGGCCGCGCTTGATCACCGGCATCCCGAGGATCGAGGCAAGATCGGAAATCGAAGTGCGGCCCTGCGACACGCCGAGATTATCGAGCCAGACCAAAGTCCCGGAGCTTGCGCGCAAGGCCACCAGATCGCCGGCGCCGAAGCCGCCGATCACGATGCCATCGGCAAAGGCCGGTGCCGGCAGGCCCAGCATCGCTGTATCATTGCTGAAGCTTTGATAGGACCAGAGTTTGCTGCCATCGAGCGATGACAGCCCGATCAGCTGGCTGTCGATGGTGGCAATGTAAATCCGGCCATCGCCAATGGTGGGCGCGGAGCGCGCCGCATTGGGCAGCTTGGTGCGCCAGCGGATGGCGCCAGTGGCGGGTTCGAGCGCCAGCAGATCGGCGCGGCCGGTGACCACGAAGACGGTATCAACCCCCTTGGCATCTTTGGCGAAGGACAACCCGCCGCCGATATTGGTGCTGCGGTCGTCGTCGCCGCGCGTATCGCGGGTCCAGACGATGCGCCCGCTGGCGGCATCGACGGCGGCCACGCTAGCGTCGCTATCCATCGCATAAACCCGCCCGTCGGCAATCACCGGCTGGGCGGTGATGCGGGACCGGTAGCCGCCGGCGGAGCCGATCTTGGTTTCCCACGCGCGGGCCATGGTCGCCGCGGCGGCTGGGTGATCGCCATCATGGGTGGGCTGGCCACCGGGCTGCGGCCAGTCGGCATTGGTTTGCGGCGCCGGCAGGGTGATTTTGCGGTCGCCCAGCACGTCAATTTTCAGCGGATCGCGTTCGCTGAAGACAGCAACCCGGGTGCCGGGCAACTTTTCCTTCTCGTCGCCGAACCAGCTATCGTACAGGCTGCATCCGCCGATCGGCAGGCTGGCGGCGAAGACCGCAATGGCGACGGCGCGGCGCGCCAAGACTTTGGAAATCATTCTTCTGGACCCTTTCCGGATCAGCCGCCGAGCTGCGTGAGCAGCCCGTTGGCACGACCGCGCACGCCTTGCGGCGCGGTGACGTCCTGCGCCAATTGTTTGAATGTTGCCCGTGCGGCATCGAGTTTGCCCTGGCGCAGGGCGAGCAGCCCCAGCCCTTCATCGGCCAGCGCGCGCAGCGGATTGGTTGGCGCGACGAGCGTTTTCAGCCGCGCTTCGACCAGGCCATCGCCCGGGCCGGCAATATCGATTTGCGCCAACGCCCAATGGAGGCTCGCGGTATCGCGCAGCAACCGGTCGGCAGCACTATCGGACGCCACCTGATCCCACAGCGCCAGCGCTTGGGCGGTCTGCCCGGCTTGGGCGGCGAGTGCCGCCTGGCGCATGCGGGCCAGGCTGCGATAGCCGGCATCGGCTTCGCGGGCGACCTGGGTGAAGCCGGCAGCCGCGTTGGGGCCGGGTGGCACAGCATCGGCCTCGCGCATCGCGGCGAGGTAAATGCCGCCGAGGCGCAGCGCTTCGCGGGTTTCATAATATTTCCAGCCCTGCCAGGCGCCGGCGGCGGCAATGACCAGAATCGCGCCGGCAATCAGCACGCCGGCATAGCGTTGCAGCAGCTTTTGCGCCCGGTCGGCGCGCAGATCCTCGTCGACTTCATCAAAGATGTCGGGCACTTGTGTTCTTTCGTACGCGCCGGCTCGCCGTGCGGGTGGAATGGCGGCGGACCATAGCGGCGCGCGGCTGCCGGGGCAAACCGGCAACGCATCCTTCATGGATTTTCGCCATGCTGGCGGGATGGATCGCAGGATTTTTATGGGGATCGCGCTGTGCCTGGCGCTGGCGGGCTGCGCGGTGGAGCCGACCGGCGCGCTGGTTGGCGCCAATGTGGCGAGCGTGATCGTGTTCGGGCGCGGCGTGGGGGATGCGCTGGTTTCGGTTGCATCGGGCCGGGATTGTTCGATCGTGCGGTTGGAACAGGGGAAGACATACTGCCGAGCGGTGGAGCCGGTGCCTGAGCCGCCGCCATATTGCACGCGGAGTTTGGGGCGGGTGGAGTGCTGGTTGAACCCGGAGGCGTTGCTGAACCCGCCGCGGCAAGTTGCGGACGGGCCGCTTGGGTTGACGGCGGAGCAGGAGGCTCGGCGGGTTAGGGGGTGGGGGTTTTAGCAACCGCTCTGACTGAGCTGCCCTGGAACCTGATCGCTACGTATGGAACAAATTTATCAAGAGGATCTATATGCAGACCCGTGCGTTTCAAACAGGAAGGAAGGTCAACAAGTTCTCGCAAGCAAGAACTAAAATCCACGAGGCCTGCATAACATTCACGGATACGGGGTAATTGCTCACCCGGGTATCCCAGTTCGGCGTATTTCGCTGCCTGAGCAAGAATATGGTTGACGCGGCCACGTGCGCTTCGATTCAAGTTGGGCGTGGCACCGCCTTCTGACCTATCCAGGCTGACCGACGGCGAGAAGGACGCGCTGATCCTCTCGCTTTTGCCGGTCGTGCCTCACCTCGAGCGCGCCCGGGCCGAGATCGTCGTGCTCAAGGCGCGCATCGA
>JANXRN010000203.1 GCA_025352995.1 Acetobacteraceae bacterium
CGCGGCGGGGTGCTGGGCATTGTTGGCGAAAGCGGTAGCGGCAAATCCACCCTGGCGCGGGTGTTGCTCGGGTTGCAACGGCCGGACAGTGGCACGGTGACGTTGTTCGGGCAGGCGCTGGGCGCGGTTGGCCGCATTGGCCTGGCGCGCCAGGTGCAGCCGGTGTTTCAGGACCCGTATTCCTCGCTGAATCCCCGCCGGACGATTGGCGATATCATTCGCCTGCCGCTCGATGTTCACGCCATCGGTGCGCCCGATACGCGCGAGGCGGCGATGCGAGCGATGATGGCGCGCTGCGGGCTCGTGGCCGGGTTGGTCAGCGCGCGGCCGGGCCAGCTTTCCGGCGGGCAGCGCCAACGGGTGGCGATTGCTACCGCGCTGATCATGCGCCCGTCGATCGTGATTTGTGATGAGCCGACCAGCGCGTTGGATGTTTCGGTCCAGGCACAAATCCTGGCGCTGCTAGCTGAATTGCGCGTCGAATTTGGCCTGACCTACGTGTTCATCAGCCACGACCTCGCGGTGGTGCGCGCCATCGCCGACAATGTCGCGGTGATGTGTGCGGGCGAGATGGTCGAACATGGACCGGTCGCGCAAGTGTTTTCCGCCCCCAACCATCCCTATACGCAACGCCTGCTGGAGGTCGCGTGACCCACGAATCCCTGCCTGACGATCTTATCGCGATGGCCACGCGGCGTGCGGCCGGGATGGCGGTGCATGCCGCGATCACCCCAGCGCGCACGGCGCTGCTGGCGCTCAATATGCAAAATGCCTGGCTTGCCGACGATGCGCCGTTCGATCGTGCCGGCCGGGCGCGCGCGATTCTGCCCAAAATCAATCACCTCGCCGGGGCGCTACGCGATGCGGGCGGGACGGTGTTCTGGTTGTGCCAGGCCGTCGGTCCGGATGGCTGGCCGGGCTATTTCGATCCGTTCGTGCGGCCGGAATTGCGTGCGCCGGCACGGGTGGCGCTGGCGGAAGGTGGGTTTGGGCAAAGCCTGCATCGCGATGTCGCGCGCGCGCCGCAAGACAATGTACTGCCGAAATTCCGCTTCAGCGCATTTCTGCGCAACCCCCACGACCTTGAAGCCATGCTGCGGGACCGTGGCATCGACACGGTGATCATCGCAGGTACCGCCACCAACATCTGCTGCGAATCAACCGCGCGCGACGCGATGATGCGCGATTTCCGCGTCTTCATGCCGCATGACAGCGTCACCGCGCCGGACCGGGAAGCCCATCTCGGCGGGGTGCGCAGCATCATGCAGGTGTTCGGCGATGTCCGGGCGGGTGCCGACATTATCGACCTGATCAGGCGCTGAAGACGTGCGCCTGTCCCAGCACCTGAACCCCCACCCGAGTGCCTTCCGCTGGCGCGGTGAGGCTTGACTGACGCAACTGCAAAACCTGATCGCCGTCCAGTCGCAAAGTGATGGCGCAAAATGCCCCGGCAAAGTCGCAATCGATCACCGTCCCGACTGCGCCTGACGGGCCGAGCGCGATCTGCTCGGGCCGTAACAATATCTCCGCCGTCGCGCGCGGCGTCGGGTCATTGACTGCGATCGCGCCGAGCACGCAATGGGCCATGCCATCAGCGATGTGGGCCGGGAGGATAATTGTCTCGCCCAGCGCACAAGCCACCTGTTTGCTGATCGGGTGACGGTAGAGACTTTGCGGCGGGCCAAGTTGCAGCAAATGCCCGTCACCCATCACCGCGACCTGGTCTGCGAAGGATAAGGCTTCGGCCTGATCATGCGTCACCAGAATGGTAGTGATGCCGGCCGCGTGCAGCAAATCCGCCACCGCCTTGCGGGTGGTGTCCCGCAAGGCGGTATCAAGGGCGGAAAACGGCTCATCCAACAGCATCAGCCGCGGCGCGCGGGCCAACGCGCGGGCAAGCGCCACACGCTGTTGCTGGCCGCCCGACAGCGCATCAGGCGACCGCACGCCCATTGCCGGATCGAGCCCGACCATATCGAGCAGTTCGGTGATGCGAGCGGCCCGGCCTGGCAGGGCGCGGTCCAGCCCGAAG
>JANXRN010000232.1 GCA_025352995.1 Acetobacteraceae bacterium
CCCACGGCTAGGGAGTACCGTCATGAAGTTTTTTTGCTTCTTTTTGTTCACAAAAAGAACGCGCTTCCTTCACCGCAAAACCACCCCCGGCAACCCTTCCGCCCGCCACTGCCCCAATATCTCAAAGAACTTCAGCGACCCCGCGCCATAAGTCTCCGAGAAAAACCCGTTCTTGTTCCCGACCGCGCCTTCACTGTTGTAATAGCCCGGCGTGCATTCGACGTAGAATTCCGAGCCATTCACGTTAAGGCGGCGGATTTCGCTGACATAGTCCGCCACCGCTTCGGACGACGGTTCCAGGGTTTTCGCCCCTTGGGCACGCGCTTCCTGCAACATATGCATCACGTGCCTGGTCTGATTTTCCAGCGACAAGGGCAAATTCACCGTCACCGCCGCCTGGGTGCGCCCCACGAAGAAGCAGTTCGGAAAACCATCCGTCGTCAGGCCATGCAAGGTGCGAATGCCGTCCTTCCAGTAATCCGATAATTTCACCCCATCGCGGCCGACGATTTCGTAGCCAGCGCGGCGGGTGAAGGACGTGCCGACCTCGAAGCCGGTGGCGAAGATCAGGCAATCGAGTTCGATGTGCTGCCCGTTCACTACCACGCCGGTTTCGGTCACGCGTTCGACGCCACTGCCGCCAGTATCGACAAGATGGACATTGGGCCGGTTGTAGGTCGGCAAATATTCGTCATGGAAGCACGGGCGTTTGCAGAATTGGCGATACCAGGGCTTGAGCGCCGCAGCGGTCGCGGGGTCTTGCACGATCGCATCGACGCGGGCGCGCACTTCGTTCATTTTCTTGTAGTCGGCGAGCGTCAATAGTTGCGCGGCCTCATCGCCGGTCAGGCGGCGGCCGAGCTTGCGCGCAGCGTCAGCGGCGGCCTTGCCGGTCAGGTTGCGGAAAATGTCAGTCCAGCCATCATGCACCAAATCTTCATCCTGATCGCCGCCGCTGACCAGGATGTTGAAATTCTCCATCCGACGCTTTTGCCAACCGGGTGTGAGGGTTGCGGCCCACGCCATATCCGTTTCACTATTGTTACGAACATCAACCGATGACGGGGTGCGCTGGAAGACGTAGAGTTCCTTGGCCGAGGCGCCGAGATGGGGAACGCACTGCACCGCGGTCGCGCCGGTGCCGATGATGCCGACGCGTTTGTCCTTTAAGCCATCAAGATTGCCGAAACTGTCGCCACCAGTATAGCCATAATCCCAGCGGCTGGTGTGGAAAGTGTGGCCCTTGTAGCTGTTGATGCCAGGAATGCCGGGCAGTTTCGGCCGGCTGAGCGGGCCGTTGGCCATCATCACATACTGGGCGCGGAACTTGTCGCCGCGATTGGTGCTGATAATCCAGCGCTGGGCGGCTTCGTCCCAGCGCATATCGGTGATGGTGGTTTGCATCAGCGCGTTGTCATAAAGCCGGAAATGGCGGGCGATGTGACGGCTATGTTCAAGTATTTCCGGGGCGAAAGAATATTTATGCTTGGGAATATACCCGAGTTCTTCCAGCAGCGGTAGGTAGCAGTAGGATTCGACGTCGCACATCGCACCCGGATAGCGGTTCCAGTACCAGGTGCCGCCGAAATCCCCCGCACTTTCCACCACCCGCAGGCTTTCATAGCCGGCTTCACGCAGCCGCGCGCCCATCAGCAGGCCGCCAAAACCGCCGCCGATGATGGCAAATTCAACCTCATCAAAAACCGGATCGCGGGTGAAGCCTGGCGCGACATACGGGTCATCGACATAGCGGGAAAATTCGGCGACGACTTCCTGGTACTGGCCAACCCCGTCAGAACGCACCCGCCGGTCGCGTTCGGCGAGGTATTTTTCATGCAGCGCGTCAGGATCGAAGCCGAGATCGCCCGTGATGGCTGATACGGCGGGGTAGATGTTCATGGGATCGCCCTCAAATGGATGGCCAAATCACCGGCCTTGGGGCGAGGATAGCCATTGAAGCGGAGGGGCGGCAATGGCACGCTTTTATGTAATGAAATTCTTGACACATATCTCGTCTAAGGCTACACTGCCTCGGTGATCGCATCTTTTCGAAACAAGGCGCTGGAGCGGTTTTGGACGCGTGATGACGCTTCCCGGCTGGATCAACGCCTGGTTTCCCGGCTCATGCGCCGACTTGATGCGCTGAACCAGGCGTTCACGCCGGAGCAGATGTTGGTGCCGGGGTTTGACTACCATCCGTTGCGCGGGAAACTCCAGCGCTACAGTGTGCATATCAATGGCCCGTGGTGCCTGACTTTTGGCTGGCTCGACAAGAATGCTGTTGACGTTAATCTGGAGAATTAGCATTGACCCAAGCAATTCCCATGCGTTTCGCAGCGCGCGCGCCGACCCATCCCGGTGCGATCCTGCGCGAAGACGTGCTGCCGGCATTGCGGCTGAATGTCAGCGCCGCCGCAAGGCATTTGCAGATTTCGCGTCAGACTTTGCATCGCATTCTGGCCGAAGATGCGGGCGTAACGCCGGACATGGCGCTGCGGCTGGGGAAGTTATGTGGCAATGGGCCGGCGCTTTGGCTGGCGATGCAGCAGGCCTATGATTTGTGGGGGGCGGAACGTGGGTTGGCGGAGGTGATTGCGGCAATTCCGACCTTGCAGGCGGCTTAAACAGCGATTGAACGTGACTCCGTGTATGGCCTTTCATCCGAAAGCCCTTGCGTTCATCGCTCGCGGTAAAACCGCCCCTTCTAAAAATTGACACATACCAAATCCCTCGTGCCGATAGATATGGTTCGGGCTGGATTTTCGATGAGCCAGCTCCACGCGTCTTTGCACGGGTTGACGATGTCGTCGTAGCTCCCCCACACCAGGGCGCAAAGTTTGTTCTGGCGTAGATCGTTCCAGATTTTTCCCATCGGGTTCAGCTCTGGGCCGAAGGGCGCCAAATGCATCAGCACGATGTTGTCAGGCACCATCAGTGCACCGCCCTGCTGGTGCCAGCCCGCGCCGTCGCAGACGAGCACGGCCGTGGCACCCCTGGCGACCTGAGTGCTGATTTCTACCAGATGCAAGCTCATCATTTCGGTGTTTGCGTCGGGCGTTGTCATGCCGGTTTCCGCATCAGGGTCTTGCTTCGGATGCACCGGCCGCGGCTGCAACCGGGTCAGGCCGAGTTCGCCAAGCCAGGTGCTGATCGTGGCCCCAAGCACCTCGACCAACCACAGGCGCGCAACCTCCGTCCGTAGGTCCGCGCATCGGCCAGGGTTTGCCGATCCATGCCGTTAAGCACCGCCGCCTCGCGCCGCGGCCGGCCTTCCAGCACCAACGCCAGCAGGCGGCGAAGCTGCGTCGCTGTGAACTCATCCCGCGTGATCGCAACTGGTGCGCCCGTGACATGCTCCAGAATACGAACCGCAAAACGCCGATGTCAGATCAGCCTTTCAGACGAATGGGAATTCCCACAGGTTAGTCAGCCTCTTCAGGGAATGGTATTACTTGCTGAGTTCCTTCGTCATCAGCTCAATCCCACCCAACGTCATCGGGAACATCCGATCTTCCACCAGTTGCTTGACCATATTAATCGACATCGCATGGTCCCAGCTTTTCTGCGGCCGCGGGTTCAACCAGGCAAAGCGCCGGAAATGATGGGTCAGTCGATCGACCCAGATCGCCCCCGACTCGTCGTTCCAATGCTCCACACTGCCGCCGGCGTGGCTGATTTCGTAGGGCGACATGCTGGCGTCGCCAACGAAAACCACCTTGTAGTCCGGCCCGTATTTGCGCATCACGTCATGGGTGGACATGCTGCTTTCCTGGCGGCGCTTGTTGGTCTTCCACACCCGTTCGTAAACGCAATTATGGAAGTAGAAATATTCCATATGCTTGAACTCACCGCGCGATGCGCTGAACAACTCTTCGCACACCCGCACATGCTCATCCATTGAGCCGCCAATATCGAAGAACAGCAGCACCTTGATCGCGTTATGCCGTTCCGGCACCATTTTCAGATCGAGGCTGCCAGCGTTCTTGGCGGTGCTGCGGATGGTGTCGGCAATATCGAGCTCCGTCGCCTGCCCCTGGCGGGCAAAGCGCCGCAACTTGCGCAGCGCGAGCTTGATGTTGCGGGTCCCCAACTCGATATTATCGTCAAGGTCCTTGTATTCCCGCTTGTCCCAGACCTTGACCGCGCGGCGATGGCGGCTTTCATTCTGGCCAATCCGCACGCCTTCCGGATTATAGCCATTGGCGCCAAACGGGGAGGTGCCACCGGTGCCGATCCATTTCGATCCGCCTTGATGACGTTCCTTCTGTTCCGCCAGGCGCTGCTTCAGCAGTTCCATCAACGCCTGGAACCCGCCTGCCGCCTGAACCTTCTCCATTTCTTCAGGGGTTAAATACTTCTCGGCGAGCGACTTCAGCCACTCCTCCGGCAGGTTTTCGACGTCAATGCCCTCAGGCGCCTCAAGCCCTTTGAACACCTGGCCAAACACCCGGTCGAAACGGTCAAGAAACCGCTCGTCCTTTACCAGAGTCGCCCGCGCCAGATAGTAGAAATCATCGATGTTATAGTCGGCCACGCCGGCCTTCATCGCCCCAATCAAGGTGAGATATTCCGTCACCGACGCCGGCAACCCAGCCGTCCGCAACGCCAGAATGAAGGGGGCGAACATCGATCAGCCCCCGCGCCGCGACAAGAACGCCAGACGCTCAAACAAATGCACGTCCTGCTCGTTCTTCAGCAACGCACCATGCAACGGCGGAATGACCTGGGCGCCGTCCTTGGACCGCAACACTTCCGGATCCAAATCATCAATCATCAGCAGCTTTAGCCAATCCAACAATTCCGACGTCGCCGGCTTCTTCTTCAAACCCGGCACATCGCGCAGCTTGAAGAACACATTCAAAGCCTCCCGCGCCAAATCCTGCTTGATATCGGGATAATGGGTCTGAACAATCAGCTCCATCGTTTCACGATCCGGGAAGCGAATATAATGGAAGAAACAACGGCGCAAAAACGCGTCCGGCAATTCCTTTTCATTGTTCGAGGTGATGATCACCACCGGCCGATGCTTGGTCGCAATGGTCTTGCGAGTCTCATAAACAAAGAACTGCATCTTATCGAGCTCAAGCAGCAGATCGTTCGGGAACTCGATGTCCGCCTTGTCAATCTCGTCAATCAGCACCACCACCGGCTTATCGCTGTCAAACGCATCCCACAACTTGCCGCGCACAATGTAATTGCCAATATCATGCACCCGCGCATCGCCCAACTGGCCGTCCCGCAAACGTGACACCGCATCATACTCATACAAGCCCTGCTGGGCCTTGGTGGTCGACTTCACATGCCACTCAATCAGCGGCATCCCCAACGCCTTGGCAACCTCATGCGCCAAAACCGTCTTGCCAGTGCCAGGCTCGCCCTTGACCAACAAAGGCCGCTGCAAACTGACCGACGCATTCACCGCAACCTCAAGATCGCGCGACGCAATGTAATTCTCAGTGCTCTTGAAACCGCTCACCAAACATCCCCTTGTGACTTCCTCACCCAGGATTGTCGGGGGATAAAACCATTTGAGCAAGAGGGGAGCCACGATGGTGGGCGCGACAGGGATTGAACCTGTGACCTTCCCCGTGTCAGGGGGACGCTCTCCCGCTGAGCTACGCGCCCATCGTGGGACGCACTCCGTAGTGCCATCGGGAGCATGACGCAAGGGTTTGTGGGGGGTGGTAAGGCAAGAACGACGGGGGGCGTTGCCCCCTCGACCCCCACCAGGGCAGTCGCCCTGGACCCTATCCCAAGAAAGCAAGGCTGGAATGAAGCAGGGGGTTAGGTGCGGATTGCAACCCGTACCTAACCCCCTGCTTCATTCCAGCCCCCCTTAAGGGT
>JANXRN010000247.1 GCA_025352995.1 Acetobacteraceae bacterium
ATGGGCGGCGAACTTCACGCCCTCGCCTTGCAAACCTCCGCACCGGAATAAGGAGCACCCACCATGAGCAGCCCGACCGACGCCCGTATCCAGGCCGAAATTACCGAAAACCCCGTGATGCTCTACATGAAGGGCACCGCGATGTTCCCGCAATGCGGCTTCTCGGCCCGGGTGGTGCAAATCCTCAACCACCTCGAAGTGCCGTTCAAGACCGCCAACGTGCTGGAAGACGCCGATCTGCGCGACGGGATCAAAAACTTCTCCAACTGGCCGACCATTCCCCAGCTTTACGTGAAGGGCGAGTTCGTTGGTGGCTGCGATATCATTACCGAGATGTTCCAGTCTGGCGAGCTTGCGTCGGTATTGTCCGAGCAGGGGATTGCGCATAAGGCGGAGGCGTAAGGAAGCGCGTTCTTTTTGTGAACAAAAAGAACCAAAAAAACTTTCTATCCGTTGGCGCACCTCTGTATGTGCGCACTCGGAACCAAAGTGGAAAAGTTTTTTTGCTTCTTTTTGTTCACAAAAAGAAGTCCTTACTTGAACTTGACTAGCTTACCTTCTGGCTTTCCAAGCACCTCATCCTCCCGCATCACCTGACGCCCGCGCACCACGGTGCCAACCGGCCAGCCGGTGATCGCCATGCCATCGAACGGCGTCCACCCCGCTGGCGTGACAATCCAATCATTGCTGATGCGCCGCTGTTTTTTCAGATCGACCAGGGTGAAGTCGGCGTCATACCCCGCTGCGATGCGCCCCTTGTTAATTACGCCGTAAACGCGGGCCGGCCCTGCCGCCATCAGATCGACCATTCGCGCCAGGCTTAGCCGGCCGGCGTTTACGTGATCCAACATCACCGGCACCAGGGTTTGCACCCCGGTCAGCCCGGCGGGGCAATCCGGCCAGGGTTTCAGTTTGGCGGCATATGGGTGCGGCGCGTGATCGGACCCGATGGTATCCACGGTGCCATCCGCGATGGCCGCCCAGGCAGCATCGTAGTGGCGCTGGCCACGGATTGGTGGGTTCATCACCCCAAAGCCTTGCAGCCGGTCGTACACATCCGGCGCGATCTGGGTAAGGTGATTGACCAGCACTTCCATCGTCGCGATGTCACGGAAATCCTTGAGGTAATCGAGTTCCTGCGCGGTTGAGACATGGAGGATATGGGCGGGCCGGCCAGTCTTGCGGGCGAGCGCCATCAGTCGGCGGGTGCCGAGGAAGGCGCATTCCTCATCCCGCCATTCCATGTGCATGCGGTAGGGATCGCCGGATTTGAACAGCGGCTTGCGCGCTTGCAGGCGGTATTCGTCTTCCGAGTGGTAGGCGATGCGGCGGCGGCCGCTGAGCATGACTTTTTCCAGGCTCGGGTCGTCTTCGATCATCAGATCGCCAGTTGATGATCCGGCGAAGATTTTCACTGCGCAAACGCCGCCTTCAAGTTCAAGCGCCGCAAGGTCCGGCGTGTTGGCGCGGGTACCGCCGAGATAGAGGCCCATGTCGCACCAGGCTTCGCGGGCCGCGTAGCCCTGTTTCCAGGCGAGCGTTTCGGCATTGGTGATCGCGGGGGTTGTGTTGGGCATGTCGAACACTGCGGTCAGCCCGCCGAGGACGGCGGCTTTCGTGCCCGTCGGGATCGACTCGATGCTTGCGTCGCCGGGATCGCGCAAATGGACATGCGGGTCGATCAGGCCAGGCAGGACGTGGAGGTTGCGTGCGTCGATGATTTGCGCGGCGGATGCGTCGCGCGCCGGCCCGATCATCGCAATCCGGCCGTCCCGCACCCCAATATCGGTTTCAGCCGCGCCCCACGGCAATTGGCAGATGCCGCCTTTGATCAGCAGGTCGAAATGGTCGGCCATGAGGGATGCTCCGGATGGGGTGCGCCGTACTTGCACAAAGCTTCGTGATGACCAAGTCTATCGCATGGCAAAAATGGCAGAACTGCCCGGCAGGGGGATTATTGAGGTGACCGGCGCCGATCGGGTCAGCTTCCTGCAGGGGCTGGTCTCGAACGATGTCGAGCTTGCAGCACTTGGCCATCCGGTGTTTGCCGCGTTCCTGACGCCGCAAGGCAAATGGCTCGCCGATTTCATCATTTTTGCCGAGGCTGACCGCCTCTTTGCCAGCAGGGCCAGCGTGTGGGCATCGGCCTTAATGCT
>JANXRN010000322.1 GCA_025352995.1 Acetobacteraceae bacterium
GCGATGTGGGAGGCCGTGCGGATTGCGTCCGAACGCGCCCGCGCCGGCCTTGGCCCGACCTTAATCGAAGCCAAAACCTATCGCACCGTCGGCCACCACGAGGGCGATCCGGTGACCGGCAGCTATCGGTCGCAGGCGGAAGTTGATGCCTGGGCGGCGCGCTGCCCGGTCACGACATTTCGCGCCCGCCTGATCGACGAATTCGGCATTGCAACATCTGACCAGATTGCCGAAATCGAAGCCCGGATCGATGATATTGTGCAGGAAAGCGTCGATTTCGCCCGCGCGTCGCCGGAACCCGACCCGGCCACGGTTTTCCGCCACACCTATGCCGACCCGATCAACCCGCCGGAGGCGATTGCGCCCCGCGCGGCGACCAAGACGACCGAGACATCCTGGCTCGACGCGGTGCGCGACGGCATCGCCGAGGAAATGCGCGCCAATCGCAATATCCTTTATTTCGGCGAAGGCACTGGCGAACGCGGCGGGACCTTTGCGCATACCAAGAATCTCTACCAGGAATTCGGCGAAGATCGTGTCGTGGACATGCCGATCAGCGAGCAGGGCTTCACTGGCGCAGCACTTGGGGCGTCGGCCACCGGGGTGCGGGTGATCGCCGATCTGATGTTCGCCGACTTCCTGTTCGAAGCCGGCGGGCAGATCGCACTGCAGGCGGCCAAGCTGCGCTACATGAGCAACGGCCAGATGAACGCGCCAATGGTGATCCGCGTCGGCGCCGGCACCGTGCGCAGCACCGGCCCACACCATAGCGGCACCTACCATTCGATGTGGGCGCATATTCCCGGCCTGATCGTCTGCATGCCGGCGACCCCGGCTGACGCCAAAGGGCTGATGAAAACCGCCTTGCGCGCGGGCGATCCGGTGCTGATGCTGGAACCGAAAGCGTTGTTCGCCAGCAAAGGCCCAGTTCAGAAAGGCGAACATTACGTGCCGTTCGGCCTCGCCCGCATAGCCCGCCAAGGCGCCCACATCACCATCGCCGCCACCGGCCAGATGGTACACCGCGCGCTGGAAGCCGCCGACATGCTCGCCAAGGACGGGATTGAAGCGGAGGTGATCGACATGCGCACCATCCAGCCGCTCGATGTCGATACGGTCGCAGCCAGCGTCAAGAAAACCCATCATCTGCTGGTGGTCGATGAAGGTTGGCCGATGATGGGGGTCGGCGCGGAAATCGGTCAGGCAATGAACGAACTGGCGTTCAATGACCTCGATGCCCCGGTGGCGCGCTTGCATACCGCGCCAGTCACCCACCCGTTCGGCCCGGCGTTGGAACGCGCCATGTTGGTCAACGCCGATCGGGTTGCCCAGCGCGTCAAGGAAGTGCTGGGCGGCACTGCAACCCCACCCTGGCGCTGGAAGGGCCGCCCGGATGGGGTGCAGGCGCCGATTGAAGATATCGTCGCCGCCGCGCCCCCGGCAGCCCCACCGCCAGCGCCCAATCTCGGCACCTTGAAGGGCGCGCTGATCAACATGCCGTTCGGCGATCTGACCATCGATTCCGGCAAACTCGTGCGCTGGACGGTTGATGATGGCGCGGCCGTTGCAAAGGGCGACATCGTCGCCGAAATCGAAACCGACAAGGCGGTGGTGGAAATCGAGGCCCCGGCGGCCGGCATCGTTGCCCAAGTGGTCAAAAACGCCGGCGAAACCATCAAGATGGGCGCCACCATTGGCGTGGTGAAAGATCGCTGATCAGGACACGTCGTAGCTCAAACTGTAGCGATCTGCCCGGTGGCGCGCGATGGTCAGCTCCACCGGGCGACCCTCGGCGGCGTGCCATAGCATCCGGTTGACCAGAATGGGCGTCCCCGGCTGGGTTTTCAACGACCGCGCCAGGGCGGCGTCGGCCAATTCGGCGGACACGGTGATCCGCGCGCCGGATAGCTTGATGCCGAGCCGGCGTTCGACGGACCGGAACACCACCACATCGTCGAAATCGGCGCGGTTGAGCCGGACGCCAATGTCCGGCGGGAAGAAAATCGTTACTTCGCTGATCGGCCCGCCATCGCGGAACATCCGGCCGCGCAGGCAGTAAAGCGCCGTCCCGGCGGCTAACCCGAACGCCTCGGCCGCTTCGTCCGACATGCGTTTGCCGTAATCGATAATGCGCAGCGCCGCGCCCGCGGTGCCGGCCACGACATCGCCAAGGCTGTTGAGCGGCCTGGCCACCGTCGCCAGCGGCACCCGCGCGGTCACCATCGCAGCTTTGGCGGCGCGTTTTCTGATCAGGCCCTCGGCTTCGAGGTCCCGCAAGGCATGGCGCACGGTAATCAGGCTGACGCCGAAATCCCGCGCCAGATCGGCCTCGGTCGGCAGGTCGGCGCCCACCGCAATCGCGCCCGCGCCAATTGCCGCGCGCAACTGGGCGGCCGCCTGACGGTAAAGCGGCCCGGCGCCGCGACTAAGCCGACCTGGATAGACCATGCACCGCGTCATACTGCCAACGATTGCACCTTGTCATCCCGGCTGTTTCAGCCCGATCTCCTGGAAATTCCGCCAGATGCCGGGGGTCGGCCAGGGCTTGAAGGTCACTTTGTCAGTGCGCCAGGCGAACGTCACCAGTGGCAGATAGGTCGTCAGGCCCCCCAGCACGTCTTCATGCTTGATGCGGGCAATTTTCTGCAGCAGCGCACCGCGGGCGACGGGGTCAAGGATGCGGCGCTGTTCTTCCACCAGCGTATCAAGCTCCGGCAGGGAGGTATAGGAGTAGCTGCCCCAGCCCTTGCCGGCTTCAAAACTATGCAGATGTCCGGCCCAGGGAATGCCAGGATCGCCCGGCAGCCCCTGCCCCCACATCCAGCTGATCACCCCGTCCATTTCCGGCGGCCCGTTGCGGCCGCGCCGTCCAAGGCTGATCCAGGCGCCATATTCCAACTGCCGCACCTGGCAGCGAATGCCGACGGCGGACAAATAGGCAAACGATGCCTCCCCCATTTCCTTGACGTTGGATTCGCGCGGGGTGGTCAAATTATAGCACGGCGTATCGAACCCGTTGGGGAAACCGGCTTCTTTGAGCAATTCCCGCGCCTTTTTCGGATCATACGGCAGCGGCTTCAAGCTCGGGTCGTAGCCCGCCGCCCCGCGGCCAATTTCTGAATAGCGTTCGCCTTGGCCAAACAGCACCCGCTTGATGATGGCATCGAAATCAATCGCATGCGCCGCCGCCCGCCGCACCCGCACGTCCCGGAAGGGGGAGTTCGGCAGATGGGTGGCAAAGTTCAAGTAAAGATTATTGCCGGTATTGAAGGATATCGTGCTGGTATTCGGCAGCGTCTTGAATTCGGCGGCCATCGATGGCGGCACCGCATCCATCCAGTCAATCGCGCCGGTCTTGTACGCCGCTACCCGCGTCAGATCCTCCGGAATGAATTTGATGGTGAGGTTCTTCACCCCTGGACGGTGTTCCTTGTTCCAGTAGCCATCGAACGCTTCGAGCTTGATTTCATCTTTTACCGTCCAGGACACGAACTTCCACGGCCCGGTGCCAATCGGCGCGCGCCCGAACCCATCCAAGCCAACTTTTTCGGTATAGGCTTTCGGCAGCGCCCAAAGCTGCAAATTGCCGATCAGGTAGCTGACGTCGGGTTCCTTGAAACGAATGCGGAAATGCAGATCGTCAATCACCTCAAAGCTTTCTACCATCGCCTGCAAATGCGACCAGCGGCTGTCCTTGGGATCGCGCAAGCGCTGATAGGCGAATTCGAAGTCGCTCGCCGTCAGCTTATCGCCATTATGGAACAGCACGCCGGGCCGGATGGCGACATCCAACACCGGCTTTTCTGCCGTGCCGCCAAGCTTGTAGCTCTCCGCCAGCCAGTTCAGCTGCTTGCCTTCCTGGTCCTGGCGCAGCAGCTGCTCGAACACGTTGCCAATAAGATACGTATCCACCCCCGCGGCATAGCGCACCGGGTCCGCCGTGGTCGGCTCGGCGGCCAACGCCAAGGTCAGGCTGCCGGTCGCCGGCTTGGGTTGCGCCCAGGCCGCAAATGGCAACATCGCCGCACAAAGCGTCAGCGCGTGACGGAGTTTCAATGTCGCCTCCCGGGCTATTTTGCCGGGAGACTAGGGCGGTTACCCTGGTGCGTCTATCGCCGGAGTCCTTGGCCGCCATTGACGCTGATCACCTGGGCGGTGATCCAGCTCGCTGCCGGCGATGCCAGGAACACCACCAAATTGGCCACTTCTTCCGGCGTGCCCATCCGCCCGGCCGGGCAGGATGCCAGCGTCGCGTTATACAGCGCCGGGTTATCCCGCTTGGCGACATCCCAGGTGCCGCCGTCAAAAAAGATCGAGCCGGGACAAACGCAATTGGCGCGCAGCCCTTCATGCGCGTGCGCTGCCGCCTGGGTGCGGGTGTAGTGGATCGTCGCCGCCTTCGCCGCGCCATAGGCCGGCGTGCGCACGGACGGTCCAAGGCCCGAACCTGACGCAATGTTGATGATATTTCCGTCGCCCGACGCCAACAGCGCCGCCATCGCCGCGTTCGATGCCCGCACCACCGCCATCACGTCGACATCCAGGCTCAGCCCCCAGCTATTTTCATCATCGCCCCGCCCGAAGCCGGATGCGTTGTTGACCAGCACATCAATCCCGCCAAGTGCGGACTGCGCGGCCGAGATATAGGCATCAATGTCTGATGCCTTCGACAAATCGCAAATACCGACATGGACGTTGCCGCCGAAGCGCGCCGCGTCCGCCCGCGTCGCCTCCAACCCAGCGGCCCCGCGGGCGCAGAACGATACCGCCGCCCCGGCCTCGGCAAAGCCCAGCACGATCGCCCGCCCGATGCCCCGGCTGCCGCCGGCCACAATCACTTTCTTTCCTTTGACATCGATATTCATCGCGGCACTTCCCCCAAATATGATCCTGGCGCAGACTTGCAGGACAACGCAGCGATGGGAAGCCCGATGGGATTGCATGTCGATTATTACGCCAGCCTGGGTTCGCCCTGGACCCATCTCGGGGCCGCGCGAATTGTCGCGATGACCGCGAAACACGACGCCACCTTGCGCATCTGGCCGGTCGATTTCGGCACCATTTTCGCGGCTTCCGGCGGGCTGCCTTTGCCGAAGCGATCGCCGCAGCGCCAAGCCTACCGCTTGCAGGAATTGCCGCGCTGGCGCGATTTCCTCGGCATCCCGATCACCATCAAACCGGCGCATTTCCCGACCTCGGAAACCCTGTCATCGGCCTGCGTCATCGCGGTGCGCGAAACCATGGGGGACGCCCCGGCCATTCGCCTGGCCCACCGCGTGCTGAAAGCGCTGTGGGAAGAAGAGGCCAACCCGGGCGATGACGCAGTGCTCGCCAAGCTGATCGGGGAGGTTGGGCTTGACGCGGCAAAGCTGATGGCGCTCGCCGCCGAGCCGCGTTGGACCGAGATGAAAACCGCCAACACTCAATCAGCCCTCGATCGCGGCGTGTTCGGGGCGCCGAGTTACGTGATCGGTGAGGAGATTTTCTGGGGGCAGGACCGGTTGGAGTTCGTTGAACGGCGGTTGGCACGCGGTTAGGAGCGCAAGCCCGCTACCCGCGCCACATCCACCGTTACCGCATGATTGAGCGGCCCATGCCCGGCGCCGTAGCCGGGGGCCGAGAAGATCGCCGCCTGCACGTACGCCCGCGCCCGCGATACCGCATCGGTCAGCGCCATGCCCTGCGCCAAGCCGGCCGCGGCGGCGCTCGCCAACGTACAGCCCGTACCATGGGTGTGGGGCGTGTTGATGCGCGCCGAACGAAAGGCAATCGTACCGTCAAGGGTAGTCAGCAGGTCGATCAATTTGTCGCCCGGCAAATGCCCACCCTTCAGCAGCACCGCATCCGGTCCCATCGTCAGCAAGGCCGCCGCCGCGCGGTGCATCGACGCTTCGTCGGTAATATCGATCCCGGTCAACAGCGCCGCTTCGGGCAAATTGGGGGTCAGAAGCGTTGCCATCGGCAGTAACAAACGCCTCAGATGGGCGACCGCGTCATCGGTCAGCAGCGCCGCGCCGCCCTTGGCGACCATCACCGGGTCAACCACCAGCTTCACGTCGCGTGCCTGCTGGCGCAGCATGTCGGCCACCAGCGCCACCGTCGTCGCATCGCCCAGCATCCCGGTCTTGATCGCATCCGCGCCGAGATCGTCCAGCACCACCCTGATCTGCTGGGCAATGAAGTCGCCGGGCACCATGTGCACCCCGTGCACGCCCCGCGTATTTTGCGCGGTGAGCGCCGTAATCGCCGTCATCGCGAAGCCGTTCATCGCGGTCACCGCCTTGATATCGGCCTGGATGCCGGCGCCACCGCCCGAATCCGAACCCGCGATAATCAGCACCCGGCCTTTCATGCCTGGCCGCCGCCTTCGCCCTGGGCGATTTCCCCGATCAGGTCGCATAAGCCATCCACCACTGCCCCGACCTGATCCGCGGTTTCACCTTCCGCCATCACCCTGATCACCGGTTCAGTGCCGCTTTTGCGGATCAGCAGCCGCCCGCCGCTGGCCAATGCCCGCTCAGCCTCGGCAATCGCTGCCTTGACGGCGCGATTATCGAGCGGCGATGGCCCGTCATAGCGCACGCTGCGCAGCTTCTGCGGCAGCTTGGTGAACACTTGGCAAACTTCCGACGCCGGCTTGCCGGTTTCAACCAGCACCGCCAGCACCTGCAGCGCCGCCAGCAGGCCATCCCCCGTCGTCGCGTAGTCGGACAAGATCATGTGGCCCGATTGTTCGCCACCGACATTGAAGCCCTCGGCGCGCATCAATTCCATCACATAGCGATCGCCAACCGCGGTGCGATGCAACGCCAATCCCTTGGCCGCAAGATGGCGTTCGAGGCCGAGATTGGACATCACCGTTGCCACCACCGCCCCGCCGACCAGCTTGCCGGCCGAGGCAAACGCGCAGGCGATCAACGCCAAAATCTGGTCGCCATCGATGATATTGCCGAAATTATCGCACAAGATCAGCCGGTCGGCGTCGCCATCCAACGCGATACCGAGGTCAGCGCCATGGCGTCGCACTTCACCGGCGATGAATTGCGGCACTGTCGATCCACAATCGCGGTTGATATTGAACCCGTCCGGCGCCACGCCGACCCGCACCACATCCGCCCCAAGCTCCCACAACACCGTCGGCGCGACCTTGTAGGCAGCGCCATGCGCGCAATCGATGACAATCTTTAACCCGTCAAGCCGCAGCCCACGCGGAAAGGTGCTTTTAGCAAATTCGATATAGCGGCCACCCGCGTCATCCAACCGGGCCGCCCGGCCCAACCTTGCCGGCCGCGCCAGCTGCGGCGCCAGGTCGGCGGCCATCATCCCTTCGATTTCCGCCTCATCCGCGTCCGACAATTTATACCCGTCCGGGCCGAACAGCTTGATGCCGTTATCCTCAAAACTATTGTGCGACGCCGAAATCATCACCCCGAGATCGGCGCGCAAACTCCTGGTCAGCAACGCAATCGCCGGCGTCGGCAACGGGCCGACCAGCGCCACATCCATCCCGGCGCCAATGAACCCGGCCACCAAAGCCGGCTCGATCATGTAGCCCGACAGCCTGGTGTCCTTGCCGATGACGACACGATGCCGATGCGCGCCCCTGGTGAAGCGCAGCCCCGCAGCCTGGCCGAGCTTAAGGGCGATTTCGGCGGTCATCGGCGCGGTGTTGGCGGTGCCACGGATGCCGTCAGTGCCGAACAAGCGGCGGGTGGGGGGCTTGGTCATGGTCGAATCTCCTTGGGAATGCTGGGTTAAATAAGACAAGACTTCTTTTTGTGAACAAATAGAAGCAAAAAAACTTTATCTGTTTCTGGCCGTTGGCTTACGTACTCGGAGGGTTCAGGGCGCGCCAGACCTTTAGCGCTTGTACCGTTTCTGGCACGTCGTGGACGCGTAACATGCTGGCGCCCTGCTGCACCGCCACCAGGCCGGCGACGATGGAGCCGGGGGCGCGTTTGGCGGGATCGGCTTCGCCCGACACCAGCCCGATAAAGCCCTTGCGTGACACACCGACCACCATCGGGCAGCCGAGCCGACGCAGGACGGACAATCCTGGCAATAGCGCCAGATTCTCCGCCATCCCCTTGGCGAAACCAATGCCTGGATCGATCGCAATCCTCTCGCGGGCAATGCCGGCGCCAACGGCAAACGCCACCCGCTCGGCAAGTTCGTCCGTCACGTCCTCGGCGATGTCGCCATAGGCCTTGCGCGTCGTCATGTCGGTGGGATCGCCACGCATATGCATCAGGATCACCTGGCACGCGGCGGCGGCGAGCACGCCAGCCGCGGCCGGATCGTGGCGCAAGGCCGACACATCATTAACGATCCTTGCCCCGGCAGCGAGCGCTGCCGCCATCGTCGATGCGTTCCTGGTATCAACCGACACGACCGCGCCAGTTGCTGCAAGGGCTGCGATCACCGGCAGGACCCGCGCCTGCTCGGCATCAGGTGCAACCACGGGCGCTCCAGGGCGGGTGCTTTCACCGCCGATATCAAGCAGATCGGCGCCCTGCCCCAGCATCAGCCGCCCGGCTTCAATCGCACTTGCGGCGTCGCGGTACCGCCCGCCATCGCTGAAACTATCCGGGGTGACATTCAGCACCCCCATCACCAGTGGGCGATGGGCGGGCAATCCAGGCCAATCCACCCTTACTAGCCCGGCAGCGGCGCTGCTCCCAACCCACCTGCCGGCGGCACCGGCCGGCCAGATTGCGGGACCGAGGCACGGCGGGTTTCAGGCGCCGGTTCATCCACCACCTTGCGCACCACTTTTTCGCCCCGCAGCAAGGAGCGGATTTCGTCGCCCGACAGGCTTTCATGCTCCAGCAAATTCTGCGCAATCGCGTGCAAATCGGCGAGATGGTCGGTCAGGATAGTGTGCGCGGACTTGTATGCCCTGTCGATCATCATCTTGACTTCGCTGTCAATTTCGCGCGCGGTGGCTTCCGACACATTCTTGTTCTGCGTCACCGAATGGCCAAGGAACACTTCCTGGCTGTTATCGCCATAGGCGATCATGCCGAGCGTTGGGCTCATGCCCCATTCCGTCACCATGCGGCGCGCCAGATTGGTCGCCATCTTGATGTCGCCCGATGCGCCGTTGGACACTTTGTCCTCACCGAAGATGATTTCTTCGGCGGCACGGCCCCCCATCGCCATCACCAGATCGGACAGGCACTTGGCCTTGCTCATCGAGTAGCGATCGCCTTCCGGCAGCGACATCACCATGCCAAGCGCGCGGCCACGCGGGATGATGGTGGCTTTATGCACCGGATCGCATTCCGGCAAATTGAGCGCGCATAGCGCATGGCCACCTTCATGATAGGCGGTCATGGTTTTTTCCGCGTCCGACATCACCAGCGACCGGCGTTCGGCGCCCATCATTACCTTGTCTTTGGCCTGTTCCAGTTCCCACATCGCCACCACCCGCTTGCCCATGCGGGCGGCGAGCAAGGCGGCTTCGTTGACCAGATTGGCCAGATCGGCGCCGGAAAAACCAGGGGTGCCGCGGGCGATCACCTTCGGATCGACGTCGGCGGCCAGCGGCACTTTGCGCATATGCACGCGGAGGATTTTCTCCCGCCCGTTCACATCCGGGTTCGGCACCACCACCTGGCGATCGAAGCGGCCGGGACGCAGCAGCGCCGGGTCAAGCACGTCGGGCCGGTTGGTCGCCGCGATCAGGATGACGCCTTCATTCGATTCAAAGCCATCCATCTCGACCAGCATCTGGTTGAGCGTCTGTTCGCGTTCGTCATTGCCGCCGCCGAGGCCCGCGCCACGATGGCGGCCGACCGCATCAATTTCATCGATGAAGATGATGCACGGGGCGTTTTTCTTGCCCTGCTCGAACATGTCACGCACCCGGCTTGCGCCGACACCGACGAACATTTCCACAAAGTCCGAGCCGGAAATGGTGAAGAACGGCACGTTGGCTTCGCCGGCAATGGCGCGGGCCAGCAAGGTTTTGCCCGTGCCCGGCGGGCCGACCAGCAGCACGCCCTTGGGGATTTTGCCGCCCAGGCGCTGGAATTTCTGCGGGTCCTTGAGGAAGTCGACGATTTCCTGCAATTCCTGCTTGGCTTCATCAATGCCGGCCACGTCGTCAAACGTTACGCGACCTTGCTTTTCGGTCAGCAGCCGGGCGCGCGACTTACCAAAACCCATCGCGCGGCCACCGCCGCCTTGCATCTGGCGCATGAAAAACACCCAGACGCCGATCAGCAGCAGCATCGGGAACCACGACAGCACCAGATGCAGGAAGGGGTTGTCGCTCTCTTCCGGCTTGGCGATGACGCGCACGCCCTTCTCGGTCAGACGCGCCACCAGGCTGGGATCTTCCGGGGTGTAGGTCTGGAAGGTGCGACCATCGGTCAGGCTGCCGCTGACGGTGCGGCCCTGGATCAGCACATCGCGGACCCGGCTACCATTCACGTCAGCCACGAAATCGGAATAGGCGACCTGGGTCGCCGGCGCCCGCCCGGAGCTGGGCTGGAACAAATTGAACAGCACCACCAGCAGCAGGGCAATGACTACCCAGAGTGCGAGATTTCGGCCGAAATTGCTCATTCTGTCTTTTGTTGCGTGCCAGCCCGTCAAGGCCAGCCCGTCCTCTCGCTAGGGTCGTGCCAGGCGACATGCCGGGCACACTCCGATGGTCATCCCCATATCATGCCAGCAAATCCACGCTCGGCACAAATCATGCTTCTTCCCATGCGCGGCGGTTTGCCCCGCCTGATGGAGATGGGGAGACACGGATCGCTCCGCATCCCCTTATGGACAGAATATAATCAGTTTTCCTTACCGTTAGGTTGCCGGCGTTGGCGGCACAAAAACGCCATCGCGGTGCGCGGATATGGTGCGGCGCACCGCGAACGGTAAACCGGGCCGGCTCAGTTCCCCCGACGGCTCTGCCGCCCGTTCCCGCACCACCAGCATCGCCCCCGCTGGGCCCAGCCGTCCGGCCGGCAGCAGGCGCACGCAAGCGATCGTGCACGGGCGCGGCGCGGCGGCGATTTGGGTAAGCTGGGTCGCGGATGGGGCGTAGCGCCTCCCGCCTATCACAAGCAGCACCGCCCGGAGTGCCGCAACGCTGATCGGGCCTGGCGCCAGCACCGCAAAACCTTCGGGGAAAAACGCGACTTTCGCCGCCAATTCGTCGGCGGTCGCGCGGGCACGAACCGCACGATCTTGTCCTCGGCGGGCGGCCGCGGCAACCAAAGCGCGCATCGCCGGGCCGGTCCCCGCACTATCCCGCCGTAACCCGCGCAGCAGCGCCCGCTGCCAGCGCGGATCGCGGTTCGAGGGGTCTTCAACCCATTTCCAGCCAATTTCGCGCAATAATGCCCGAAGCGCGGCCGGCGCCACCGCCAGCAATGGCCGCAACAAGCTGATCTGGCTGCGCGCCACCAAGGCTGCCATGCCCGCCAGCCCATCGGAATCACTGCCGGCAAGCATCCGCATGATGATCGTCTCGGCCTGGTCGGCGGCGTGATGGGCGACGAGCAGATGCAGCACGCCACGCGCAGCGCACGCGGCTTCCAAGGCGGCGTAGCGCCCTGCCCGCGCCCGCGCCGCCAGATCGGGTCCGGGTTCGAGACCGTCGAGCCGGATAATTTCAGCCGCGATTCCCTGCGATGCCAGATGGGCGGCGGTACCAACGGCGTCGCCCGCGGCCTCGGGCCGCAAGCCGTGGTCGACAATCAGGCAGATTATCCGGCCACCGTGCGCCCGCGCCCAGCGATCGGCGAGCCAGGCGAGCGCCATGCTGTCAGCCCCGCCGGAAACCCCCACAGCCAGATACGGTGCTGGTTCAAACGGCCCCAGCCCCGCCATCGCAGCCGCGAAGTCGGCCGCGATCAGCGGCAGCCCGCCTTGGTGCGGGCGTTGGCGACATTTTCCTTGAGGTCGGCGCGCGGGGTGGCGAACTCGGCGCGCATTTTGTCTAATGTCGCGCAGGCAGCGCGTTTTTCGTTCAGCGCCACCAGCGAGCTGGCCAAGCCAAGCAGCGCGTCCTGCGCGTGCCCGCCTGTGCGGCTGCGGTTGTAAGTGTCGTCATACGCCACTGCCGCCGCCCCGAAATCCCGCCGCCCGGCCTGGGCCTGGGCCAGCAGAAATTGCCCATCATAAGCGCGCGGCGATTTGGGAAAGCCGAGCACTTCCTTGGCAGCCGCTTCAGCGGCGGTATAGTCGCGCCGGGCAAGCGCTGCGTTGCCTTCCTGCAGCGCCAGTTCGGGGGTGCGGCGGACCGGGTTGGCGGCGGGCGGCGGCGTTGCGGCATTTGCCGTCGGGGGCTTGGCCGGCGCCGTGGCAGCGGGCGCGTTACCGAGTTTGAAATTCATGTCGTCGATGCTTTTACGCAGCGCATCGCCGTCACGCTGGCGGGCGTTCTCGGCTTCGTCGACCTGGCCTTGCAAGCGGCGGACCTGCTCCTCCAACTGGCCAATCCGGCCGAGCAAGGCGGTATTGAGATCGCCGCCGCCCGATTGCGGCACCATGACCGGCGCCGGTCGGCCACCAAGGTTCGATCCGCTGCCGCCATGATTGATCTGATCACGCAACGCCGACAGATCGCGGCGCAGTTCCGCCATCTGGTTCTGCAACTGGATCGCCTCCCGGCTATCAAGCTGGGCGCGGGCGGGGGCTGCAACCGTGACGATCAGGGCAAACAGCAACAAAGACGCAAAGCCACGGTTCATTGACGTATTCCGTAAAACGTAGGGCGGATGAGCCCTTGCGCCATCCGCCATCTTCTCAGCACGCATCGAGATGGCGGATGGCGCAAGGGCTTATCCGCCCTACGCCTTAACACCTGATGATGGCGGCTTGTAGTCAATTTCTGCGCAAAGAAAAACCGACGACCTTGCGGCCGCCGGCTTCCCCAAAATCACGCCAATGGCGGGATTTATTTCACCGAGGTGATGGCATTGCGGTTCTGCATCCAAGCCTGCTCGTTCGAGCCGAGCGCGACCGGACGGTCCTTGCCATAGCTGATCGTGCTGATGCGGGTCGCGGCAACGCCCTTGGCGACGAGATAGTCGCGCGACGCCTTGGCGCGGCGGTTGCCGAGCGCGATGTTGAATTCCGAAGTGCCACGTTCGTCGCAGTTGCCAGCAACCTGAACGTTGTTCTTCGCCCATTTGCCAAGCCAAACGGCCTGGCGGTCGAGGGTGGCTTTGCCGTCGGTCTTCAGGGCGGACATGTTCAGGTCATAGAACACGCGATCGCCGACATTGGCGACCAGGTCTTCCTGGCTGCCCGGGACGATGCTGCTGGAGGTCGAAGCGGTGGCAGCGGGGGTGGCCATCTTGTCGTCCGATGAGCACGCCGCCAGCAGCGCCACGGCGGCAAAGGCGCCCAGAATCTTGATGTTCATGTCGGTTGGGTCCTTGAATGGAAGTGCAGCGGTGTTGTGCCCGAACGGGCGGGTTTCGGGAAGCTAAAACTGCGGTCGAATCGGAAATAACCCCGAAAAACCGCCCTTGTTGCTCCACGCCTGCCGCTTAATCCCGTTGCGCTACCGGGGTCAAGCCTGCTGTCGCCCAAAAGACACATGGCATCCATGTTTCTGTGTCTTTTTCGCCGGTTGTGGCTTTATTGTCCCAGCGGCGACCATGACGCGTCGCCGGAATCGGTAGGCGTGTTCATCACCCGCTCATTGAAACCGGCAATGTCGATGGTAACGAGTTTGGACGAATAGCCGCGCCCGCGCGAATCCTGCGAGGCGGTTTCGCGGGTAAAGGCGATCATTCGCCCGTTCGGCGCAAAGGTCGGCCCCTCGCAATAGAAGCTCTCGGACAGCGTGCGCTCCCCCGAACCATCGGGCCGCATGACCCCGATGGCGAAGGTGGACGCGTTGAAGCTGGTAAAGGCGATCAGGTCGCCGCGCGGGGACCAGACCGGGGTGGCGTATTGGCGCTTGGCGCCGAAGCTGATGCGCTTGATGCCGCCACCGCCCGCATCCATCACGTAAAGCTGCTGGTCGCCGCCGCGATCGGAGTTGAACACAATTTGGGTGCCGTCCGGGGAGTAACATGGCGACACGTCAATCGCCCCGGCGCCATCGGTCAAGCGGCGCACGCCGCTGCCATTGGCGCCGATCGAGACGATATCCGATCCGCCGCCCTTGGTTTGCGCCATCACCACCGATGCGCCATCGGGCGCAAAACGCGGCGACAGGGTTATGTCATCGAACTGGCCCATGATCTGCTGACGGCCGGTCGCGAGATCGAAGGTGTAAACCCGCGGGCGGTTGTTCGAGTAGCTCATATAAGTGATGCGATCCTGGGTCGGATGAAAGCGCGGCGAATAGACCAGGAAGCTGCCATCGGTCAGGAAGCGGTTGTTTTCGCCGTCCTGGTCCATGATCGCCAGCCGCTTGACCCGGCGATCCTTGGGGCCGGACATGGCGATATAGACGATGCGGGTGTCGAAATAGCCTTTCTCGCCTAGCATGCGTTCGTAGATCACATCCGACATGATATGCGCCACGCGGCGCCAGTTGGTCAGCGTCGCGGTATAGGCCGTCCCTTGGATTTGCGCGCTTTGCAGCACGTCCCACAGACGAAATTCAACCCGCACCTTGTCGCCGCCCTGGCCATCGACCTTGCCGGTGACCAGCGCCTGGGCGGAAATCGCCTTCCAGTTGGCGAAATTCGGCGCGTCGCCGGCCGAGGCAGTCACATAAGCCGCCGGATCGATTACCCGG
>JANXRN010000330.1 GCA_025352995.1 Acetobacteraceae bacterium
CAAGATTGTCGAAACGCGTAATCGTGGCTCCGTTCAGCAAGCTATGGGCCGCGACGAGCACGCCGTCGAGCACCATCATGTGCTCAGGCGACACGAACAGATCGGCGCTCGGGATATTATCGCCAAGGGCACCAGCATTGATTCGAATCGGCATCAAGGCTGCGCGATGGTGAGCATGCACGAGACGGGCAAGGTACGCGCGCTGCCCGATCCATCGCACCGGCTGCGCACCGAAATCAGCTGTCAGCAGCAGGTCGCCAATCATCAGGTCTTCTACCGCGACCGCGCCAGTCAAGGTCGAAACACGCGTACCGGCAAGATAGCAAGCGGCCGACGCGGTCAGTGTTTGACCGCTGATAATATCGTTATTTGACCCAAGGGTCAAACCGCCGGCGAAGGACAACACTTGCAGTGTTGCGCCACCGCCGTTCAAGGCGCCGATCGTGCCAGTCGTCGTTCCGCCACCAGTAATTATTTTATATTGTGTAGCTCCATTGACCACAATCTGGTCGGTACCATGAAACCCGGTAATGCTCCGCCCGGCCAGCGCATTTCCACCTGTGCTATCATCAAACAGCGTTTGTGTTGTTGTCCCGGACGCCGCGAATGCGATTGTCCCAGCCGTAAGTGTCGCACCGATGCGAACAGCGCCACCGGCGATATCTGCCAAAACAATACCGCCGCCACCCGCCGCGCCGCCGGCTGCGACATTCACCGTCCCGCCAGCCGCCAATAACGTTCCCGTCGAAGAAATTGCAACGGCGGTGTCAATCTTCAGCGTGCCAGCGCTGACCTTCACCGTGCCGCTTGATAGGCCGGTCAGACCGCTGGTCAGTTCAAGGCTACCAGAAACCAAATTAAACGTTGCGCCAGCCGCAACGCCGACCACCTTCAAGGAGTTTGTCGCGCTACTGCCCAGCGACCCGACATCCACGTTCAAAACCGACGACGCCCCAGACGCGAGCATGCTACCGGTCGAGGCAATCGATGCGGTATTCAGCGTCAGCGCGCCCACCGCAATCAGCACGGTGCCGGTGCCGGTAACAGTCCCGCTCACCTTAAGGAAAGACGCATTATTTCCGGTGAATGTCTTCAAGAATCCACCGGCGCCGAGGCCGGCAGCCCCATTCGTCAAGGTCAAAGAATTGGTAATCGTGGATGTAGAGTTGACCAGCTGCAAGGTTCCGGCTCGTGGCGTTCCGCTTGCACTACCAGACACGGTCATCGACGAAACGGTGACATCCGTCGTAAGCGTGATCGTCGATATCGCTGACGCCGTGGCCAGGATGGTAACGTCATCGACAATGCCAGGAACGCCACCAGTCCATGCCGCTCCATTCGTCCAGGTCAGGGCGATCGAACTGGCAATGGATGTAATGGCCACCATGGTGAGGGCACTCCTAAAAACGACCGCGACGCGTCAAAATAGCGGCCAGGAAAAACAACAGCATATTGATATCAGGCTGAACACATCGCCGTCAACCATGAAATCAGGCATCTCTGAAAATTTCATCTCATTTTTACGGCGAAGCTTCTTTTTTTCGCTCATCAGCGAAGAGAAGCACCGTGCTTTTGCCGCGTGACGTCACCGAATCGATCGAAAATGGATACCGAAGCCTGCCGCCGGGCAACCTCGATTTAAATTGTCAGAAAACTTTACAGTCCCCGCTTTGCCTTTTCATCCGGTTATTCTTTTTTCGAGCATATTCAATATATTAACCAACCGGCACGGAGATTGCATATAAATTTTCACGCTTGTGTGGCACGAAAGCGCCAGCTTGGTTGGTGCAGTTGACTTGGTTGGTACAGTTGAATTGACAGCTTGCAGACTTTTTTGCGGGCGATTGAAGGACCTGAGCAGATGCGACATTTTAAGACTTTAAGTTTCTGGCTCGCGAGCTCTGCCCTCGCGATGTCGACGATGGTGGGTGTTGCGTCAGCCGATCCGATTATGGGATTGAATGGCACCACCAGCGATTCTACAGCTGCTTACCTCAAGACAGCTAACGGAACGCCCGGTGTGAGCTTGGTTACCTATAGCGTCGGCATGCCGGCGTATACTTGCGCAGGAGGCAATGCCGGGTGCATCCTTGATCCAGGCCCTGGCACCTTTGTTGGAACTGGTTATCATGGATCTATCGACCAGACATGGCTGCAGGCGACCGGGGGGATTATGCAATCCATCACCTGGGGAACCACAAATGGGAACTTGAACCCCGTCCGGGCAGATACACTTAACAATGGTTTTGACTTATTCCCACTTGATGGGCAGGGCAATCCAGTAGCCCTAACCGGTGGCTCGCTGCTCAGCTGGGGCAGCTCCTATAGTCTGGGTGACAACGGCACCTGGGACGGCACCACGAGGTTTATCGGCGTCAACTCGGATTCAAACGCCACAACTACCCTGCCCGATACCGTATTTTTGTATTTTTCGACGCCGATCGCTGGATTCTCCGCCCTATTCAACTTCAATCCCGATGCATTCACAACAGCGACCGTCTCTGCCTTTGATGCCACTGGTACGCAGATCCCGCTGAACTCGAATACTATCGTCGGTGCGAATGTCGGCACAAACACCGGCGTTATCCTGGGCTTCCTCGACGCAATGCCCGATATTTCCTTTATCGTGCTTACCGACGCCAACGCGGTCATGGCCAATGTATCAATCACTTATGGTGAACCCGCGCCGGAGCCGATCACTCTGGCACTGCTTGGCTCTGGCCTAGCTGGCCTTGGCCTCGCCCGACGCTACCGCCGATCCAGGCAAGCAACCTCGAATGACTGAATATGAAAGCGGCACGAAAATTGCCGCTTTCTTTCGTGCCCGCCCCGCACTCATATCGTCGGTGTAAAATTTACTGACTCTTCCCCGCACGCGCGTGGGCGCCAAGCTGTATCGGAAGTGCTCCCCTTGGGCAGTCGCATCTGGCGCAGCTCGTCGCGCTTCAGTCGCGACGCCTTCCGCGCTTGTCGGTTGGGCCACCGTAAGCTCGGTTATGTTGCGTTGCATTAATATGGGCGACTTCCTGCGCCACTGTGATTTAAGTGCGTCGATACAGCCGCAGTATCCGCATCCAACCCACTATTGGTCGCAAGGTTCTGGCCTTCGGGTCTCCGCCGACGGACATCACCTTCTAGGGTTTGTTGAAATTTATCGTGAGTTGATCACGGCTCCTCCGAGGATGATGCTGTTGCTGTCAAACGCCTTGTCGGCGATTAGGGGTGGAACGCCAACCGTATCAAAGCGGTTCCCTGGCAGCAGAATGAAGCGCACTCAAGAGCCGAGCCCATCGGTAAGCGCCAGGATTTTGGTCGTCATACAGACCCTATCCCGGCGCACGCCCAGGCTTGCCAGCCAGCGGCACCGGAACCCAATGCACGCCGTCCTGGGACTGCACCAACATCAACGCCGATTTCCGCCCCGCCTTGCGCAGTTTCTCCACCCGGTCCAGCACGTCGGCTGGCGTCGCCACTTCCTCCTGCTGCACCTCAACGATCACATCACCTGGCTTCAGCCCTTTTTCCCCAGCGGGCGATCCTGGCAGGACCTCGGTCACCAGCACGCCCTTCTGGCCATCCTTCAGCGAAAATCGTTTGGCGGATTCGGGCGTGATGGTCGTGAGCATCAAACCAAGCGTCGAAAGCTCCACCGGCACCACGGGTTTGCTGGCCTGAACGGAGGCCAGCTTCTTGTCATCCGGCATTTCGCCAATGGCGACGCTGATGGTGACTTCCTTGCCTTCACGCCAGATAACCACTGGGACCTGCTTGCCGATCGTGGTTTCCGCCACCGCGCGCGGCAAGGCACGATCCTTGATCTCCTGGCCGCCAAATTTCAGGATGACATCGCCGCCGCGCAGTTTGGCTGCATCGGCCGGACCGCCGGTGGTAACGCCGGCCACCATCACCCCAGTGGTTTCCTTCAGCCCAAGGCTTTCGGCGATTTCAGGCGTCATTTGCTGGATCATCACGCCGAGCCAACCGCGCCGGGCTCGGCCGAAATCACGCAATTGTTCTACCACCGTCCGCGCCATGTTCGACGGCACCGAAAACCCAATGCCCACCGAACCACCGCTAGGGGAATAGATGGCAGTGTTGATGCCGATCACCTGGCCGTCCATGTTAAACAGCGGGCCGCCCGAATTTCCGTGATTGATCGCTGCATCGGTCTGGATGAAATTGTCGTACGGCCCGCTATCGATGTTGCGCCCGCGCGCGGAAACAATCCCCGCCGTGACCGAACCGCCCAACCCGAAAGGATTGCCGATCGCAATCACCCAATCCCCCACCCGCGCCTTGTCAGAGTCACCAAACACCACTGCCGGCAGGGGTTTTTCGGGCTTGACCCGCAACACCGCGACATCGCTTTTGTCATCACGGCCGATCAACTCGGCTTTAAGCGTTACGCCCTCGCTGGTGATCACATTAATCTCATCGGCGCCGTCAATCACATGGTTGTTGGTCACCACAATGCCGGACGCATCAATGATGAACCCCGACCCCAAACTCTGCATCTTGCGCGGTGCCGGCGCCGGGCGCGCATCCCCGCCCTGCCCTTGGCGCTCCTGGAAACGTCGCATGAACTCATCGAATTCAGGCGGCATGCCTGGAATTCCAGGCCGGTCGCGGGTTTTGACGGTTTGCGTGGTGGCGATATTCACCACGCCCGGCAGTAATTTTTCCGCCAAATCGGCAAAACTGTCCGGCGCCCCCCTGCCGATCGCCAGACTCGAGGTCAGACACAACGCCACGGCTGGACCAAGTATAGTTGAGTTAAACAGGCGCATCGGGGGCAATCCTTGAACGGGACGGAGTTGGGAGCCAATCCAGAAGATACGGTGCGCGCCCGGATCTGGTGTCCGCGCTTACTTTAGATCAGGGCCCGGTTGGGGCTGATGCCGCAGCAAATCCAGGAACCCTTCACCCGGCACCATCACCAGCCGCGACGTTCCCGCAGCGAAGGCATCGCGATAGGCTTGCAGGGTCCGCCAAACCTTAAAGAAATGCGGGTCCTGGTTGAATGCGGTCGCATAGATCGCGATCGCCTCGGCCTCACCACGGCCACGCAACTGGTCGGCCTCGGCCGCGGCCTTTGCCAACACAATGGTACGCTCGCGGTCAGCATCGGCGCGAATGCGGGCAGAGGCTTCGGCACCTTCCGCCCTGGTTTGGGCCGCAAGCCGTTGGCGTTCGGACTGCATGCGCGCCAGCACCGCCTGGGTGTTACCTTCCGGCAGGTCCGCGCGGCGGATGCGAACGTCTTCGACGACAACGCCGAAGCCCTTCATTTCGGTGTTCGCCTGATTTCGGATCAGCCCCATGATGTGGCCACGGTTCGACGATAGCACGTTGAGCAGTTGTTCGGTGCCGAGCACCCGGCGCAAAGCCGAGGAAACCACCGAATTCAACCGTGCTTGGATCCCCGTCTCAGCCGAGCCCACCGCCTGATAGTACCGCAACGGGTCGACGATCCGGAACCGGGTGAAGCTGTCGACAATAACCCGACGCTGGTCGCCCAGAATGACTTCCTCGGCAAGAATTTCATAATCCAGCAAGCGGCGATCGAAGCTGATAATCGTCTGGATCATCGGAATTTTGAAATGCAATCCAGGCTCAGTAATCAGCCGTTTGGGCTCGCCAAACTGGGTGATCAGCACCTGCTCGGTTTGCTGAACAGTGAACATTGCCGACCCGGCGGTGATCGCTGCCACCACTACGAGTGCGAGTATGCCAAGTGAAAAATTCCTCATTTGCTGGCTCCCGGCTTGATCCCAGGCCCAATCGGCGGCGGCGTTCGATCGGAGCCACCGAGCGATAGGAACGGCACCACACCTTGTAGCCGGTCATCGACGATGGTGGCCGGGGTATGTGTCAGAATATTCTGCATCGTCTCGATATACAGACGCTGCATGGTAACATCCTTGGCTGCCTGATAGGCCTTAAGCACCGACAGGAAGCGCTGCGCCTGACCTGTGGATTCCGTGGTCGACACTTGGCGGGCTGCGTCCGCCTCGGCGACCAATCGGGCCGCGTCGCCGCGAGCACGGGGCACGATATCATTGTGATAGGCCTGGGCCTCGTTCCGCATACGGTCGGCATCAGTACTGGCGCGCTGCAAGTCGCGGAAACTGTCGATCACTGCTGCGGGTGGATCGACCTTTTGCATCTGCACTTGGGTAATTGCCACACCCGATTTGTAGTCGTCGAGGATCGCTTGAACCCCTTTCAGCACCGCAGCTTCAATTTCCCCGCGCGCCCCGGTCAGTGCGGGTTGAATGGGTGTGCGCCCGATCACTTCACGCATCACCGACTCGGCCGCAGATTTCACAGTGCTTTCGGGGTGCCTTGTATTGAAGAGAAAGGCACCGGCATCGCTGACCCGCCAAAAAACCGCAAAATCGATGTCGATGATGTTTTCATCACCAGTCAACATTAGACTTTCTTCCGGAACATCGCGAAGCGTGGCGTCGCGGCCACGCACGACGCGCGCGCTGGGTTCGGCCATGGTCCGATATCCAACCTCCACCCGCTCAATGCGGGTGACCGCAGGGCGAAGCACGGATTCAACCGGCCACGGCAGGTGGTAATTCAAACCCGGGAACGTTGTCGCGCGATAGGCTCCGAAACGCAGCACCACGCCTTGTTCATCGGGTTGCACCCGGTAGAAGCCGCTCGCAAGCCATCCACCAACGACGAGTACCATCAGAAGCAGAAGACTTCCGGCACCAATGGCGGGACTGAACCCGCCCCCCCCGCGTCCCCCGCCACTGCCAGCTCCGCCGCCCAAGCCGGGCGGCAGCATCCCACGCAAAGCAGCCTGAAGGCGCGCGATTAATGCGTCGAGATCGGGCGGCCCCCCATCATTTGGGCGTCGACCGCTTCCCTCACCCCAAGGCCCGTTGGGGCCGCGATCCCGCGGCGGTTCGCCCCCGCGTTCATCCTTTGGTGGCGGGACACCCCAGGGTCCTGGCTTTGGACCACCCGCATTTCCGCCACTGCCGGAGGGAGGAGTCTCGGGGCCGCCTGGGTTCCAAGGCATATGGGATAGACGCTCCTGTGACGCTGCGAGGTATGAGAACGTTGACGTGGGCCGCGCGCCAGATTTGGCAATCCGCGCGCAGCACGCCATATGCGCTATTATGGACTATTTGCATATTGATTGGCTAAGAAAGGTTTTCACGCGCATGACCGGACCGACTGTGGATGGATTGCGGCAGGCTCTGACGGCGATCAAGGACCCTGCCAGCGAGCGCAACATCGTCGAAGCCGGGCTGGTCGAGGCGGTGCAAGTCAAAAACGGCCTCGTTCAGGTTAGTCTGCTAACCGATCGGGCCTCGGCACCGGCAATGGAAGCTGTACGCCGCGAAGCAGAAGAACTACTGACGCGTCAGCCCGGGGTCACGAATGCGACGGTCGTACTGACCGCCCACAAGCCCCCGCCGCCTGCGCCCACTCCTGAAGGCAAGCCGAAACTTTTGGCGGAGGTTGGGGCGATTGTTGCGGTTGCCTCGGGCAAAGGTGGCGTCGGGAAGTCCACAGTTGCGGTCAATCTTGCCGTTGCACTGGCGCGACAAGGCTTGGCTGTGGGATTGCTGGACGCCGATATTTACGGCCCGAGCCTGCCACGCATGCTCGGCCTGGCACGCAAACCCGACGTTAAGGGGGACAAAATGATCCCGCTTGAAGCCTGGGGCCTGAAGGCGATGTCCCTTGGTTTTCTGGTCGATGAAGACACACCCATGATCTGGCGTGGCCCTATGGTGATGGGCGCACTGGAACAGATGATGGGGCAGGTCACTTGGGGCAAGCTCGATATCATGATCGTCGATATGCCGCCGGGAACCGGGGATGCGCAGTTGACGATGGCACAAAGGGTCGCCTTGGCCGGCGCAGTGATCGTCTCGACACCGCAGGACATCGCATTGCTGGATGCCCGTCGAGGGGTCCGCATGTTTGAGCGCACAAAGGTTCCGGTGCTCGGTCTGGTAGAAAATATGAGTTTTTTCTGCTGCCCGAACTGCAATCACAGATCGGAAATTTTCGGCCATGGCGGCGCGCGACGGGAAGCGGAGGCATTGGGAACCGAATTTCTGGGCGAAATACCGTTGGTATTGGATGTTCGGATCGCCGGTGATGAAGGAACCCCGATTGTTGCGTCCGCCCCAGACAGCCCTGCCGCCCAGGCGTTTGCAGCCGTCGCCGCGCGCCTTTGGCAGAAGGTTGGCGGAAAGCAGTCAAAGGCCGGCCCGAGGATTGTGGTGAGTTAAGGCCAGCGCACCTCCGGCGGCAAACTCATCAAGATTGCCTCGATATTGCCGCCGGTTTTCAGTCCAAACAGAGTTCCCGCATCATGGATAAGATTGAATTCGACATAGCGGCCGCGACGCACCAACTGGTGCTCGCGCTCGGCCGGTGTCCAAGGGTCGCCCATGCGGCGCCGAACAATCCGTGGGAACATGTCGAGAAACGCGAGGCCCGTATCGCGGACGAACGCAAAATCCGCAGCAAGGTCGCCGCTGTCCAAGTGGTCGAAGAAGATGCCGCCTGCGCCCCTTGGCTCATTGCGATGCGGCAGGAAGAAGTAGCGGTCACACCATTCTTTGTATTTTTGGAAGTACGCCGGATCGTGCCGATCACAAGCCGCACGGAAGCTGGCATGGAAATCGGCGGCATCCGCAAGGGCTTCATGGGTGTCGAGCCGCATCGGCGTGAGGTCTCCTCCACCGCCGAACCATCCCCGCGCCGTCACCAGCATACGGGTGTTGAAATGTGCGGCTGGCACAAGCGGGCTGCACATATGCGCCACCAACGACACCCCACTTGCCCAGAACCTTGGGTCAGCGTCAGCACCCGGGATGCGTGCGCGCATTTCCGGTGAAAATTCACCGGTGACGGTCGATACATTGACCCCGACCTTTTCAAATACCTTCCCCCGCATCACGCTCATGACGCCCCCCCCCCCTGGAGTGCCATCCTGCGTGGGCCTGTTCCATGGCGTTCGGACAAAGCGGCCAGCCTCCGCCCCCGCCTGACTATCCTCGATTGCCTCGAACTCCGCACAGAGACGATCGCGGAGCGACTCAAACCAAATGCGAGCCTGATTTTGCAGGAAAACATGGGCGGGAGGTGTGGTGGACATGGCGGACCAGCGTTCATTGTTGTTCGAGGTGCACTTTCTAGTGCGTCGCCCGGTTGCAGTCGATTCTGCCGCCCCGTAGGATGGCCCCGGCCGCGATCGTCTAGTCAAACGACATCCGGTCCGCTATGTGCCGCCTGCCGCACTTCGTTGTGCTGGTTGCGGCTATTGGGTGAATTTGCAACGTCCCGTCCCGGGTGGGACGGATTGAGGGAATAGATGGCCAATTCGATGCCCGCCTCTGCCGATGGACACCATGGCAGCGATGTCACCAAAAGGGATTTCCTCAAGCTGGTCACTGCTGCGGGCGCCGCAGTGGGTGCGGGCGCCATGGCGTGGCCGCTTGTCGACAGCATGAACCCGTCCGCCGACGTTCTCGCGTTGTCCTCGACGACGGTCGACCTCGCCCCCATCCAACTTGGACAGGCGATTACGATCGTTTGGCGTGGCAAGCCCGTGTTTGTCCGCCATCGGACGCCCGACGAAATCAAGGCCGCCCAGGCAGTTGTTCCGAAAGGACTTGCTGATCCGGCGCTGGACTCGGCGCGCGTGAAAAAGGGCGCGGAGCAATGGCTGGTGGTCGTTGGCATTTGCACCCATTTGGGATGCGTCCCGATCGGCAATAAAACCACTGAGGCCCGCGGTGATTTCGGCGGCTGGTTCTGCCCCTGCCATGGCAGCCAGTACGACACATCCGGGCGCGTTCGCCATGGGCCTGCACCTACGAATTTGGCGGTGCCGCCTTACGCTTTCGAGGGCGATACCAAGATCAAGATCGGCTAAGCAGTCTCGCTTAAGCCCTATTCACCGTCCCAATCGGGAGCATATCGATGGCCGGCCTGCACAAAAGCGACTTCGCCAACCCAGTGATCAACTGGATTGACACAAGACTGCCCATCTTCACGATGATGCAGAAAGAATATGGCGTGTTCCCGACGCCGAAAAACTTCAATTATTTCTGGAATTTCGGCGCGCTGGCGATGATCAATCTGGTCATCATGATCGCCACCGGAATTTTCCTGGCGATGAACTACACGCCACATGTCAGCATGGCCTTCGACAGCGTCGAACGCATCATGCGAGACGTGAATTATGGCTGGCTGTTACGCTACGTACACGCCAATGGTGCCTCGATGTTCTTCATCGTGACCTACATCCACATCTTTCGAGGCCTCTACTACGGCTCCTACAAGGCCCCCCGGGAATTGCTATGGATGATCGGTGTGGTGATTTTGCTTATCATGATGGCGACTGCGTTCATGGGGTATGTGCTTCCCTGGGGGCAAATGTCCTATTGGGGCGCCACAGTCATCACCAACCTGTTCTCGGCCATTCCAGTGGTTGGCGAGTCCGTGGTAACCTGGCTTTGGGGCGGATTCTCGGTAGATAATCCCACTCTGAACCGATTCTTCAGCCTGCACTTCCTGCTTCCGTTTGTGCTCGTCGGTGTTGTGTTCCTTCATATTGCGGCACTCCATGTCACCGGCTCGAACAATCCGCTTGGCATCGATGTCAAAACGCCTCAGGATACGTTGCCGTTCCACCCTTATTATACGATGAAGGACAGCGTCGGAATCTGCGTTTATCTGTTGGTATTCGCGGTATTGGTGTGCTTCGCGCCGAACCTGTTTATGGCGGCCGAGAATTATATCCCGGCCAACCCGCTGGTAACGCCCGCTGAGATCGTACCCGAATGGTACTTTCTACCATTCTACGCCATTCTGCGCGCCGTCCCGTCCAAGCTCGGCGGTGTGTTGCTCATGTTTGGCGCCATCGCAGTATTGTTTGTGCTGCCCTGGCTGGATACCAGCCCGGTGCGCAGCGCAAAGTTCCGTCCGATTTACCGCAATTTTTTCTGGGTTCTGCTGGTTGCCGTCGTGGTGCTCGGCTTCGTCGGCGCTCACCGGCCCGAGGGAATTTGGGTCGTCCTCGGGCGTGTTGCGACCTTCTACTACTTCTTTCACTTCCTGGTGCTTCTGCCGGTACTTGGCAAACTCGAACGACCTTTGCCGCTGCCTGAAAGCATCAGTCGCGCAGTAACCTCCGGAGGCGGTGGTCCGCTACCCGGTGGCGCCACTGCGAAGCCGATGGAGAAAGCCTGATGCGTATCACCCGCGTTCTCACCCTCGTTGCCACGCTTGGCGCTTTGGCCCTTGGTTCCGCCATTGCTGAGGAAGCAATCCATTATCCGAAGCAGAAATGGAGCTTCGACGGCCCGTTCGGGACGTTCGATCGCGGCGCGGCCCAGCGCGGTGCTCAGGTCTATAAGGAAGTCTGCGCAAACTGCCATTCGTTGAAGATGGCCTACTACCGTGACCTGGGCGGCATAGGGATGCCGCCCGCAGCAATCGCCGCGATCGCTGCCAGCGTAACCGTGCCGACGATTGGCGATGATGGATCCACGGCTGAACGGCCAGCGCTGGCCTCAGATCATTTTCGTTCGCCGTTCGCAAACGAAAAGGCCGCCCGGGCTGCAAATGGCGGGGCTTTGCCGCCTGATTTATCCGTTATCACGAAAGCACGAGAGGACGGCGAGGACTATTTATATGCGCTGCTTCTCGGCTACGGAGATGCGCCTGCCAGCCTCAAAATGGGCGACGGCATGCATTACAATAAGATGTTCCCTGGCAGCCAGATCGGCATGCCTCGGCCGTTGAACGACGGCCAGCTGGAATACGGCGACGGAACCAAGGCCACAACCGAGCAAATGTCGCGTGACGTGGTGACTTTCCTGTCGTACATCGCCAACCCGGAGATGGAAGCCCGCAAGCGCCTCGGGGTGAAGATGGTGCTGTTTCTTGTGTTGATGACCGGCCTCACTTACGCGGTAAAGCGCAAGGTCTGGGCTGACGTCGACCACTGATCTGCACTGGCTGCCAGATTAGTTCCGCCGCGCTTCTTCCCCCCAATAATGGGGTGCGAAGCGCGGCGGTGTCGTTTGAAGGAATGGGTACTAATGACCGACGTTGACCTGATTACCCCTGTCATTGGTATTATTGGTGGCTCGGGCATCTACGATATTGACGGTTTGGAAAACAAGGCCTGGCGCCGGGTCATGACGCCTTGGGGTGCTCCATCGGATGAAGTTTTGGAAGGGATGCTGGGTGGCACGCGATGTGTGTTTCTTCCGCGACACGGGCGCGGCCATCCTCTATCCCCGAGCCATTTAAACTATCGGGCGAACATCGATGCGTTGAAGCGCCTTGGATGCACCGATGTGCTGTCCCTGTCTGCGGTCGGCAGCTTGCGCGCCAATTTGCCGCCCGGCCATTTTGTGATCGTCGACCAGTTCATCGATCGCAGCTTTGCCCGCGAGAAAAGCTTCTTCGGCGACGGCTGTGTCGCCCACGTTTCCGTCGCCGACCCAGTGTGCCCCCGTTTGGGAGACGCCTTGGAGGCCTCAGCGCGTCATCTGGGTCTGCCGGTCACCCGTGGGGGGACATATTTGGTCATGGAGGGGCCGCAATTCTCCACCAGGGCAGAAAGCGAGCTCTATCGCAGCTGGGGATGTTCGGTCATCGGCATGACTAACATGCCGGAAGCAAAGCTGGCCCGCGAGGCCGAGCTTTGTTACGCAACGGTCGCAATGGTGACCGATTACGATTGCTGGCACCCGGATCACGACGCGGTGTCGGTCGAAATGGTCGTCAAAACGCTATTTGCCAATGCCGATCGTGCGCGGTCATTGGTCCGTGATGTGGTGCCTCGTATTTCTGCGCATCGCCCGCCATGTGAGGCTGGCTGCGATCGTGCGCTGGAATACGCAATCATCACCGCCCCGGAGCGACGGGACCCGGCCTTGATGTCCAAGCTCGATGCCGTAGCAGGAAGGATGCTGGTGACTGGCCCGGTTTCCGCCTGACCGGGAACCGGCCAGAATTTCTTTGATGACGAAATTGCTCGCCTGCCGATGCCTGATTAGCTGAAGTTCTGTACTATCAACTTTGGCGCAATGCCGGCTTCACGTGCATGCAACTCTGCGGCTGCATTCGTCGCGAAGTCACCAGCGTGGATACCACCCAAGACCCAGCAACTATCGATCGCGACCCCGCGCGCGCCGGCAATATCGGTGCGCAGCGTGTCACCGACAGCTAACACCCGGTTCGCCGGCAGATCCAGCATTCGTAAAACCGGCGCGTAAATCGCTGGATCTGGCTTACCAATCCAGCGTGCCTGCCCTCCGATTTCTTCATATCTTTGGGCCAATGCGCCCGCACAGATCAGCCGCGTAGAGCCTCGCATGACTTCGAGATCCGGGTTGGAACAAATCATCGGCAACCCGGCATCGTGAAACGATTGAAGCATATCATTCCAGTCCCCCAATTCGGTTGGACCGCCGGCGTCGTCGGGTCCGGTATTGAGGACAAAATCGGCATTCTGGGGTCGATCAACCAGCACCAGCTCCAAACCCGCAATAACATTGCGGTCGCGTTCGGGGCCAAGATGGAACACGTTCCTGCCCAACGCCGCAAACCAAGCATCGGCTCTATCCCGCAACAGGATATGGGTTGCCTCGCCGCTGGTCATGATGTCGGTATATAAATTGTCGGCAATGCCCATTGCTCGCAAGCCAACCTGCGCCGCAGCGGCGCGCCGCGGGGCGTTCGACAATAGAACAATGCGCTTCCCGGCGTCACGCAGCCTCGCCAAACATGCGGCAGTTCCCGAATATGGTTGGACGCCATCATGGATGACCCCCCAAAGATCGAGGATAAAGCCGTCATAATCACTCTCGATCTCAGCAAAGCTTGACAAAAACCGCATCAACCCTGCCTCATATCAGCACCAATTGCGGCGGTGACATTTTCAAAACCCTCACGATCCAAACAGTCCAGTAACTCGCGTTTCAAGCGAGGGATGAGCGCGGGCCCCTCATAAGCAAAGCTCGAATATATCTGCACCGCACTCGCACCAGCGCGCAGTTTTGTTAAGACGTCCTTGCCTGAAAACACCCCACCGACGCCTACCAATGCCAATCTTCCGCGTCCCAAACGAGCAACACGGCGCAGCATATCGGTAGAAAGGTCAAATAGCGGCCCACCCGACAGCCCGCCGAGTTCCTTCCCGTGTTGGGAAATGAGGCTGGATGGCCGCGAGATCGTGGTGTTCGATATAATCAGACCATCCGCGCCTTCGTCGACACATGTCTCGACGACACTCTCCACTGCTTGGGACGCCAGGTCGGGCGCAAGCTTCACAAGCAATGGCGGCCGGGAGGGGACCGCGGCTGCGATGGAGCGGAGGATCGCTCGTAGCCGTTCCTCCCCCTGAAGATCACGTAGTCCAGGCGTATTGGGGGACGACACGTTGATGACGATGTAATCGACATAGGGGGCAACCGACGCCACCAAAAACGGGTAGTCACGCAAAGGGTCAGCACCCTCCTTGTTGATCCCGACATTCGCGCCCACCGGGCGCCCACCTCCGCGTGATTTCTTCAATCTTTCAACATACGCGTCAAGGCCCGCATTGTTAAAGCCCATGCGATTAATGATCGCGCGATCTTCGGTAAGACGAAAGAGGCGCGGCCGGGGATTCCCGTTTTGTGGGAGGGGGGTAACAGAGCCAGTTTCCAAAAAACCAAAACCAAGGCGCGACAGGCCCGCAATCGCTGTTGCATTTTTATCGAAACCGGCGGCTAGCCCTATCGGGTTCGAAAGAGGAAGACCAGCCAGATTTGAGTTCAGTCGACTATCGTCGATTTGCGACGATGTCCCCATCAATCCCGACGCGAGCGCCAATAGCGACAGCCGATGCGCTCGCTCAGGATCAATGGAGCGCATCAGCGGCATCAGGGAGGAGGCAAGCGATATAAACATCCGCGCTTCCTGCCTCAAACTCAGCGGGTTGGGAAGCCCTGAACACGAGCGCTATCGTTTGGTCCGCTGATTATACCTCGCCAGATTGGCTCTCAAGTCGGGTCTCGACTCGCGGCGCGGCTCGTTCATCTGGAGTTCCCCGATGAAACGCTAGTTGAAAGGTGCGACGACAACCTTGCGCGCCCCTTGCGCGTTGCGCAGACCGCCGACGATCATCATTTTGCCGCCATCGGCCGCTGCGATCAGCAGCATGTCACCAACCGCAAGCATATCGGATGCGGTATCAAAATATCCATCACGCGCAATATCAACCAAGGCTGCCTCTCCGCCCTGATAGTGCCAAAGAGTGAAGCCCTGCGCATAGGCGAGAACGGACATCGAACGGATCGAAACATTATGTGACATAGGATTGGTCCTCAAAAAAAAAGCTGCCTCCCGGATGGGAGGCAGCTTGGAGTGGGATAGGCGGTCAACCTGTGGGCAGAGTCCGCCTGCCGACACCGAATGTTTAGTCGAGGAAGGGAAAAATTGTCAACGTTTTTTTTCCTATTATTAACTAATTTTCCTAACCAACAATTCCTTTGATCCTCAGTGGCCACTCAAGCCTGGCGAGCGCATCATTCCAAAGTTCAAACTCAACCCGCTCGCCTGGATGGTAAGCGTCCGGTGGCGTCTGTCGCTCGCCCCAGATGCGCAGAATACGTGCGTGCCGGAGTTGAATTTTTCCAGCGCAATAGAGACGATCAAGGCTTTTAACCACATCATCTGGATCGCACGGCCTCGGAACACCCCCGCCACTGCGGCCGGAGCCTTCACGACGCGCCCGTAAAGCGCCCATCGTCCAAAACCATGCTTCAGCAACCGACCGAAATGGAACGCTTAAGGTTCGCACAGTCTCATGGCGCCCTGCCTGGGTCCGCCTGGCCATCGCTGGACGGCAAAGTGTGTTCGTCGTCATTTTCGAAAACTTTCCTATTTCACGCAACGCGGCCTAAGAACATATCATGAACATACAAACATGCTCTGATAATCAGAGCAATCGTCAATTCATAATTTTTTCCTATTTAACTTTGCGAACTTTCCTATCACACTAGAGTAACAGTGTTCCGCGCTATCAGGTCCCAGATTGGGTGAGCGCAAAGCGTTGGAAATAGCTCCGAGGACCAAGCCAAATGAAGCACAACGAAGTATGGCGCGCACTTGACACTCTGGCGGAGGAGCACGGCCTCTCACCATCTGGACTTGCGAAACGCGCGGGTTTGGACGCGACCACTTTCAACCCATCAAAACGCACCATGCCTGACGGACGCGCACGTTGGCCCAGCACGGAAAGCGTGGCCAAAGCCCTGGACGCAACAAATGTCTCGATTGATGCGTTTGCCGCCCTGGTAAGCGGCGCCAGGACCCTTCCCGGCGGCGGGCGGGCGAATACCGTACGTCGCATTCCGCTCATCGGGTTGGCCCAGGCCGGTAGCGAAGGTTATTTTGACGACGGTGGCTATCCGGTTGGCGGCAGTTGGGATGAAGTGAGCCTACCCGAAGTGGGGGATCCACATGCCTATGCGTTGGAAATCAGCGGCGACTCGATGGAACCAGTATTTCGTGACGGCGACCTTGTGATCGTCTCGCCCGCCGCACCACTCCGCCGCGGCGATCGGGTCGTGATCAGGATCGGAACTGGCGCAGTCATGGCCAAACAACTTGCCAGGCGCTCTGCCCGCCGCGTGGAACTTCGCAGCCTCAACCCACTTCACCCCGACTACAGCTTTGATCTGAGCGAGGTCACTTGGATCCATCGGATCATTTGGGCCAGTCAATAGGTCTCAGCTCATGCCAATCTCGGGTTCAGCCATCTCGCCCACGCATTGCGATTGCTAGGGTGACCGGGCGCCATTTCGGTCTGAAGAATAATTCGATGCCGTCCAAAAGCCGCCTCGAACTCCAGTTCGATCGGCTCCTTACAGCCCTCGACCAGCGTCCTACTCGTCTCAGCGACAACTCGGCCATCCTCCGTTTCAATTCTAAGCAGAAAGCGAACCGGAGATGACTGAACGCCAGCGTGCATGACCCAAGTCAACGCACGTGATTGTCCGGAAAGCGACCGTGGGAAAATCAACCGCGCAGGCCGCTCAACCGTGGGCGAGTTGGGGTGGAGCTGACAGGACGTCCCATCGAACGTAAAAAATCCCCAAGGAACAGGGTCAACGTCCTGCACAAAAAAGGGCGATACGGTCACGCCAGGATTGATCAACACTATTTCAGGAGCGGCCGGATCAAGCAATGCGTGAAACGGCAGTTTACGCTCAAAGACTGCTACCTCGCCAAACACCGATTGTGCAATGTCCACAGGATCGAAACAAGCTTCCACCGCGTGCGAAGCCCCGGAAACAATGTCGTCGTGAGTCACTATCAGCAATGCATCAAGCGTGTTGAGCCAGCGGGATTTTGGGTCTGCGAACACCGCAATTTCGGCGCCTGCAATGCTACATTTGATCAGATCAACATGCGGCCATTCTGCAGATTGCAACAATGTTGCGATCGTTTGGGCGTCACACGAGATCCCTCCTTGCTCAACACCATCCGACAAATACATCCCAGCTTCACCTTCGAGAACCGTATGAGGCGATAGCCGGGCCGCATGACCCCAGACGCCTACATTTCGGCAGATGATGTTTGGATAAGGCAAGGTATTGAGCAGAAGCACACGGAAAGCAGCGACCATCGGTTCGACACACAGGATTTTGGCGTCAGGGAAGCGCTGAGCGAAATGTACTGCGGCATAGCCTACATAGGCCCCAAGATCCAAAATCCTCCGCGGCCGTGCTTTCAAAGGTACATCATATCGCTGCTGCAGAAATATCTGGACCATACTTGCAACATCGGTCGACCCGTGCCGAAAAAACAGAGGGTGCGACAATTCTGGTAGTACAGCCCATCCCAGCCCTGTTGTCGCTGCCGCTACTCGACCCAAAAGACTGAAATAAGCTTGCCGCAACGACTGGTCTCCTGGCGCGCGCCGCATATCTTCCTCACGTCCTAGCTTTTCCGCCAAATCCGAGAAGGCGTGCGTATGCGCCGAGTTGTCCAACGAAGAATAATTCATAGCTCATTCCACCGAAACATATATATCGCGACTCAGGCAACGCCATCCCATGCACTGTGCCACATGTTCAGTTTCACTGCATTTCTTTACTGCGGGTCCCAGCGGACAGAAGCACCGACGGTTCCCGTCACCCGGCATCATGTTCCGGACACAGGTATTTAACGAATAATTAACGTTGAATTATCGATTGCAAGTAGCTAGGCTGCGTTATGCGATTTGTAGGTTTGGGCGACACCAAATTTGCAGCCGTAAAAATGTCCATACAGGAGGATGCCAACATGGCCGCTACGATACCCCCAGAGAAACTGTTAGGTATGCTCCGCGACGCCATTATTGGAACGGTACGGCGGGACGGCCCCGACCTATCCGCCCGTCAGTTCGGCGTTATGTTGATTAGCTATCTCGAAGACGGTCCGCACACTGTACGCGGATTGGCAGCCAGACTGGAGGTTTCCAAACCCGCTATTACGCGATCACTCGACCGGCTAGCGGAGCTTGGGCTCGCAAAACGGTCACCCGATCTGCGGGACCGGAGATCCGTTCTTGTCACCCGCACGCGTAAGGGTCAAGATTTCGTTTCAGATATTAGGACTAATTTGGTTGCCGCATCGAAGGCCAAAGGGGCCTGACGGCCGGTTGCCGGATAAAGCAGGCAATCAACGCAGCCCGGTCGAGGCCGCACTTTGCTGGGCAGTGTCCCGAAGCGCGCAATTTGACGGCCTGTGCCGCCAAATTGGCCCCCGCGCCGGCACTGTGGCGAAAATGGCTAAACTAACGCACTGCCATAAACGATCGCGCTTGCACGGCTACGGACTCCGCGTGATCGCATCTACCTCGGTGAGCTCGGTAGGGGTTAGGACCCAGTTTCCGGCAGCCGCGTTTTGAACGACCTGTTCAGGCTTCGTCGCCCCCGCGATAACGCTGGCTACCGGCTTTTGGGAAAGCAACCAACTGACGGCGAGTTCCAATGCGCTGTGCCCCCGGGTTTCAGCGAAATCGATCAGTTTTTCGCTTATTTGCCAATTGCGATCGCTCAAGTAGCGATCTGCGAGACGTTGGGTCTGTGTTAATCTAGCCCCCGCAGGCATTGACGCATTGCGGCGATATTTTCCCGTAAGAAGTCCACTTGCCAGGGGAAAATATGGCAACAAGCCCATTCCATAGGCCCGTGCCGCCGGCACCATATCCTTTTCAGCATCACGAACAACCAGTGAGTACTCGTCCTGGCAGGAGACGAAGGGGTTGAGGCCATCGGACTTCGCCGTCCACTGAGCTTCCACCATCGCCCAGGCAGGGAAATTTGAACATCCGACGTAGCGTACTTTGCCAGCCCGGATGACATCATCGAGCGCCCGCAAGGTTTCGTCGATCGGGGTGAGTTGATCGTGACGATGCTGCTGGTAAAGGTCGATATAATCCGTCTTCAGACGACGCAAACTAGCCTCAACCGCGGCCACAATATATCGCCGCGACGCGCCTTGTTTTGTGCCGTCATCGGACATTGGCATTGCAAATTTGGTTGCAAGAACAATGTCTTTTCGCATCGTTCCTAAAACCTCACCCAACAAGTCCTCGGAGCCCCCGCGTTCGCCGTAAACGTCTGCGGTATCGAATAAAGTGATGCCTTTATCGAACGCCGCATGAACCACTGCACGTGTGGCTTGCAGATCCAGGCGACCGCCAAAATTATTGCAACCCAACCCAATTGCCGAGACACGCAGGCCAGACTTCCCGAGATTGCGAAGTTCCATTCTCTCGCTCCATGATTTACATCGACAGAGTTACGTCCGAACCGCCCCCGCGTCAAAGGCACGTTGGTTCGGGAACGAGTAAACCTCGGCTAAATTCAAAGTCACTACCAAAGCGCTAAAGTCCCATGGACGTGTCAGCTCCGCCACACGGACCAGAAATGGGCAGCCGCAAACCCTCCCGCTGCCGCCACAGTGCGCCCGACCCAAAACCCGAGCTTCGCCGCCCCCATTCCGACGGCCAACTTCTCAGCCATTTCATCAATTTTCACTGTCATGACGCCCAGATGGGCATCGAATCTCCTGAGCGCCGATTCAACCCCCTCCGTCTTAACCTCAACCCTCGCAACACGCTCGCGCAGGTCGGAGATATTGGCCTGCAGCTGTTCGTCACCCATGCTCTCCATCCTATTGCGAGTACCATTTTGTTGCCGACATTTTACGAAATATCTTTGTATTATTTCCGCCCATCGAAAATGGATTATTGACTAATCCTATGTCAATACTCTGTCCGACTGGTGGAAAAACAAGTAATGCAACCGAACTTTGAGCATTTCTAATTGCAATTTCGCCACCCACGCCCGGATCCGGAAGCAAAACACTGTTCGCTCCGGAAGCGACCGTAGCAATTTCGTTGAAGTCACTCGTCAGTGCTGCTGCCGATCCCTGCGCAGTACCAGCGGCGCTCAAATTCGTACCAACCGAGCGCCTTGAACTTCCCGTAAAAATTGGGGCATTTGCGAAAACCAAGCCCGAAGCACTCAATGTATCGTTGCTTAATACTAGGCCACTGCCGACCGCGATCGTTCCAAATGTTGTACCGTCTGATTTGACAATCCCCACCGTTGTGACCGCAGGTAACGGCGGTAGCGATAAAATATCGGAGAACCGGCCTGTGGTTGCAACTGTCGCCAGGCCACCTATGTCAGATCCCGACAGAACGACGGTCCCGGTTCGTCCGGCAACAGTTGAAACGACTGAAGCAGCGCCGCTAAACTTTTCCCATTTTGAACCGTTGAACGCAAGGTGATCGCCAACAAGCCACTGCGAAATTCCGTCTAAAGCGGTCGTGCCTGCCACTGAAACGGTATAGTAAAATCCCTTGCTACCCACGCTCGATGTTAGGCCAGGAATGTTGATTATGGCGTCCCAATTCCCCTGAAAATTCAGGGCACCCTGCACTGCAGCCGGAATCTGAAAGATCGGAACTTTTGTTGTGCTATCGAGCGCCGCATACCCGTTCGCCACCCCTTTGCGAGAAAGGCTTTCTGCCCCATTAATGTCCGCGGACGTTAGAACGCGAAAAGTAGGGGCCGAAGCACCAACGATAGGTCCCGCCAGAACCTCCGACGCGCCAGCAGATCCAGTTATTACCAAAGAGGCGGCTGTTACTGTTCCCGTTATAAAAGCTTGCCCAACACTAAGCGACCCAGTGCCACTAAAGTCCTTGCCTGAAATTAAGCCATTTGGCACGGATAGCGTCGCACCACTTCCTGCACTTCGCGTTAAAGTCAGTTGACCGGCTGACTGCATTTGGAGTCTAACTGAGTAGCCTGCCGAGACGTTCGCGCCTTGGAAGTCTATATAGGATCCAGCGGCACTACCGAGGTAACCTAGCGCTATGTTCGGGTTCGTTCTATCCGACCCAATTGTGACGCCTCCACTGCCGACCACCAGCGAATCGGTTGTGGTTAGTGGGCCCGTGATCTTCGCAGAAGTCAGCGATTGGACAAAAGCGGTACCTGGACCAAATAAAAATGGTCCAGCATCATCAGTATAAAAAGGACCGACGAATTTCGACGGCGGAACCCAAACCGATGCAAATTGGCTGCTAATATAAACCTCGCCCTGGACACTGTATTTGGACGGAACGTCAAATACGCTCTGTGCTGCCCCGGTTGTGGAATACCATTCAGGCGTTTCAAATTTTGCACCAGTAATGGTGACGGTATTGACCTCTGAAGTAACTGCAAATAAATTTTTTGCCTGGACAATGTGATCACGAATCAGCAACCCCGACAATTTCGGGTTTGCATAACCGGTCAACAAAAACACCGACGTCGGCGCAATTTCCGCGTGCACATCCCATTCAAGCAGCGACTGAGTGTGACCTGACCCAAGGAGATCGAGGAAGCTCATGACGACCGCCGGGACGCCGGACTGCACTGCAACGTATCCGCCGCGATATGAATGACGATGTGTAGCCGCCATCCACACTGCAGGACCGCCGCCGGTCATCTCCAATACCGGTTCGATAAACATATTTTCATTGAAGCTCATCGCGGCGTTGGGCGAACGGGCCACAGGCACATACTTTGACACAATAGGCCAAAATCCGGTGGCGTCCTGAATAAGAGCGTAACACCATTTTGGCCCAATGTAGCGATTTACGACCTTTAGGCTGGTGAATACCGAGGTTTCTGACCCGGTGTTGAAAACGCAAGATTGTGTGAAATATCCGGTTATGGTAACATTTTCAACAGCGTTTTGTGGATGCCCTTGATTGTCAATATACAAGCCGAGCTGAAGCCCTATCAGAGCGGGATTATTCTGGGAACCGGAATACAAAATTAAATCTTTGATTATGCAATTTTCAATGCCTAGCGCGTCAATAACTGCAAAACCTTTGACATTAGATATAATTTGCGACCCTTGACCATCAAAAGTAAAATATTTGAATCTGGTAAAATCTATGGTTTCATTTACAATGTATCGACGTCCGAACCCTAAAACCCAGGCCTGTTGAGCGCCATTCATGCTGCGCTGCTGTCGAAGCCATACACTATATGATAAAAATGCCGCGGTATCATCTGTTATACCGTCGCCAACAGCACCAAAATCGTGTATTGTTTTCAATCCAGCATTAACATTAATAGTTCCATCTGGAAGTATTGTTAGGCCAGAGCCAATTTTTACATTTCCCACTGTCACCGCTGTAGCAACAGGGAGCAATGGCACCACATCACTTGCGGTGATTTGACCGCCACCAATGACCTGCCCCTTCGCGTTGATTTGAACTTTCGAGAAGGTGCCGGCGGTAGTCACAGTCGCTAACGTGGTCGCGATTGAACCAACCCCGGCGCCGACGATATCGCCAGTAAAAGCGATAGGCTGACCTCGGGCGACATTGGCTTGAACGAACGCAGTAGTGGCAAGCGCAGTTGATGAGTCTAGCGTCGGGCGAGTTGGCGCCGTTGGGGTTCCGATGAGCGCGGGAGAGTCGATCACCGCGACCCAACCTGTATCCAGGTGAAGTCCGCCCGCGTCCAAAAGGAGGCCCGCCCCAACCTGAATGGGCTGAGGAGCGCCCGCGACGGCAGTGTTCGCTCTCCCGACCAGAGTGTTGGGGGCAAAGGTCAAGCGCGGCTGAGTTTGGGCAAGCAGCGTCGCAACATCCGACACAAAAGCAACGCCGTCCTTCTCAATAAAAATTTGATCTGTAGGGTCAATAACCGTTGCTTGTGGAAGCTGCTGAAGCGTTGGCATGATTAACCTTTTGATGTTACACGATACTGCTGAATTTTCCACACATCACACATTTACAAGAATGATATTTGTGTTTATCCTTGCATATCTGGTTGCCTATTATTTAAAACTATAGAGTTTAACCAACAACGACAGATTTGGAGGTTGGCCTGTTTGGGCACGCACAACATTCCGTTACGGCTTAAACGACCGCAATCCATCCGGAACTACCAACACCCGACTGCTTCAGCCAGAACGTTGCGCCCGCTCCACCATTCAAGTTTCTATAGTCCGATCCCGGCGACGCCGACCGTATCCCTTGCGGTGATCCCCGGCCGACCAACGATTGTGCTCCAACAGGTTCGGCTTCGCTGGATATGCGTACAGCACCTGTGCCGGAAGGTCGCAGGATGACATCTGCATTACCCACGGAGCGAATGAGCGCACCACCGAGTTGGTCTGTTGTGAACCAATCTGGGATGCTGAAGCTACTTGCCCGCCAGGTGCCCCAGATAGCCCTCCATTCGACATCCGAGTTGGCCACAACATCGAGATCCGCGAGCGTCCAGTTCTCCTGCAGTGGAAAGGAAGCGCCGCGCGCGAACGCGACCGCTGTATTACAGGTCACCCGCAGGCTTCTATTATCCGACAGCGGGGGGGCAGCATAACCGATTGCAGTTGCCCCAGTTCCGTTGCCCGAAATTGATATTGCAACTTCATTACCAACTTCGCCGTATCCTGCGCCTTGGGCGCCGACTGTAATCCCTACGACCACGCCATCTTTCAAGATTGCCTGCGCACTCGCGCCGGTGCCCGATCCACCGATGGCAACCGAGGCATTGGTATAACCTATCCCGCCAGACTGTACCTTTACGAAGCTAAGTTTCCCGGAGGCCGCAGCCTGGGTGCTTGAAATCATGGACTGTACGCCTGACGGCGCATAAGTTATCAGAACACTATCGATAATATCTGGATATACTAATGTATTTCTTCCCGCTATCACGACAGGATTTATTGTAAATCGTTTGGAAAAATTGAAGCTATTTCCCTCAACACTACAACTGTCAGTTTCATTGCGTAGGCATAGCTGTGCACCGCCCGCTCCAATGAATTCATTCCGCGCGATGAGGACATGCTGCGGTCCATCACGGAGCCAAACACCCCAGCCGCCAATGGGCATCGAAATCCAATTATCGGTGATAGCAGTGTTACGGCTGGCGATGCCAAAGGTTTGCGTTAAGCCATCGGCCTCGACATTATTAATAACAACTCCCCAACCTGTGCAATCCTGCAGGTAATTGCCGGTCACTCTAATATCAGTACCACCGCCCGCATTTATGCCGACAAGCGCGCTTTGAATTTGGTTACCGCTAACATCGCTCGCGAGCGATCCGCCGATATCGATTCCGTAAGTGCCAGCACCCGAGACCATATTACCTGCCACGCGGGAATATTCAATATTTGCCAGAATGCCTGCGCCGCCGACTAATCCTGTTCCGTTGTTGAACAGCAAGTTTCCAGTGATAGAAACAGATTTCCCAGCCGCTGCAATACCGTAAATCGAGTTTTCGTGGCAGATATTTCCGTCGATTAAGATCGCGATTGCATCAGGATTGGCGTTTCCCCATACGGGTGGCTGGGCGTTGGTTGCATTGAAATTTCCAACATTTATCCCACGCTGATTGGCCCAGCATCTGTTGCCAGAGATCTGAACCAAGGAAACTTTCCGTTGAAAGGTTGGGTCGTTGAAGTCGATACAAAGGCCATATCTGCCGTTGTCGTGCGCCTGGCAATCATTGATGCGCGCACCGGTACAGGCTTGCATCCAAAGGCCATGGATGGCGTTTCCCGAAAAAGTGCATCCATCAACAACGTGTGTCGTGGCAACGCCTCCGCCCTGGATTACCAGACCGCTGCCCTGAACTGCGCCACCTGCATTTAGGAAACTACAGGCCTCAAATCTGGCCGAGGAACATACACCGGCTACAAACACGCCCCAACTGTCCTGATTTACCGCAGGGCCGTTGGCATCAAATACGACGCCATGCGCGTAGAAAGCCGCGCCTTGGAGGGAAATCCACGCGCCGGAACCGACTTGTCGCGCACGGCGAAGAATGCTTACACCTGGTACACCAATCAGCGTGCAGGACGCCTGACCGACCGTCCATTGGCCGTTCAGGATATAGGTTTTCGCGCCAAGCCGAACTGGCTTACCGGACGCAATCGCCGCGGACAATGCAGCGGTATCGTCCGTTATGCCATCGCCGACTGCGCCATAGTCCTCCGCGTGCACCGCATCAGGCATGGCTGGGACCGTCGCCGACAAAGTCCCGGACGCAAGAGAGAGGCCGGCGCCGATTGCAATAGGTTCAACTGCACCAACGCCGGCTGTGGTTCGACCTATCAATCGAGCCTGATTGAGCAAGAGCTGAGACTGCACTCCGGCGAGTAATTGCGCGCGCGTAGCCTTTCGGGCTACGCCGTTTTGGCTGAGCATAACCGCGTCCGCGTCGCTGGTTGCAAGCGCGGTCTCCAGTTGGTCAATGGTTGGCATCGTTAACTCCCAAGAAGGATGGGATTGCCGTTCTGATCGGTCACAATGGCGCCTGTGCTTGTCGTGAGGATCGACGCAGGCACGGACCCACCAGCTAGTGTCTGGACCGGTAGTAGAATAGAGCGGCGGAGGGTTCGTCCGCTATCCGTCGATATCGTAACCTGCACGACGTAGATCTTTCCGGCGATACCACCCGCTATCCATAGGACGGCAATGCCGCCATCGACGGCGACGCGGGTCGCAACAATGTCATTGACGCCGTTGGGTGTGGTGACGACATTGACAACTGTTATGCTGTCGCCCTCATTACCCAGAATTGCCGGTCCGATGTCGATTTCATAGTCCAAGACATCCGACGGATCTTTTTCCGGCCAAATCAAAACCGATGGACTGCGACCAGAGCCCCCCCTTGGCACCGGGGAGAAACCGTCAAGTACGACCCGGCGCGCGTTGCTCGGCCGCCAAACGGTTCCCGATTGGGCAATATTGGATTGAATAGTCATTGCGACCCCTACCTAATACTCAATGATAACCAATCCATTTCCGCCAGATGCACCCGGAAAGTTTCCACCGCCGCCCGCTCCACCGCCGCCTGGGCTCGCGCCAGAGCTTGGTAGGCCACTCGATGCAGCGCCACCTCCACCGCCGGCGGCACCGGCGGCACCATGTCCACCAAAGCCGTTCGGCCCCGCGCTGAAGCCGGCGTTACCCGCGCCACCTGTCATCGAAATTGTGGCACCAAAGCCACTTCCAGCAGCCCCTGAATTGCCTTGGCCACCCGACAATGAACCAGCCCCCCCATGGCCGCCGGTTGCGCCAAAGGCCCCGCCGAAGCTGGACGATCCGCCATCTTGCCCATTGTTGGCGCTGGCGCTGCCTCCAGCATTGGAGCCCCCCTGCCCGCCGGAACCAACGACGATGAGAATGATTTGGCCTCCGGTGACTTGCTGAATGGCCTCGGCATATCCACCGCCACCACCGCCACCACCGCCACCTTGCCCAGTGTTGCCCCCCCCACCGCCGCCGGCGCCATGGACGCGGACCTTGACCAAATTCACGCCTTGGGGAACGACAAAGTTGTCAGACGCGGCGAACTGCTGGAGAGACGAAAACCCGGGGCGCAAGCTCGGGAGTTTAAATGGAATGATTGGCTTAGCCGGGAAGGTCAAAATATCGGCACCACCGACCGCCACCTGACCATAGACAGTCGTGATAAGCGCAAGACCAATCCAGCCGGGCGCCACGGACGGAGCAACCTGGCTTCCCGTGGTTGCCGGTGCGCCTGCGCGCGTTCGCACTGCGACTGTCTGCAACCTAGCTGTGGGTTGCGGGGTCCCCGAATTATGGGGACCCAGCCAGGTTTGAGTAGGTGCGGCGGCATTGTAGTACGGCAGAACCATGGGGCCGTCGTCGGCTTCTTGAAACGCGGCCTCGACGATCCAGACAGTTGATTGGCCCGCGATAGGCGGTGGTGTGACATGAAGCACCGCAGCCGCACGGTTGATGCCCATCTTCACAATCGGCGCAAGCCCATCGATCGGTAAGGTGCCATACGTCGAGTTGTCAACATTTTCTAAGGACGTGATACAGCCAGGCGCCACCAATACTGATAAGCTTGGCGGTGTAGTGGACAGGATCGACAGCCCATCTACAATCGGCGCCGTACCGAGGACGGAGCCCATCAGCGTACCTAAGGCAATCATGATATTGCGATTTGTATTCAAAATATCGCTGTCGAGCGGGATACCGCCGGGGTAGACGATGGTGCGATCCATGGCTTCCTCACTAAATAGGGACTGGTGCCTGCCAAGCGAGCGGCCGGACGGTGCGAGCGGAGGCGGCTTGCGTGGGCGGTTCGTGTTGGACGGCAGTTCGGCTTCAAGGGCTTGCCAATTTCGATATTCGTAAAATGAGCCAGCGAGCGTCATCGACCGACGACTACGGCGCGATCCGTTAAAGCTACGGTGTTCGCACGGAGAACAGGGTGTTAAGATTCAATACGAACCCATACTGTTGTCGCAATTGGAGCAACATCAGCTGCCGCAGACAGTATATCGAAGTCCGAGAGTTCGGCAGCCGCCGGTGTGCCGGGAAACGGGCGATAGGCAGTGAGAAGAATTTGATTTGGCATTCGAAGACTGCCCCAACGTCCGGCAACACCATAACCACCTAGCTGGTTCCAGATACCTGTATCGGCGGGGCGACTAGGTTCGAATATATCAGGGAGCCGACCGGTTGGATCCTGCACCCCCTGCGAAAGTGCATCCCGTGTGGCGCGCGGACGAAAAATCTCCCGAAGGATCGCTGCACGAAAGGCTTGATCAGACTGCCCGGCACCGCGAACAACCCTTGAGCCGAAGAAGTCAGCCGCAGCGATATCGAGAAATACTTCACTTGCAGTAGCAATACGTGCCTGCTGACGGACTGCACCGAGCAATTCATAGGCCCAGGTGGATGTGGACCCCAATCCGGTCAGCACACCATCCAGTATCGGCGTGTTGTCGGCGAACCATCGCGCAGGCAATACCATCTTCAAGCGGCGTATCATATCATCGATGCTACCGATCATATTAGTATACCACGATAGACGAGAGACGGACGACGCCGACCGCGGTAGGTCGGATGTCCGCGCCCCCGCCGTTCAGTGAAATCCCGGTGACATTGGTGACTGCTGCCGAAGCGGCGAAGGCAAGTTGCGTGATCCGGGCAAAGGGAAGCGCTGCCCCAATTGGCAATCCGCTGACATAGGAGGAAATCGCGTTCCTGACCGCGGTCACCGCTGCGCCATGGGGAGTCGATCCGTCAGTTGTCACACCTAACACGATTGCGGCATTCATCACGGTTGGTGAAATAACCGCAAAAATTGTGCCTACTGGGCGAACCGCCTCGATCGCCGCTGCAACCCGAGTGAGCAGAGAAGGTAACGGGCTTCCGGTGCCATCATCCACGACCGCAAGGAAGCTGCCCGGTTGCGGCGAGCCATTCGCAGCGACATTTTCGGTCACGGTGAAATTGAGGCCGAGCTCAACACCTGCAATGGCTGCCTTGACGGCAGTGCTGGTCGCGCGGGAAAGACTGGCAATATAGGCGATGAACCGTGTTCGAAACGCTGCATCAGATTCCGCATCGATCCCTCCGACCAGCGCTACCGCGTTTTCTACCGCATCGACCCCGGGCAGCGACGTCGCGACAAGCGAGACCGTCCCAGCCTGGACATTGCCCAATTTTCCCGCAATGGCGGCGCGAACCGGAACAGTTGCGGATGTCATGCCAACGGAGATCAAGTAGCCATTTTGGCCGGTCGCCCAGTTGGGGTGGGATGGATCCGCCTGAACCAGGAATGCCTGGCTGGCATCGGCGGTGCGGAGTGGCATACCGACCGGAATGAATGCCGAACCCACGCTTGTGAAACGAGAGAAGGTGACGCCGCCACCCGCGGCCGTCGCGGGGAGCCGAGTGAACGCATAATCCGCCATCCAGCTATCGAGATCCGCCGCAGCACTCGTCGCCGCTCGCGTCATTCGTAGCACCTGCAGGATCAGCCACTGCAACCAAAGCGCAATCGATGCATTCGCCTCAAGGATCGCGCGAAGGGTTGACCCTACTGTCAAATCGACGAGTTGCGCGGCCGCGCCCTGCACGGCGGCTGCGGCATTGTTAACCAGGGTCGAAAATGTTTGAAGTTGAAGCTGCATGACGTTAATTGCTCCCAACCGGGAATGAAAGAAGTCTGGTCGTTCCAGTCTCGGCGTCGGCGTAGCGAATTTGTACTGTCACGACGCCAGTTTGGTCGGCACGAACGTCAATTGCTGGCTCTGGCGTGCGCGCTACCGCCGCTTCGCCAAATATTTGTCCACGAATTAATCCTTGAATTCGCTGCGAAGCGCTTGGCTGCCCAACAAGGCTACCGAGGCCCGCGCCGTAGGTCAGCTGCCATACATAGTCACCAGCATTGGTCAACAACCGGCGCAGGAGACGCTGTTGGGTCGCTGTCGGCCCGGTGGCGACCACCAGGTCTCCCGTTGGACCAACCGCCAGGTCGCCACCAAAATGATGCCAAACATCGGCCATATGCTAATCCTGAGGTATGGGTTGAGTAGCCGCTGCACCCGGATGGATGTGTTGATTATAGTGACGGCGGAGCTGCGACAACGAACCGTGACTGTCGATGATGTCACCGGTGACCTGCAAATCACCTTCCAGACGCACGGTGCCGTCGTTGGCGAATGTAAGACTTGAGCCAGAGGCATGGACGATCCGCAACTCGCCAGGAAGCGCAGACGGCGGTCGATTTTTCGCCGAATAGCTGCAAGCAATGACCACACCATGCTCGGCGTCGCCCTCTTGGGGGACAACAAAAACCTGATCACCAGGGCTGGGCAGCGCGACAAAGCCCCAACCCGCGCCAACCCAAGGCGATAGAATTGGCAACCATCCCGTCAATACGCCTTCAGGTTGCAATACGACCCGCACAGCGTAGCTTGACGGATCAACGCTGGTAACAATCGCGAAGCGCGGTTGGCCTTGGCTACGATCGAGCGCCGCAGCCTGTCCTTTCATGACGTTGAGAAGCCGGTCCATGGTGTTCCGATCCTATCTGCGGGCGAGGTTGCCTGGGACGTAACGTTGGAATTGCTGGCCCGGACGCGCTGGGTGAACCCGCCATTAAAATCGAGGCGACGATCAATCTCGTCGATCCAATAAATCTGATCGAACTCCGTTCCGGTGCCAGCCAATTTAGCTTGCATGCGTGGGCGGAGTTGGATGTCGCCCGGCATTTCGATGGTGATCGTCCGTTCCCTCTGTGTAAGCTCAGCGAGCTTTTGCTGTGCCAGCTTCAGAGCTGCATCCGGACTTAAATTTGGCACCACAAACACATAGCGCCGAGGCGGGCGCCTTGGTGCATCATCCCTCGGTCGGCTCCGAGCGGTTTGTATAAACGCAGCCTGTTGTCGAGAGTTCCAACTTTTAACCTCAACCTGAATGTCGCGAGCCAATGTAAGGCTGCGTTGAAGCCGGGCTCCTATTACATTTGGTAAACCCGCTCTGCTTCCCGACACCTGCAAAATTGCCGGGACTTCGTTATTGCCCCGGGTTGGACGAAAATGCAAAATTGTCCCGCTGACCCAGACATCATAGCCTTCATGTTGCGCCAGGGTGACGAGAAGATCCCATTCGGTGGTGGTGGAAGAAAACTGATCCAATGTCACTCGATCATGCTCGAGCTGCCAATAGCGTCCAACGAGAGTTGAAGTCGGGACTACGTCTGGCACCAGATTATGCCGCCGAGCCAGAATTTCCGCAATTTCGCTTGATGTTTGGTTAACAAAAGCCTCGTGTGTGCGGGCTTCGATCAGGGACGCGGTGAGATCACGCCCGGACAAATAGAGCTTACCGGCGATCGGGTCATAGTCGAGAACATCCACCGCGCCTTGCACGATGCTGGTCCACTTGATACCCGCATTCAGCGAGAATTGAACGTCCACAAAACAATTCGCCGTCGAACACCAAGCCGCCGCTGATACGGGGTCTATGGCCAAGGTTAGGCGGAAGCGATCGGCCGCATAGTGATTGTTGGAATTGACATCGGCAGAAACAATGTGTGTCGCGATGACACCATTGGCCAAGGCCCTAATCCGGGGCCGGCGATATGCCTGAAGCGGAAGGTCACTGAGGAGCAATGCCACCTCCCGCTGCTGGATCTCTATCAGGCAACCACAAGCTGACGACGCCGACGATTATCGGGTCAGTGAGATTGTTGGCCTGGGCGATTCTTATCCATTGAGTGGCATCGTCAAGCTGCTCGGCTGCGAGGCGGAACATATTGCCGCCCACCACTGTAATGTTTCGCATGACGCATCCATGTGTGATGATATGTTCGAACAAAGGTGGGGCAATTTACCGCGAGAAACCCTCGGTGTTAACTTGGGCACGTTGAATGTATCCCCGCGCAGAGGAAAGCCTTGCCAATTCCTCTGCCGCATTGGTGCGATTGATGATATCGTCGCCCGATGCCATTGGTGAGCCATTCAGCGCAGAGTACTGCGCCGAAATTCTGGTTTCAATTGAAGAATTGGCATCCGCCAGGCTTGCCCGTGCGCGCAGATTCGCCGCAGTGCCAAATGTGGAGGCGCCTGCCGCCGAAACTGCGGTCATTGCGGCATCGAGTTGGACAGTTGAGCCGACGGCATTGGCCCCCGCCAAGTCCGTCAGCACTGCCTCGGCAGCCGAGAGCGCAGTTTCCAAAATGCCCTCAACCTCGTCCCTGGCAACAGTACAGCTGAGGCGATATGGCAACCAATTGTCCTTGCGATAGTCGATCTCAAAGCTCCGAATGACGACAGAGTAAAAGAAGCTTGCCCAGGTTAGCGGCCACGGTCGCCCGCCCGCGCGCATCAGGTCAATCAACCGTGCTCTAAGGGCCGCGTCGGCACCGGTGAACACGCCGGTCCAGGTAATATCAGCGTCATCCCGGCCAAGACTGTCGAGAACCCGGCGCCCACCTGGAAGCTTGTGCACAATCAATCGCTGGCCGCCACCCCAGGAGATATGGTCAGGCATCTCAAAGCCTTGCAGAAGGACGGGACCTATTAATAGATAGTCTGACATCGCAGACCTAGCCTCCCATTTTGGCAGCACTGTATTCGGTGCTGGCGGTCTTCAAACGATCAATAATGCGCACGCCCCTGCCAGGCCCGACTGACCGCCATACCCGGCTTAAGCCCATGCGCGCGCCTGGCGTGGATCAAAGGCTACGCCACCAACCGGTGCGCGGTCGGCCTCTTGACCCAAATGATCGATGACCCAACGGCCTAACAAGCTGCCATCCAGCATGAGTTGCCCTTCGGCGCCATCTGCATCCGCCATAGGTGCGGTGGACATCGCATCCGGGGCAGCCCCGCCCGCTGGGGCCACATCCGACGCAGACCCGACGGGCCCAGCAAGCACGGTGTCCTTGGGGGCGACACTTTCAGACTGCGGCACAATCATCGGAGCGAAGGGCGCCGACGCCAAAGCAGAATTGGAACTCGTCTCGGGGGGAGAAATCGAAGAGATGGCTGGGCCAATCATATCAGCCAATATGGGCGCGACAGCTAGGGGCCAAGGCACACCGAATTCACCATTCTGCGGTCGCTGCAACGGCACGATTTGTGGCGTGTTAGAAACAGCGGTTTGCTGGTAAACAGCGCGAGAATCATTTGGATCGCTATTGGTAAGTGGAGGCAACATGTCCGGCGCGATTGGCCACCCGGGCAACGCCGACGTCAGAACGGACAGGGGCACATCGGGCGCACGAAGCGACGGCGCAAGCAAGTCACGCGGAGCCGGCGCTACCGGGAGCGAAACTGCGACCGTCGGAACGAAAATAGGTTCGAGCCGTGACGTTGGCTGTGCTTCTGGGTTAGAGGGCAACTCCTGCGGAAGTTCAATTTGGGGTCCAGAGACGGCAGATACAGGCTCCTGCAAGATAGGGCTACGTGGAAGATCGCCGTTGGATGGCAGTCCCTCCCAGTTAGCCGCAGTCGCCGCAATGGCCTGATCAGCGGCAGCCAACTGGTCTGTGATGCCTGCAAGCGCTACTGACACACCGTCTTCAACCAGAAGGTGAACACCAACTTTATACTCATCGTCCATTAACGCTTCCTTGCTAGCTGGTAAGCAACGATTTGGGAGATTGCACCGCGGGCGGCTTGGGTGAATGGCCCTCGCCGGGCTTGAAGGGCAGGGCGCAAAAATGGCGCCGGCGGTTGTCCTGGTGCACCAAGTTCTTCCGCAAATACACTTTTTCCGAACGCGCAAATATCGGCCGATGTGCCCGAAGCGCTTGGTGCAATTGTATCGACAAAGCCATGCCTGCGTAACCACGTAAAGCGATCGGAATCCCCCGCCGAGTGAAAGAGATTTTCCCTGGCGGTTTGGGCGAGTTGTTCGGCCTTGTGCTGCAGAACGGGCTGCATAAGCTCTGCCAAATCCATTGTGGCCCTCCGTTTCGACTGAGTGATTATGGAAACAGCGGCAAGTGACACAGGATCGGTACGGTTACCCGCCGACCCGTTGCTCTGCGCAACCAGACAATGCATTAACTTTCGACCCATTTCGTGTTCGCCCAGTCGAAAACCCTACCTTTGAGGGTGCCGACTGCTACAACCCATGCCAGCCTTGAGGTCGGCGAAAGCGAGAACGCAACGTCAAAGGGCACCCCGTTCATGCAGAGAAAGAGCGGGTCGAGGAGATCGGGGTGCCTACTCAGTTTCCCGCCGTGACCAGATCGGCGGCAGGTTCAGGTGCGAGCGCCCGGGCAAGCGCTGTTTGCCCAATGTCGCCGAGGCGTTGAACCATCGCCTCGATCGTCGATTTGCTGTTCGGGAATGGATAGGGAACCCCGTCGATCGCAGTTGCCGAGCAGGCCAGTAACGCCACGCCGAGCCACCGATCATTGCGTGAAAGGTCGGGCCCTGCGGCTTCGAAGACGCGAAGCCGATCCAGCGGGCCCAATCGACGCACGGACAGAATGCGCCCGAGCTGATCAGTAACCGTGGTCAGGCTATTTTGATGTGCGCTTGCGTGGATTTCCATTTGGGTTCTCCGTTCAAATTCGCTTGCGGGAGCTTGCAAAGAATTCCAATCGTTGCTTCACACTCTGGTCGCCCCGCCATGTGCCAGCCTGGCTAAGCTTGAAAACTGCGCCATCATACTGATACGTGCTGGTGGATCCATCGGTTTCGCTGACATACTGATAGAGCGATCCGACCGGAATGGCACCTCCTGCGTAATATGTTTGTTCCATTTTAGCAATTAAATCATCAACTGCTGACGATCCGCGTTCAATCTCGAAGTATCCCTCCCATCCCTTGGGAAGTTCGGCGCCGAGCTGCGTACCGTCGATGCGGTCAATTCGAACAGCAGCTGTGCGTTGTCGACTGTCGAACCCCGTCACGTGGGTCAGATCGAGACGACCGAAGGGACCCATGACCACGAGTTGGCAATCGCGTCCGACTGAAAATGCATTTATCGACATGATAAGGGCTCCTTATGCCGCCAGCGCGCCGGGTGTGGTGGGCAAAATCTGCCGCTGCACCTGAACAGTTTGGCCGCCTTCGAGATTGACAATGAATTTCTCGTTGATCGCTTGATATTGAACTTGCGCGTCGGATTGCACATAGCCCAGACCGGTGCGGGCGAGCGGGTTGTTGCTCGCGTCACACACCACACTGAATGGCACTGCACCGTCAGTGCTGCCAAGCAAGCCCTGGCTTAACATGCCCTGAAGGAAACTCAACTGAGTGGCACGAATTCGGCGGAACAGGCTGGCGTTCACAACCTGCCCGACATATTGACCCATGCCCGATGCCAGGGTTGCTGCGATGTAGTTGGTTAGCCTGGTGTAGTTGTCGCCGTTGGTGGCGGCGTTGCTGCTGGCGTTGTGCCCGCCGCGCACGCCCCAGAAATTCCCGCCTGGTTGCGGGTTGGCGATCATGTCGATACCTGCGCTGAGCAATGTGGACAGCTCAGCTGTCGAATAGGTTGCCAACTGGCCACTACCCGGACTACCCGACTTCTGGGTCCCGGCGACCCCGTAAAGCGGCTTATTCAAGCTTGATTGTTCGGGTGACAGATTGGCTAAGCGCCCAACCACAAAACCTTGCGGACTCACCAGACGAACAGTCTGATTGGCAAGATCAATCCACCAAACCCAATCGCCAAACATGAGCTTGACGGCATAAGTGTCCAATCCCCAGGACTGCTTAGCGAAAACAGCACTGCCAATATTATCACCGGCAGCTGTCGTCAGGATCATGTAGATGCCTTCGGACAATCCAAACTCTGCTTGAGTGCCCCAGTGAGCTGCCTCGTCGCCATCGGCAAGCATGGCGAGACTGCAGGACTGCCCGCGCAGCGCATACATTCCAGTTCTCGGCAATGTATCGCTGCCCACCAGCGTCGCCGCGCTGATTGCTGTCGCACCATCTGTGCCGGGCACGCCGTAGCTGAAACTCCAGGAAAACGCAACGGGATCGGCAACGGTTGCGCCGGCGTTCATGATGATGATTTGGCTTGGGCCACGCTGCGGACCGAGGCCATGGTTGACCGCAGTTGCAAGCGCTGCCCAGAAAGCCACGCCGTTACCAGAAATATTATCGAACACTTCCGGCTGAAGCCCCGGCAGCGATACAGTCAGGCGCCAACTCGTGGCCCGCGATCCGGTGCTGAGGGCAACGTTGATCCGGTTGCCAAGCGAGCCTGTGTGAAGGGCGGTAAATAGGGTCGTCGTATTGGGCAATTGGAACGCCGCAGCAGTATCGGTCCCATCTGTCACACGAACACAACGAAAATTCCAGGCGCCCTGCTGTACGGCAATTGCAACCGGCGTGCCCAAATCATACTTGCGGGCCATGATCGGGCCGAAGGTGTGGGCATAGTCAGACATGGTGCCGATCACGACCGGCGATCCAACCGGCCCCCAGGAAGCCGTTCCCACAACCCCCACGATATTGGTCGGAACCCCGTTGAGAATAAGGTTTTGCGGCGGAACGATCTGAACATAAAGATCCGGGACCACCAGCGCGGTTGTGTTGATGTTACCTTGCTGCACGATCGGCATGACCTAACCCCCCTGTTGCGGAATGATGGAAACCCGAACTACGAACCTGCGATCCTCGGACGCAAGCAACTGCTCGATAGCTCCGGGATCTGTAATGACTTCACCCTTTGCATATGTCGCGAACGCGGCGACGACCACGAGATAGATGTTCATACGTAATATTTCTCCGTCAGGCCAACAGGGTTTGTACTGAGCCGGCATCGGCCGGGGTGAAGTTGAGATTGCCAAATATCATTGTCGGAAGCATCTCGGTAATTGTTGTTGGGTATTCGATATCAAATATGATGTCCCGGCGATATAGATTTGCATTCAGACTCTGGTCGAAAACCTTGGTCGTCGCGCCGCGAATGAAGCCACTGGTGCGGTCGGGTAGGGCGAGCCAATTACTGTCGGACAGCCCCCGGTCGATCAAACCAGCGACTGTGTCACGCAACGCGGCGCTTGGGCACCAAATCGTGGCACGGAACCCCTGTCGTTGCCGACGGGTTTCGCGTTGAACGGTCTGATCTGCAACGACCCTGCCGATGACGGCGCGGGCGTTGGGGATTGTGATACTTGCACCAACAACACTGACCAGCCTTCTGGTTCGGAGATAGGCCCCCAGGGTCGCCGCGACCAGTTCAAGCGTTTCCCCATCCTGAACGCGATGCACGACGGCCATATTGTCCACTAGAATGCCTGCCACCTGGCCGGCGCCGATCACCCCTGCAAAGGTGACCGTGGTGCCGGCAACGTCAACGATAAGGGTCGGGACATTGCGACTGACAAGTCTGGGCTCATCAGAATAGCGGGTTGTGTCTTGGTGACCGCTTCCATCTGGGAAGATCGTAATATTTATGACTTCGGCGGCAAGATCGGCGTTAAGGGCTGCCGTGGAGGGCCATCCTCGGAATATGCGGCATCGGCTGCCGATCAGACTTGGGGCGTCCGCCCCTTGGGGATAGAGGATTGCCGCAATGGCGGTTACCAGAGCAGCTTCAACATCGGATTGATCAGCCATGTCAGGTTGCTATCTCCTTGGCAATTACGCGCCAGCCAAGGCTGCTGAGTTCAGCGGCTGTTACAATCGCGCTCCGCCCCTTCTCATCAGTGATGCGATCGTTCGTTCGCACAACCAGATCAGCTATATTCGGTAGCAATACCTCCCAATTTCCCGGCACGACCGATGCCGGCAGGTCCAGCGGGTTCAGTCCCGTCCCCATGGAATGAGAAACAGCGGCCGGCCAGCCCGTAAGGATTGAGATCGACGTCAGTGCCCCGCCACCTCCGTAGGCCGCCGCACCCGTGGTCGTTGAGATCCGCATGCGCGCAACCGATACCGTGGCCGACGTTTGCACACAGAGCGATGGTAGCAACGATTGTTGTGCTGCGATAAACCAAACAGCTGCGTCGCCGTTACCGCGGCGTGACGGCTGACGAACGATATAGTCGCCCGGTCGCGTGTAGGCAGTATCGAACAGGCCCTGCCAGGTCACATGACCATAGCTCACAGGAGACTTGGTGCGCCCGTCCAGCGGCAAAAATGCCGCACGGAGCCGCAGAATATGGTTGCGTCCATCAATCGGATCAGTATTACCCCGCGGGCGGTAAACATCGCACCAGTCCCCGATGGAACGTGCCGCGATGCCGTTGCCACGGCTAATACGATCATTTAGCAAATTGACCTGCATCTTAGACCACCAAAGTAGGTTGGCGCGACGCAAGCCCCGGACCGGGCGGGATGCCTAGAAATCCGCACAGGCGCCGGCACCATCCGTCGTACAAGCGAACGCGATCGTCAATTTCATCGCGGTTGCGGGTCCAAACTGCTGCTTGGTCGGTATCAAGATTTTCGCCAGACGCGGGAATGGCTTGCTCCAGACCTGCCAATGACGCGAGGTATCGACGCGTAGTCGTTTCCTCGCTGCCGGTGAGGTGCCCTAGGCGAAATTCCAGAAGCCCATAGACCTGATGGAAGCGCCAGCCCTGAAAGCCTTGATTGCCTGCACCATAGGCCGGGTAGCCGCAGAAACGTCGAATGTCGGTACGTTCGGCTTCAGTGAAGGCCATGTTGGCAATCCTTGCGTAAGTGCCGGATCGAAAGCGCCGATCGCGACCCGGGCTTAGCGGCCCGGGTCGGGTGGTGGTCAGCCCATATGTTCAATCATCACGCAGCGTTTGAACGCTGCATTGGTGGCCGTTGGAACCGTGGTCGGATTGGTCGTGGTATCCGATGGCGCCGCAAAGCCACCGATCCAGTACCACGATTGCGCGATGATCTGCTGAAGACGATCGATCGGTTCGCGGGTAACCATGGCGACGCCATCAACAATCGAAACGATACTGTCGGATGGCGCAACATCTGCTTGAGCCATGCCGGCAAAATTGCCTTCAATAAGCGCGCCGGCACCACATACAATCGGCCGGCGGATTACCGCGCCACCACCCGATGGGTGGGCTTGGACATAGGCTTCCGTGGTCGGAATGAAACGCAGACCCAGGAAATCATTGATCATGCCGCGCTTGAAAACCTGATTTGCCGACGTTGCGCCCACGAAGAGCTGACGGAAGTCATTGTCGGCAAACAATTGGCGGGCGGAAACCGGATCCAGGTAGCAATTGAAAACACCATCAATTTCCGGCACCGCGTTCTGTCGAAGGGTCGCAACGGCATTGAGCAGCGAGGCCATTGTCAGGCTATCTCCGGCAACGAGTTGCGCGGTATTGGTACGATTATTCGGTCGCTGGATCGAGCTTGCGGTCGACGCGGTGATCGTGTTCCCAGCAGTCGCATCGCTGGTCAGCACCGAGTTACTGAAGGTCAGCGTTCCGGAAATGCCACCCGGCGCAGATGAGATGGTCGGGTTGTCGACAGATACGCCAACCAACAGATACTGGTTGACACCCACCATGACCGTCATCGAAGCGGCGCCGCCCACCGGGGTTTGCACACCGTTGACAAAGACATTCTGAAAGCCCCGCACGTCATCAACCGCAACGGTCGGACCAGCAGAACCAAGCGTCGTGCGGACCCGTGTGTTGCCGCCGAAATAGGGCGCAAACAGGGCGTTACGGGCCAATTCATCGAGAGAACGGGCCGCCTGCTCGCCATTGATCGTTGCATTGAGGAGAAATTGGTTTGCGATTCCAACCCGGCTGGTGACCATATTGAGATCGGTCGTTGCAGCATAATGATTGATTGTGATCGTAAACTGTTCAACGCCATAGCTGGTTGCTGCCAAACCATTATCCAGATTGGTATTGGTTGCGGGTGCCAGAGGAACAGTAACGCTCGGTTTCAGGCCAGCGCGCGTCTTGGTGAGGGTTTCACCCATTCCCACAGCGAACTCGACACGATCGGCGACGGCGCGATACCCAAGGCGCGACCGCATGGCCTGCTGGAACTCGCGTTCCAGGAAACCCTGCTGGATGATGGGTTGCAGCGCGGCGGGGAAATTCTGAATGCCCATGTTGAGTCCTCAAACAATGTTAATTTTAGATTGGTAGACCTGCCGGCGTGATTCCGGTTGCTGCAGGAATGGCCGCATTCGCCTGCCTCGGAACGATTGAGCAGGCACTACCGGATGCCCACGAGTTCGGCCCTCGCGGCGCGCCATTCAGCATCGGTCATTTCTTTTACGTTTCGTGCCTTGCTGGTCTGAGCAAGCGGCGGCATCGCGGGCATGGATGAGCTGTCCCCGCCAAAGAGCCAAGGTTTGTTGCGCCGCATATCACGCATCAGCACGGCAGCACCCTTCACTTCGCCTGTCGGATCAAGCTCGACCTGAGCAAAATCCACCAGCTTTAGGCCATCAAGATCGATCATACCGGCCCGAAGGGCCTCGGACTTCAGCTCGGCATGTACAAGGCGACGGCGACTGTCGACTTCAAGTTGGGCGATCCTTAGCTCAAGCTCAGCGGCGCGAGCGGCATAGTCAATATTCGTTGGATCATGTGGCTGTTCGGTCATGCGATCTCCTCGGTATCGATGCGCAGTAATTCAGTCGGAACGTCTTGGATGGAGTAGACGTCAGCGATTGACCTGACCGCGGTTTCGCGGCTTATGAGCTTGGCATTGATCAGGGTTTGCAGGGTTTGAGCATCGGCCTGTCGATCCTGAGAGCCAGGCGCGTACCACCGCGGCCAGGACAATGTGATGCGGCTAGTTGGATCCAGCGGCGGCAGCAATTCACCGTCGGCGCGAAGCTGGTAAAGGTTGGACGCAGCCACGCACATGCGTGCGAGCTGAAGCATACCCCGACCGTAAGCAACGCGAAGGTTGTCCGCGAGCCAAATGAGACCTTGGTTCATGAGCTCCAGCGCCCGACCTGACTGGGCGCCGGAGAGGCGTTCTGGGCTGGCACGATTGGCATGCACGCCCTCGAGCGCAAACTCCCGGAGCGTACGGACATACTCGATGACCGCTGCGGCGGCGGTTCCGCCGATTTCCAGGAGCTTGGCGTCTCCCTTCTCGGTGACGACGAGCGCGTTGCCGCCACCGCGAATTATTTCGCTGTCGGCAAATGCAGGTTCTTTGATCAGCAATGTTGGGTCGGAACTATATTTGAGGCCACGGCCAGCTTGGCTCAATTGATAGTCAATTTCGATATTGGTTTCGACTGCCGATCTGAAAGTGCAACCGCCATCGATGTCATCCCCGCCTGGCAGATTTCGGATCCATACGATCGGCACGAAGCCGAGACCGTGTCGCACAGTGCGCGTGCTATCGACAGTCGGGGTCGCATCCCCTGTAGTAGACCAGGGAAGATACCAAGTTTCCGTATCTGAGTCCCAACGACGCATGAACCAGTAGTGAGCCTGAACATCTGGAACCTCATACCCCATCGCTCGCAGGTGAGAGCCAGAGACTTTGTATTTCTCAATGAGCGAGGAGAGTTGATCGGGCACCTCCTGATCCCAAGTTGGCGTTAAATATTGCGACTGCAGAACCTTGAAGAAAATACGGCCTTTCAAAACTCGCAGGAGAATCGCGACTGACCCAATGCTTCCGCGCAAAGCGGCTTCTTGCATGGTCTGGTTTAAGCCAGCATCACGCGCGATGGCGGCCAGGGCTGCCGAAACAGTTCCATCTGGGCAGTTATAAGTCGGGAAATGCCCGTCCGAAAAAACGAGCGCCAGACTGTCGTCCACGATGATGCGCGCCATTGGGTAGCGAACACTGGGGCGCCGGAGGCGGAGTGGGATATAATCACCGTTCGCCGAGCGTTCCTCGTGAAACTCATACGGCAAGACGTCGTAATGAGAACCTTCGAGAACGCGCGATAAAATTTCCAACCTGTTGGTTCTCGGCAGGTAGGCCTGATCAGGTGGAATGAGGCCGCATATCGTTGCGAACATGATTTCCTTTCAGCCCGCCAGCCTGATTGGCCTGCGGTCCTTGCGATTTAAAAACAATTTTGATGTTCGGAGACAACTAGAGCGTGATCCGTTCAGTTTGCGCCGACGGATACGCTTTAAATTTTTGCTTTCACAATCATCTCTATTTGAAGCCGACCGGCCGCCTAGCGAACGAAAATGGGCACCTGAACCCGACGAGAGGGCAGCGCCCCATCCGCCAAAAGTGCGTAGGCCCGGGATAAAGCATCCACCTGGTCATCCTTTCGACCATGCGGAAAATTTTGCAACTCTTCGAGGAACGCCGCGTTCCACGGCGCCCGCATAAGCGTCATACGTCCAGCCTCAACCTGGGCCGCGACCGGTGCGGCCCGCGTTGCCTTGGCGCCGGTTTCTGGGGATGCGACAACAGTAAAGCCGTGCAGTTGCGCAGATAGCCAAGCCACTTGCTGTTTGCCGGCCTGCCCTGGGTCTTGTGGCAAGCCCACTGATACAGAGTTTCCGTCACATTTGGCGGTTGCAACAACAGTTTCACTGACAACATGTGGACCCGCACGGAACCGGACAACATCGATGACGTAACATCTCCCATCCAGTGCACGGGCGAGCTTCACGCCGACAGTCCAATCGGGATCGCGGCCAGCTTCGGGCGCTGTTGCTGCGAGATCCCAGGCACGGACGGCCCTCAAATTCGGCGGCAGGGTATCTGCGATAGTGATCTGCGCGGCGGGAAACAACCCTCCTGCCGCAGAAATCGGAGCTTGTTGATAGTGCGCAGCCCAAATCCGAGACCCCACGGTCGCGCGCTTGCGGTGGAGCGCGGCAGCATCTTCCCAATCTGCCCAAAGTGGTTCGCCTGGACTGCGACCAAGCGGGTCGCCCGGTTCGGCCAACGCCGGAAGCTTGAGTTGATGCCAGCTATCACCACTGTCGAGCAATCGTCCGCCAATGTCATCGTGATGCCAACGGGTCATTATCAAGACTATGCGCCCTTTTGGTTTAAGGCGAGTGATCAACTCCGACCGATACCAATTCCACAGGTGGTCGCGGGCCTGGGCACTGTCGGCGTCGGCGTGATTTTTTATCGGATCATCGATCAGAATTAAGTCCGCACGGCGACCTATAACTGGCCCGTGCACGCCAGTAGCGAAATAGTCGCCCTTGGCTGTCGTGGCGAAGCGATGGGCCGCGTGACTGTCAGGGGCAAGTCGGTAGCCCAATGGATGTTCATGCTCGCTAATCAGATTACGCAGCCTGCGTCCAAAGTGTTCGGCGAGGTCCGCCGTGTGGCTTGCCGCTATCACTGACGACCGTGGATGGTGGCGGAACCACCAGGCTGGGAAAATTGTCGAACTGTAAGTCGATTTGGCACTTCCTGGGGGCATCAGCACGAGGAGGCGGTCGATTTTTCCAGTTGTGACCCTTTCAAGGTGATCTAGAAGCAATCGATGATGCGGCGCTGGCGTCTGCTGAAGCGGCTTGAGAACAAATTCTGCCCAATTCTCCAGGGTTTCAATGAGTTGAGGGCCAAGCGCGACGGTATTCGACGAGATTTCAGCTGCCTTAGTGCGCCGCTTTCGTGGCGGTGGAGCTACCGCAGGAATTTCTGCCGAGTCGACGGAGAGCCGATCTGTCATACGATCTTTCCCCTCCCTGAAACGCGAAGCGGCGTGCCGGTTTCCCGCACACGCCGCTGATCATGTAAAGGTATATAGTCCAAAATGGGGCAGATGGGAAGTTATTTTTCCTACTAACGTGTATTTTTTATTATATTCGTGAGACGGGCAGCTAACACGGCCCGATCACGTTCCATCGCGGAACTGCCGAGACAGCTGGCCAGGCACACATAATATAGACGGCAGATTCCGCCAAACGGCAGGCATTTATTTTTAAATACATAGAGATATAGGCAATATCTCACGAGATAATTATCTGCCTTGAGTTGCCGAGCACTAAGGATCTAACGACAGCATCCTGAACAAATTGATTTTTTAGTCTTTATAGTGCGTTATAATTTTGCTCGTTCAGCTTAGTCGCCCTCGTTGGCACATTGTTGCCGTATTAGGCTGCCAGTAAACTGTGGCGCTGTAGTGTTAGGAGACAGGATGCCTTTGTGTGCTCACCATGCTATCCTATTTGGACTCCTGCTTGTGGCACACGGAGATGCTTTTGCTGCTGAGGGCTCTCAGATTGGCGGAGGAGCGGGAAATAGCGCTGTTGCATTGCACCAGCCGCCGCAAACTGCGCGGAAGCCAAGTGAAAAGTTTGCGACGAGCGCACCTGCCACAACGGTGCACAAATCTGGATGGGCGCAGAGCGGCGTGGCGTCCTGGTATGGTGGCGAACAGTGGCAGGGCAAACTAACAGCAAGCGGCGCGCGCTACGACCAGAACGCACTCACGGCCGCACATGCCACACTTCCGATCGGGTCACGGGTGAAGGTAACTGTCGCGGGCACTGACCGCACCCTTGTTGTGACTATCAATGACAGGCCGGGAACCAGGACGAGGATCATCGACCTTTCGCGCGCGGCCGCGAAGGAACTTGGCATCCTGAGCCGGGGCGTAGCGCGGGTAAACCTTGTCCGGCTCGACTCCTGAGGATAAATGGCGGCAGAGATAACTGCCACAGTATTTGGAGGCCTGCTTGAAAGTTGTTTTGCCCGGGGATGCCCGGGTACGGTTGGTCGATGGTTTCGAACAGGTTCAGCGGCTTAGAGTTGGGTCTGAACTTGCAGGACCTGGTGGGGGCTGCCGGATATTATCGACCAATCGTTGCCCACCACCGGCGAAATGCGTTGTGTTCGGGGCAGGCAGCCTGTTCCCCAACGGGCCTGAAGCGAAAATGCGGGTTGCGCCGGATACGCTCGTAGGGTTTCAGATGCTTGGTGGTCAGTGGCAATTGGCCGCCGCCGCGGGCTTGGTCGATGGCTTGAATATCCGCTTTGAAAATTGGCCACGCCGACTTGCAGCTTTTGCGATCGAGGTTGACTGCGAAATAGCGATGAACGGGTGCTGGATCGCCGCCCTGGGGACAGCCGATCTGCGTTCCGGGACTATCTGGGGTGGAACCTCGATTGCGCGATGGCTTCACCGTCCCCGCCACCAGGACGACTTCGAACGGCAAGAGCAATCGCCAGTGCGGGTGATGGCGGAGGGGCATTGGGCTGAATTGCTGAGTTCAACGCATATAAGTGACGATATTATCATGCATTTTCGTATCGCAAGCCAGGCGCGCTGGATGCGAGTCATCAGTCCAGCGTTAGTTTCGCCCGGCCAGGCGGGTGACGAAGTTGAGCAGCGCCGGTTCGGTATCGCGATTATTGCGCTGAGCATCGGTGAGCACAGAATAGCCTTGGATAGCAACGCCTTGGCCTCGGGTTTTTATCCCGTCGAAGGCGATACGCCGCGAAATTGGCGGTGGACAGACGGGAATGGCTTGATCGTGCTTGATCCAACGCCATCGGAACAAGTGTTTCTAATTCGGTTCACCAATTGGCACGAAATGTTGAAATTGTAGACGCAACTTACGCGGACCATAATGGGCCATCGTGTGAAAATTAAAAAAACCCCGCTGCCAAGAGACAGCGGGGTTTTTGATCGTTAAACCACCAGTGGTTAACTGAAGAATCGAGTCGTATCGGTCGTCGTTACATTCAAGAATTTCAACCTGGTGCCGTCTGACAAGGTAACATCCACATTAAACCTGCCTCCGGCCACCGACGCGGAACTCGAAAGGCTAACCGCAGGCGCTGCTAGAGTTCCGCCTGACGCGTAGCCAGCGGTCAGTCTAAAGACATCGATACCGACGACGAAATCACCAATCGTATCTGACCCACCTGCCGCATAAAGTTGGTAGGTATCTGCATTGGTTGTGGACGCTTCGACCGAACCGTGCTGTCCGTAGACGAACGCCGAACCAGATCCCAATTGGATGGTATTTGCGCCACCCGCGCCACCTAACACAGTCGTAGAACTGCCTGAAGCACCAGTCCGGAAAGTGTTCCCCGGCGCATTAAAGCCGCCCAAACCTGCCAGCACGTCATTACCGCCACCGGCGATTAGCAGATCTCCACCCGCCATAGCGAATAGTTGGTCATCGCCTGCACCACCTATCAGGGTGGTCACGGCGTTGACAGTGCTGGTCAGCATCACACCGCCACGGGCGCCGGCGGTAAACATGCCCCTTCCGCCAAACACCGTGGTTCCACCAGTGCCGCCTGTAACGGTTTCCGACCCAGTGTTGGAGCCGGCCAGCACCACCACGTCCGACGCGTTCGGATTAATGAAGGCATTGCCGCCGTTCTGGATGTAGATAAGCCGCGAGTTGGACACTGTTGGGCTGGCGCCTGGCACTGTCGTCGTAATCGTCAGGGCCGCCGTTGCACCGGAGATACTCACCACGGCCGGAACAGTACTTGACCCTGCCGCAACTGTGGCGCTCGAAAGAGCAATAACCACGGTGCCACTCTGCGCAACCACATTCGCGCTGGTGCTGCTATTTGTGTTAATGTTGATCAAGGAGTTGTTACCAATGGTGACATTGGAAGTTCCGACCGTCGCATCGATATATGCCCGCCCATCGCCAAGCGACTGCCCGCCGGTAAGGGTTGCACTGGTCGACGAGCTGGTACCCGAGTTGCCGATGTAGCTGTTACCACCCGTAAGAAGCACGCTGCCGCTGCTCGACCGGTTAACGTAAGCCGTATTGCTGCCGCCGCCGGCGATCAAGGTGGATGGGACCGTGGAGCTGATGACCGCGACAGTTCCGCCGGACGTATCCGTATTCAAAACTTGGTTAATGTTGTTCGACAATACGCCCAAATTCGCGACACCCGCTTGGGTGGCGGTGATTGTTACAGGGACTGTCGAACCGGTCGTGGATGCCACCGTCGAGCTTATCGTGGCGGCGTTTATGGTCTGGACCACAAACGCGGACGCGATGGTCACCGATGTCACTGACCCGCTGACAGTTGCCGCCCGCGTTGCAGGAACCGTGCTGATGGGGACGGTCGAGTTTGGATTGAAACTCTGAATATTCAACGACCCAGAGCTAACCTGTGACGTTAGAGCGGCTAGAGCGCTCGTGGCTATTGAGTTACTGGGATCAGCCGACACCGGCAACGAAATAGTGATCGTTCCTACAGTCGCGACGATAGTTGAGTCAGCCATATGTCGATTCCAGCCTGCTAATGCGATGAAACACGCGTTAGATTGGTTTTAGCCTGACTATGGTGGTTATGCAAGTATCAACATGTGACAGGAGTGTTTAAAAAATGAGGCATGTCGCAAAATCTTAACCTCTATGCGGCCGTCCCTTCGCACTGCAACACGAACACCGCAAAATCAGCGATCGCAGAGTACGCAACATATCAATATATTACAGCACAGAGTCGAGTGCCGGGAGGGTAGTTTCGTTCCCCTGGCATCCGATTATCAACTGGATCACTCCTGGTCGCGTAAAGATTTGTTACTTTCCCGAGCAAGGCGCGTGGCGGTGCGCAGGAGAAACGCCCGGTCCTCATCACTACAGGCGCGATAGAGCCGTAACAAGGCGAGTTCCACCGCACCTTCGGCCGCTGCATCGGCCGCAGACTCACGCGAACCGTCCACAATATAAGCGACCGGCACCCGGAGAATCGCTGCAACCTTCGATAGATTGCCGCGCACCTGCCCCGCACGATCGGTTTCCCATTGAGCAACCGCGCTGCGGCTAACCCCAACCGCTCGGGCTAAGTCTCCTTGGGTCATTCCGAGGGCTCGGCGGGCATTGCGGATACGTGCGCCCGCGGGCGGGTCGAGATCATGTGTGTCGGTCATGCCATTGTTTTAAGCAAGCCGAACTAACATCGCAATGTTTTTATTATTGACTTTGAAAGTTATTTCATTTAACTTTTGATTTAGCAAAATCACGAGGTAATTCATGCCCGAGCCACTGATCTGGTCGTTGCCCAACGACCTGCAACTCCGCCGGATGCGCGCCGAGGGTGCGTGCTGGGACGATATTGCCACCACGCTTCGGGTGAGCCGTTGGTCCGTCATTGAACGAGGCCGGAAAATCGGTGCCTACAAAAACCCTCGGGTCGCAAGCGGCCCCATCACGCCCGTCGCCAGCGATTCTGGCCGCGAGCCGCTCCCGGCGGGACACGCGGCAAGCTGGGGCGCGCTCATTGCCCACACAACTCTCCACGGACAATCCTATCCGTGGCCACCTTTGCCGTTTGGGGGCTAAGTCATGGCTGCATTATCGAACGATAACGCCCGGCTGGACGCAGCCACCGTCATTCAGCGTCTTGAAGAATGTGGGCGCACCCTACTGGCACTGCCCGCGGGCGGGTATTCCACCCGCATGCGCGGCTTCAATCTCGACGTCGTAAGGAGCGCCGTGGAGGCAAATGGGTGGGAAGGTGGAAAGTTACGGCCATCCATTCCAAGTGCGAGCCACATCACCCGCATGGACGATGCATTGCGCTGGGTGCAGTTGATCCCGCAGGACCGTTATGTGCTGCGGCGCATTGTTGGGGCACGCAGCTTGGTCAGCCCGCTGAACGACAAGCATCTTTTCCCATGGCGCCGCCTGGGCACGATGCTTGGCGCCGACCACAAAGCGATCCAAAGGTGGCATGGCCAGGGTATCGACCTGATCGTCGCAGGCCTAAATGGGTTTGCGCCCGGCCAAATGAAACGGGCCGAGCGGGTGAGCGCAACCCGAATGTAGGCTCCGTGCTGGCGAGATTGGGGCGAACTGGGCATCATGCGACGGTTGCAAAAGGGTAGAGCGGAATGACCGTGACATATATCGACGGAATTAACGTGCCTGATTTGACTGCTATCGCTGAGATTGCGGTTGCCCTCAAACCCTTCATTCGGACAACGCCGATATATGAGACGATTATAGACAATGATATCAGAGCAGTATTTAAATTGGAGATGCTGCAGGCCAGCGGGACCTTCAAGGCGCGGGGGGCTTTCTCCAATCTGCTGGGATTAAGCGACCCTCAGGCCCAGGCCGGTGTGACCTGCGTGTCGGCGGGCAACCACGCGGTGGCGGTAGCCTATGCCGCAATGGTGATGGGTATTTCGGCAAAGGTCGTCATGTTGGCGACCGCAAATCCGGCCCGGGTCGCGCTATGCCGCGCATTCGGCGCTGATATTGTCATCGAGCCTGACGGCGCGCAGGGCTTCGCCCGGGTCCGCCAGATTGAGAGCGACGAGGGGCGGTTCTTTGTGCATCCGTTCAATGGGTATCGGACAATTCTCGGGACCGCGACACTTGGCGCCGAATGGGCGCAGCAGGCGGGCAGGCTTGATGCAATCGTGTTGCCAATCGGTGGTGGCGGACTAGCCGCAGGGGTGGCAACGGCCGTCAAGCTTCTACAACCGGACATCGAGGTGTATGGCGTTGAACCTGCCGGGGCGGCGTCGATGGCGCGCAGTTTTGCTGAGGGCGGGCCGATCAAGATGGGGCCAATGCATAGTATCGCCGACAGTCTCATGGCGCCGCATACGGAGGCTTACAGTTATGGGCTATGCCGGCGTGCGATCGATCATCTAACGACCGTCGATGACACGATGATCCGGGATGCCATGCGGTTCCTGTTTGATGGCTTGAAGCTCGCAATTGAGCCGGCGTGTGCCGTTGCGACGGCCGCAGTGCTTGGGCCCCTCCGCGAGACCCTATCGGGCAAGCGGGTCGGCGTGCTGTTGTGTGGCAGCAACACCGATGCGACGACGTTTGCGCACCATATTGGGAACATGACCTGACGCCGGACGACGCTCCATCACACCCAGAGAAATCCGCGCGTGGGGTTCACCTTTCCTATGTTTCAATCGCTTAGCCTAGACGTCAAACGGCTCCTATGGCTGACCGGGGTGCTATGCGCCACGCTCGCCGCAGGTGGGGTGAGTGCCCAAACCGTCGTGAAGCCACCCGTCACTGTCGCGCAAACTGCACCGCTGAGCCTGCGACTTGAAGGGGCACTTACCTTGCGGTCGCCACCTACGCCGTGGGGCAAAATTACGCTTGACGAAAGCACCAGGCGGCTATTTCTGGCCCGGCGCGCCGCGGGTGTCAGCGTCTATAATATTGATACGCTCAAGCCGCTGGCCGAAATCTCTGATGCGAAAGGGGCGGTGGCAGTGGCCATCGCCGAGGGAATTGGTGGGCAAGCAGGTCGTGGATTCACGGCAAACGGGGATGTCGGCGAGAAATCGCTTACTGTTTTCGATCTCGCCAGCTACAAAACGGTCGCCAAGGTGGCACTCGATTTCGTGCCGGCCAGCCTGGTTTATGACGCGGGTAGCCAGCGCTTGGCAGTCATGGCGGAGTCAAGCGGCCCTGTTACCTCAATATATCTGGTCGATCCGCTCAAGCTGGATGTCGTGAAAAAGTTGGAGGTGGCAACGCCTGCGCCAGGGGGCATGACGGTTGATGGTCGCGGCCGGCTGTTCGTGACATTGCCGGATAAGGACAGTGTGGCAATCTATAACCTCGTCAGTGGCGAGGCACTTGGCACTTGGCCGACCGCACCGTGCCGGCAGCCGGGTTTGGTGGCCTTCGAGCGTCTGAGCTTTCGCCTGGTGATGACGTGTGGCGCGACACCTTGGATAGCGACAACGATCGACGTCATGTCAGGCAGAGTTGCCGCGAGCGTGCGGATCGGCAATCAGCCAGGGCAAATTGCTATCGATTCCCGCGATGGCCTGCTCTATTTCGCCTCTGGCGCGGAGGCAACGCTTACCGTCGTGCGTGCACGCGGGACAGATCGTTATGACGTGCTCGAACAAATCAGCACCCGGACTTTGGCCCAGGAAATCGCAGTCGACAGCCGCACCGGGCGGGTTTTCATGGTGGCGGCAGACGTCGTGCGGAGTGTGCCGCCACAAAGTGATGGGCCGGCCACGACCCGGATCGTGGCCAATAGTTTCGCGATCCTGGTTTATCGACGGATGCCGATCGAGCCGTGAGGATCAAATCCAGCTTAAACACTATCAGGATTGTAGCAAATTCGAGAACGGGTTTATGCGCATCGGTTCCTAAAGGACGGTGAGGGCTTGCCAGTAACGTCCACCCGCAATGGCGGCGGCGATGTCAGGTGCGGCTTCGGGATCGAACTTGCGGGCAAAAAGCGCCGATGCGCTGGCGATGCGAAACCCAGGCAGATCAAGCGTATCATCGCCCCCGGCCCTGCGGATGTGATCGGCGAACATCGGCGTGCCCTGCAATTTTCTCCCCGCCATTAGCTGA
>JANXRN010000343.1 GCA_025352995.1 Acetobacteraceae bacterium
CTTGCAATTTATTACGATAACGTAACGAAAAGAACAAACCAATCCCCGAGCGCCTAGTTCCATACTAGCCGCCCGCCCGGCCCGATATGCATCCCGGCCTGCCTGACCGTCTCCTGCCACGCTGCCGGCGGCCAGACCTCCTCGCGCTTCACCTTCGGCGGCGACTTGCCGGACGGCACCACCAACATCCGCTGCAACCCGCGCACAATCCGTCTTGCCTGCGGAACTTCATCCAAAAACCGAACGCATTCCTCCTGCGTCAGCAAAGTCTCCAGCATCCCGCCAAACATCGCCGCTTCACGCATCCGCGGAATCAACCAGCCGCGCTGGGTCGGCAGGCCGATGCGCTGAACCTCCGGCGCCGAACGCACCTCCCCCGCCCGCGAAGGCCGCTGCCGCGCCACCGGCACCATCCCCGCGCGCCACAGGGCAATGAGCTTCTCCAACCGCACCCGCGCCCGGCCCACGCGCGCCCAGACCGCGACCAAAAGCGCGGTCAACATCCGGTCGCGCGCCGACACAACGGCAATTGCCGCTTGCAGCCCAGTGAGGAGATGATGGAAGGTAAACATTCAAAAATAGTAAATTAAATAACCTAAAAAGTCAATATAAAATTTCCACAATGTGCTTTTGCGGCACACGATGGGGTGCACGACTTGGCGGTCCGGATGAGGGGCGCGGAAGGTCCTTGCATGATCGAACGCAGTACCACGGTCGCCCCCATCACTATCGCCTTGACGGCAGCCTTGCGAAATCACATATCCTGCCCAAGCACTGCGATGCCCCAGCGCCCAATGTGACCACTGCACTTGTTAAAGGCCGCGCGCCGATGGCAAGCGATAAAGGTCTCGGAGTAAGGGGACGGTCGTGCAGGCCCGTGGCGCGGTTCGCGTGCGCCCGTGCAGTGCCGCGTTATTCAAGTTGTAGGCGTATAGCGTTCCGCCGAGCAAAGTTGGGCTCGCGCGCAATGGGATAGGCCGTGATCAGCTTGTAAAGCAATATTCCCTCTCTTCTGACGGGCGCAACAACCGCACATTTTGTTGTGCCATTGGCCCGGAACAACCAGAGAGAGCCGTCGGGTTGTAGATAAACCCGCTGGAAATGGCGCAGAACATTGTGCAGATAGGCTTCAACCGTAAGGCTCGGATTGAAGTATGCGATATTTGCCCGGTGCTTGTCCCATATATGTTGCCATCCTTCGGATCGGTTGCCGACTGGAACGATGATTTCGCCTGCCGGAATGATGCCCGGTCCTGCATAGGGCGCCCGACAATCGGGTATCCTCCCCCACGGCCTGCCATCCGAACTTTGGACAAGCCGCCATTCCGGCTCGCGGCTCTTTGCGTCTTTTTTGGCGTCAAAGGCCAACGTCCTGGCACCACTGCTATCATCTGATCATGGCAGTTACGGCAAAGCTGGCGGCCTTACGAGATGCGGAGCACAGGATTACCGTGAAGATTTTGTTGGGCGTCCGTGAATAAAACGCGCCGCGCCGAAGTCTCCTGAACAATCCCAACCAGGAGCTTCCCAATGACCGACCAACCCACCCGCCGTGCCGTCCTCGAATGCATGACCTGGGCCGGCAGTGCCGTGCTGTGGACCGTCGCCGGCGGCGTGCCGCGCGGCCGGCTGGTCGGCAGTGCCGCCGCCGCCACCACCGGCTTTACCTTCGCGCAAATCAGCGACAGTCATATCGGCTTTGCCCGCGATCCCAACATGGACACACCCGGCACCCTCAAAGCAGCGCTCGATCTGGTGAAAGCCGCCCCCGTACCGCCCGCGTTGATGCTCCACACCGGCGATGTCAGCCACCTCACCAAGCCCGCCGAGTTCGATATCGCCGAAAAACTGATCTCGGCGTCCGGCATCCAGACCGCCTACGTTCCCGGCGAGCATGACGTGCTCGACGACGGCGGCAAAAGCTTCATTGAGCGTTTCCAGAAAGGCATGAAACAGGGCGCGCCGGGCGGGGCCTATTACAGTTTTGACCAGGCCGGCATCCATTTCGCCGGGCTGAATAATGTCATCGACCTCAAGGCCGGCGGCATGGGATCACTCGGCGCCGAGCAACTCGCCTGGCTCGACAAGGACCTCAAGGGCCTGTCTGCCAGCACACCGATCGTGGTCTTCGCCCATATCCCGCTTTGGGTGGTCTATCCGCAATGGGGCTGGGGCACCGATGATGGCGCCCAGGCGCTGACCATGCTCAAGCGCTTCGGGTCAGTCACCGTGCTGAACGGCCATATCCACCAGGTGATGCAGAAAGTTGAAGGCAACGTCGCCTTCCATTCCGCCCGCTCCACCGCCTTTCCCCAACCCGCCCCGGGCAGCGCGCCCAGTCCCGGGCCGATGAAGGTCGAAGCCGCCAAGCTGCGCTCCTATCTCGGCGTCGCCAGCGTGTCGCATGTGCAGGGCACCGCGCCGCTCGCCATCATCGACACCCCGTTGGGAGCGTAGTTCCATGCAACGTCGGGCGTTGATCGGTCTTGCGGCCGTGATGGCCTGCGCGCCCAGCGCATGGGCTGCGGAGGCGGAGATTTCCATCGATAATTTCGTGTTCTCCCCTGAAACCCTCAAAATAGTGGTCGGCACGTCGGTGAAATTCACCAACCGCGACGATTTGCCGCATAGCGTGGTGAGCGCGGAGCGGCCGCCGATCTTCAAATCCAAAA
>JANXRN010000029.1 GCA_025352995.1 Acetobacteraceae bacterium
CGCCGTGATCGTCCAACGCCGCCGCACTTGCCGCGGTGCCGGCCAGCATCAGCAGCAGCAGAAACGCGCCGGACAGCCCATCCAGTGCCAAATGCAACGGCAGTCCTGGCAACCCGACGCCGATGCTCAACGCCGCCGCCGGGCCGCCAGCCAGCAAAAATCCCGCCGCCACCATCACGCCCAGCCCGCACACCGCCAGGCTGCCCATTGCCGCCAGATGCGCCCGCTGTTGCTCGGTTGCCAGCGCGCTCGCCACCGCCAATGCAAGCAATGCCGACACCAGGGCGGCCATCGCCGGCAGGAACAGCGCCGTCATCGCGAAACCGTGTCGGAGCAGGTTTTTGTCACGCCCCATCCTAGCAGCCCCACCCGAGTCATCGGAAGCGCGCAATTGACGGCGGCAATTGTCACGGCGTTGACTTCGCACTGTCATCCGATTGCCGCCGCCCAGCCGCTACGGGCGCGCAGCTTTTAAGGAATTTGCCGATGCCCAACCCGGTGCTGCTGGTCGTGTTCGATGGTTTGCGTCCCGATATGGTGCGGCCGGATACCACGCCTAATATCTGCCGGTTGGCCGCGATGGGCACCGAATTCACCCGCGCCCGCAGCGTGTTTCCGTCCGAAACCCGGGTGTGCAGCGCCACCGTCACCACCGGCTGCCAGCCGCGCCGGCATGGACTGATCGCCAACCAGTTCGCCCACCCCTCCGACCACCAGCGCCGCGTCGATACCGGCCAGATGGAACATCTACGCGGCCTGCAACAGGATCTGGGGGAGGCATTGTTGGGCGTGCCCGGCCTCGGCGAACGGTTGGCGCTGGCAGCACAGGATTTCGTCGTGCTCAGCAGCGGCAGCACCGGGCAAAGCTTCGTGCTCAACCCGCGTGCCGATGGCTTCGGGCAGATCACGATCTCCGCGCATGGCGCCCAGGCCTGCTCCAAAGCCGGCCGCGCCGTGATCGCAGGCCAGTCACCACCAACCGACCCGGTGGCGCGCGCGGTCTGGATCGCCGAGTTGTTCCGCTCCCGCTTCCTGCCCAATCCGCCCTCGGCGAGTGTCGTGTGGCTCTGCGAACCCGATACCAGCGCCCATTATGCCGGCCTCGGCGCGCCCGCCCAGATGGACGCGTTGCGCACCGTCGATGCCGCGTGCGGCCGCATCATCGATGACTGGCAGGCCGGCCCGCAGCGCGACCGGCTGCAAATTATTGTCGCCTCCGATCACGGCCACGCCACCATCAGCGGCTTGCATAACGTCGCCCACGCCATCGCCAAGGTGCCGGCCTTCAAGGGCGTGACCTTGGTGCCTGGCACCAGCGGGTCGATTTGGGTGCCGGACGGCAATCTCGCCCAGGTGTCAGATATCGCCGAATGGCTGATGCGCCGGGACTGGACCGGCTGCGTGTTCGCAGCCGATGGCGCCATCCCGCCCGGCGCCCTCCCGATCAGCGCGCTGCTGGCTGACCATCACCGCGGCGCGCCGCTGATCTACACCATGCGCGGCGATGCCGGTCCGGCGCCCTCCGGCCTGCCGAGCACGACATTCTATGACGGTAATTTGGCCGTCGGCGGCGGCACCCATGGCGGGCTGAGTGCCGCCGAACTTCACACCGTGCTGATGATGGCCGGCAGCCGTATTCTGCCGGGCGGCGTGTCCGAGTGGCCCGCCGGCCTTGCCGACATCGCGCCGACGATCCTGGCCTTGCTCGAAATTCCCGGCGAAATTGAGATGGACGGCAGATGCCTCTCCGAAGCCATCATCGGCGCCCACGGCCCCGCCATCGCGTCGGCGGTCGAAAGTTGGGAGGGGGCAGAGGCCGGCTATGCCCAGCGCCTGGCCCGCACCCGGCTGGGTGCGCAGGTTTATCTTGATGTCGGAATGCGCGAATAGGGCATCCATCCTGCATGGCCAGCGGTATAGGGACCATGATAGACAAACGACGATGCTGAAACTGCTGCGGGTAACCTGGGCCATGCTGGTCACCGCGGCCCTTCCAGGCTGCGGCCCAGTCGATGTTCTGAATGCCAGTATTTCGCTCGACGGTCTGACCGTGCTGCACGATGTCGCCTATCGGCCAGGCCCGCGCGGCATGATGGATATCTACCGCCCGACTAGCGCGACCGGCCCGCTGCCAGTGGTGGTATTCTTCTATGGTGGGTCGTGGCAAAGCGGCAATCGCCGCGACTACCGTTTTGTCGCCGCTACCCTCGCACGACGCGGCATGGTCGTGGTGGTGCCGGACTATCGCCTTTATCCCGAAATCCAGTTCCCGACCTTCATTGAAGACGCCGCCGAAGCAGTGCGCGCAACCCACCGCCACGCGGCCGAATGGGGCGGAGACCCAAGCCGCTTAGTGCTCGCCGGACATTCCGCCGGTGCCTATCTTGCCGCGATGCTGGCGCTTGCCCCGGACTATCTCGGCGAAGACCGCAACCACATCGCTGGCATGGTCAGCCTCGCCGGACCGTACGATTTCCTGCCGATCACCGGGGCAGACATCAAGCTGGTATTCGGCGCTTCGGTCACATCACCCGAAACCCAGCCGATTAATTTCGCCGCCGCCAATGCCCCGCCGCTCCTGCTGCTGCATGGCGGGCAAGACATCACGGTCCGGCCGCGCAATTCGATCAATCTGGCCGCTGCGATCACCCGGGCCGGCGGGCACGCAAAGGTCGAGCTTTTCGACAGTCTCGGCCATATCGGCATTGCGTCGGCCATTGCCCCGCTGTTCCAATTCCGCGCCCCCGTGGTGGACCGCATCGCCGGGTTCGTTGCCGGCCTTCCCCCCAGATAGTGCGCCGCCTATAACGCGCCGCACCCAAAAGGTTTCTGCGTTGCCCAATCTGGTTACTGGCGCTACCGGCTTTGTCGGCTCGGCTGTCGTCCGCGCATTGCTGGCGCGCGGCGAAGCGGTGCGCGTGCTGGTGCGGCGCGGCTCGGACCGGGCCAATCTCGCGGGTCTCGATGTCGCGCCGGTGGAGGGCGACCTGACCGACCCGGCCTCGCTCGCCCGCGCGGTCGCCGGCTGCACCCGCGTGTTCCACCTCGCCGCCGACTACCGCATCTGGGTGCCGAACCCCGCTTCAATGCTGGCCGCCAATGTCGGCGGCACCAATTCACTCATGCTGGCGGCGGCCGAGGCCGGGGTCTCCCGCATCGTCTATTGCAGCAGTGTCGCAGCCCTGGGTCTGACCAAGGATGGCAGCCCGGCGGACGAAACCACGCCGGTCAGCGAAGCCAGCGTCGTCGGTATTTACAAGAAATCCAAATTCCGCGCCGAACAGGCGGTGCTCGATCTGGTGCGCAGCCGCGCTTTGCCGGCGGTAATCGTCAACCCCGCCGCCCCGGTTGGCCCGCGCGACATCAAGCCAACCCCGACCGGCAAGATGATTGTCGACGCGGCATCGGGCCGCATGCCGGCCTATGTCGAAACCGGGCTGAATATCGTGCATGTCGATGATGTCGCCGCCGGGCATTTGCTGGCGGCCGATCGCGGCACGATTGGCGAACGCTACATAATCGGCGGACAAAACCTGACCCTCGCCCAGGTCCTGGCCTTGGTGGATGCGGAAACCGGCCGGACCCAGCGCCGGGTCCGCCTGCCCGGTAAGCTGCTATGGCCATTGGCGCTGGCCAGTGAAGCTGTCGCCCGTCTGACCGGCATGACCCCGCTGGTCACCCGCGACCATCTGCGCATGGCGCGCAAGATGATGTATTTTTCGTCAGCCAAGGCGCAGCGCGATCTCGGCTATGCCCCACGTCCGGCCAGCGAGGCCGTCGCTGATGCCATCGCCTGGTTTCGCGCCAACGGACGGCTCGGCTGATGCTGGCCGGATTGATGCTCGCCGCCTGGGCCTATCTGCTGTTCCTGCATGGAAAATTCTGGCAGTCGGGCCCGGAACTGCGACCGATGCTCCCGGCAAATGCCCCGCCAGTCGCAGTCGTGGTGCCGGCGCGTGATGAAGCGGCGACAATTGCCGCCAGCCTCGGCAGCCTGCTCGCCCAGGATTATCCCGGGCCCTTGCAGGTGGTGCTGGTCGACGACGGTAGCAGTGACGGTACTGCGGAGATCGCGGCGCGGTTGCCAGGCCCGATCATCATGGCTGGAAGCCCACGTCCGGCGGGCTGGGCGGGGAAATTATGGGCGGTGCACCAAGGCATCGCGGCAACCGATGCGGCGTATTTGTTGCTGACCGACGCCGACATCACCCACGATCCACGCCACCTCGCCACCTTAGTCGCGCACGCCGAACGCCACGGCCTGGACATGGTCAGCGAAATGGTCGCGCTCAACTGCGAAAGCCTGGCCGAGCGCGCTTTGATCCCCGCCTTCGTCTATTTTTTCCAGTTGCTCTACCCGTTCGCCAAGGTGAATGACCCCATGTCGGCGGTCGCCGGTGCTGCCGGTGGCACCATCCTGATCCGCCGCCGGGCGCTCACCCGGATCGGCGGGATCGCAGCAATTCAGGGCGCGTTAATCGATGATTGTGCGTTGGCGGCCAAGGTGAAGCCCGGCGGCCGCATCTGGCTCGGCCATAGCGGCCTGGCGCGTTCCATTCGGCCCTACCCCGATTTCGCCGATATCTGGCGCATGGTGGCGCGGTCCGCTTACGTGCAATTGCGCCTGTCACCGCGGCTGCTGGCTGGGTCGACCTTAGGCCTGGCGCTGATTTTTCTGCTGCCGCCTTGGCTCGCGCTATTCGGCGCCGGCTGGGCGCAGCTCGCGGGATGGCTTGGCTGGGTCGGCATGGCGGCGTCGTTTGTCCCGACCCTCACCCGCTATCGCCAGCCACTCTGGTCGGCGCTGCTGCTGCCCGCGATCGCGCTGTTCTACATGGCGGCGACGATCGGTTCGGCCATCGATCACCATCGCGGCCGCGGCGTCGTGTGGAAAAGCCGCGCCTATGGCGGGCCCCGCGCATGAGCGAAAATGTCGAGGATTGGTCGGGCAAGGATCGCGCCGATGAGAATTTTCCGGTTGGTTCGGCGCTGATCGCCGCCCGTTTGCGTCCGCATATCCACGCCTATTACGCCTTCGCCCGCAATGCCGATGACATTGCCGATAGCCCCGATCTGGCGCCCGACGATAAGATCGCCCGGCTCGATGTGATGGAAGCGGTGCTATCCGGCGCGCAGGACACCGGCAGCCCATCGGCGATTGGCCTGCGCGCCAGCCTCGCCGCAACCGGCGTCACGCCCCGCCACGCGACCGACCTGCTGATCGCCTTCCGCCGCGACGCGACCAAATCCCGCTATGCCAATTGGGACGAACTGCTCGATTACTGCCGTTATTCGGCCATGCCGGTCGGGCGCTACGTGCTTGATCTGCATGGGGAGGCGTTGGACACGCATAAGCCGTCGGATGCATTATGCGCGGTGTTGCAAGTGCTGAACCATTTACAGGACGGATCGAAGGATTTGCAGGCGCTCGATCGTTGCTACTTGCCGGATGATCTGCTCACCCGTTTCGGCGGCGCGGTGCGCGATTTACGTGGTGCGCGCGAAACGCCGGGCCTGCGGCAGAGCTTTAATGCCTTGCTCGATGAATGCGACGCTCTGAACCGCGTGGCCGCAGACCTGCCGCGCCGCACGCGCAGCCGCCGTCTGCGGCTGGAAACCGCAGTGATCCATGGCCTGTCCTGCCGATTAGCGGCCCGCTTGCGGCGCCAGGACCCGGTGGCGACCCGCGTCAAGCTGACCCGCCCTGACATCGCCGGTGCCATGCTTGGCGCGCTGCGGTTCTTGCCATGAACAGCGCTAACCCGGCTGACCTCGCCGCAGTAGAAGCGATCGTCCGCGCCGCCGGCACCAGCTTTTATCGCGGCATGGCGGTGCTGCCGACCGATCGGCGCCACGCGATGTACGCGATCTACGCCTTCTGTCGCATCGTTGATGATATTGCCGACGACGAAACCCCGTTCGAAACAAAAAAGCCGCGCCTTGACGACTGGCGCACCCGCATCGCTGCCCTTTATGCCGGCCAGACTGACGATCCGGTGACCCGTGTGCTGAAACTGGCAATTGCTGCCTATGATCTGCGCCAGAAGGATTTCCAGGCGGTGATTGACGGCATGCAAACGGATGCCGAAACCATTGTCGTCGCGCCCGATATGGACGCGCTTGATCTCTATTGCGATCAGGTAGCCTCGGCCGTCGGCCGCCTGTCGGTGCGCATTTTTGGCGATGCGTCCGACCACGCCGACATCGTCGCCTATCATCTCGGCCGCGCTTTGCAACTGACCAACATTTTGCGCGATATCGCCGAAGATGCCGATCGCGGCAGGGTTTATCTGCCGCGCGAACTGCTCGCAGCCGCCGGCATTCCACTGACCCCGTCAGCGGTGAGGACCCATCCAGCTTTGCCCAAGGTCTGCGCCGAACTGGCCAACATCGCCCAAGGCCATTTTGATGACGCCGCCGCCTGGATGGCGCAATGCGACAAAACCGCGATGAAAGCCGCGCGGCTGATGGGGGCAACTTATGCCGCCTTGCTCGGCGCATTGCGGCGTGCGGGGTGGCGCGATTTGCGGCGCCCGGTGAAATTATCCAAGCCGCGCAAGCTGTGGCTCGCACTGCGCTACGGGCTGCTGTGAGCAATGTCCACATCATTGGCGGCGGCCTCGCCGGCCTGTCGGCAGGCGTTGCGCTGGCGCAAGCCGGGCGGCGTGTGCGGGTTTATGAAGCCGGGCCGACCGCCGGCGGGCGCTGCCGCAGCTATTTCGACCGGGAACTGGATTGTCGGATCGACAACGGCAATCACCTGATCCTGTCAGGCAACAGCGCCACCATGGCCTATTTGTCAGCGATCGGCGCGCGCAGCACGATGCGCGATCCGGGCTCGGCAAAATTCCCCTTCATCGATCTCACCACCGGCGCGCGCTGGACCATCGCGCCAGGTGCCGGCCGTATCCCCTGGTGGGTGATGCGGCCGTCGCGGCGGGTGCCGGAAACCAAGATCACCGACTATTTGCAAATATTGGCGCTGCGCAAGGCCGGGCAAGACGCAACCGTTGCCGACCTGCTCGACCGGCCCGGCGCGCTCTATGCGAAACTGCTTGAGCCTTTTGCCGTCGCCGCCCTCAACACCCCCCCAAGCGAGGCGCTGGCAAGATTGCTCGGCGCGGTGGTGGACGAAACCTTGCTGGCGGGCGGCACGGCGTGTGTGCCGTTATTTCCGCGCACCGATCTGTCGGCATCCCTGATCGATCCCGCCGTGGCATTCCTGCAGGCGCATGGCGGCGAAGTGCAAACCGGCTGCCTGGTCGCCGCGATCAACAGCGAAGCTGGCCGCGTCACATCGCTGGCCACCACCACCGGCGCGATTGATCTGGCGCCCGATGATGCGGTGGTGCTCGCCGCGCCGCCTTGGATTGTTGCTGGCCTGCTACCGGGACTTGCGACGCCCGATGCGTTCCAGGCAATCCTCAACGTGCATTTCCGCCTGCAAATCGATCCGGGTCCGGTCGGGTTCATCGGCGTGATCGGTGGCATGGCAGAATGGGTGTTCATCAAGCGCGATGTCGTGTCGATCACCATCAGTGCCGCCAACCGCTATGTCGATCTGCCGGCGAGCGAAATTGCTGCCAGAGTCTGGCCGGATGTGCAGAAGGTGCTTGATCTCGATCAGCCCATGCCGCCGGTGCGGGTGGTCAAGGAACGCCGCGCCACCTTCGCCGCGACCGCAGCGCAGGAAGCCCGCCGCCCCGGACCGCGCAGCGCGTTTGCCAATCTGGTGCTGGCCGGTGACTGGACCGCTACCGGCCTGCCGGCGACCATTGAAGGGGCGATCCGATCCGGGCAGACGGCGGCAAAGCTGGTGCTGGCATGATCAACAACCTCGATGACGCCGTCAGCCGCGCCAGCGCCGCCTTGCAAGGGCGGCAGCGCCCGGACGGGCATTTCGTTTTCGAACTCGAAGCCGATGCCACCATCCCGGCTGAGTTCGTCTTGCTGTTGCATTATTTCGACCAGCCAGACCCCGAACTGGAAGCCAAAATCGCAGTCTATTTGCGATCAATCCAAGGCGTGCATGGTGGTTGGCCGCTGTTCCATGACGGCGCCTTCAATCTTTCCGCCAGTGTGAAGGCCTATTTCGCCCTTAAAATGATCGGCGATGCCGCCGATGCCCCGCACATGGCCCGCGCCCGTGCCGCCATCCTGCAAGCCGGTGGCGCCGAACGCAGCAACGTCTTCACCCGGGTCCAACTGGCGCTGTACGGCGAAATCCCCTGGGCCGGGGTGCCGGTGATGCCGATTGAGATCATGAACCTGCCGCGCTGGTTCCCATTCCACATCAGCAAAGTATCCTACTGGTCCCGCACCGTGATGGTGCCGCTGCTGGTGCTGATGGCCAACAAGCCGCGCGCCCGGAATGCCCGTAATATCCACGTGCCGGAACTGTTCCAAACCCCGCCGGACTGCATCCGCGACTGGATCAAGGGCCCCTATCGTTCCGCCTGGGGCCGCATCTTCAAATATGTCGACCATGCCTTGCGCTTCATCGAACCGCATCTACCATCGGGCGGCCATGCGCGTGCCATCGCAGCGGCGGAACAATTCATCAGCGAACGCCTGAACGGTGACGACGGCCTCGGCGGCATCTACCCCGCCATGGCCAACGCGATGATGATGTTCGACACGCTTGGCGTCCCAGAATCCGATTCGCGAGTGGTCATCGGCTGGCAGGCGCTACGCAAGCTGCTGGTGATCGACGGTGACCGCGCTTATTGCCAGCCATGCCTTTCCCCGGTGTGGGACACAAGCCTCGCGGGTCACGCAATTGCCGAGGCAGGCGGCGCCACCGAAGATGCCTGCGCCTGGCTGCGTGACCGACAAATCCTCGATGTCGTCGGTGACTGGAAGCTCGCCCGCCCCGATGCGCCACCCGGCGGCTGGGCGTTCCAGTACAAGAATGATTTCTACCCCGACGTCGATGACACCGCCGTGGTCGGCATGCTGCTGCATCGTGCCGACCCCGATGCCAACGCCCACGCAATTGCCCGCGCCCGCGATTGGATCATCGCCATGCAGGGCAAAGACGGTGGTTGGGGCGCGTTCGACGCCGACAACAATCACGAATATCTCAACCACATCCCCTTCGCCGACCATGGCGCGCTGCTCGATCCATCGACCGCCGACGTTACCGCGCGCTGCGTATCGTTCCTGTGCCAGATTGGGCTTCCCGCCGATCACCCGACCGTTGCCCGCGCGCTGACCTGGCTGCGCGCCGAACAATTGCCCGACGGGTCTTGGTTCGGCCGTTGGGGCACCAACTATATTTACGGCACCTGGTCAGTGCTCTGCGCGCTCAACGCCGCAGGCTTGCCCGCCACCGATCCGGCCATGGCCAAAGCTGCGGCTTTCCTGCGCACCACCCAGCGTGACGATGGCGGCTGGGGGGAGGATAATGAAACCTACGCCGCCGCCCCGCCCGGCCGGTACCATCGCAGCAACCCATCGCAAACCGCCTGGGCGCTGCTTGCCCTGATGGCGGCAGGGCAGTCGGATGATCCGGCGGTGGCACGCGGCGTCACCTGGCTGTCAGCGGAGCAAAAGCCTGATGGCGAGTGGGACGAAGCCCCCTACACCGCAGTCGGCTTCCCGCGCGTATTCTACCTCAAATATCACGGCTACCGTCTGTTCTTCCCACTGATGGCGCTGGCCCGCTACCGCAACTTGCGAAGCGGCAATGATCGTCGAGTGGCCTGGGGATTTTGAGCGCCCCGCTCGGCTTGGTGGTCGGCTTGGCGGCGGAGGCCCGCATTGCACGCCGGCTTGGCCTGGTCGCGATCGGCGGCGGCATGCCTGCTGGCGCTGAAGCAGCGGCTGAGGCCCTGGTCGCCCAAGGCGTGCGTGGTCTGATCAGCTTCGGCCTCGCTGGCGGTCTCGATCCTGCGCTGCGTCCCGGCGATCTCGTTATCCCAGCGACCGTGCGCGTCGACGCCACCGACTATCCGACCAGCGACCTGATTGGCCCCGCAACCGGCCTGCTGCTCGCCGGCACTGCAATCATCGCGACCAGAACTGCCAAGCAGGAATTGTTCCGAACGACGGAGGCTGCCGCCATCGACCTCGAAAGCGGCGCTGTCGCCCAGGTGGCGCAGCGCCATAATCTGCCCTTCGCCGTGCTGCGCGCGATCTGCGATCCGGCGGAGCGCAATTTGCCACCAGCGGCGTTGTCCGCGCTCGACCAGCAAGGCGCCATCGGTCTGTGGCGAGTGGTCGCATCGATCGCCACCAACCCCGGCCAAATTCCGAACCTGATCGCGCTCGCCCGCGACGCTGGCCGTGCCCGCCGCGCTTTGCTGGATGCCGCCCAAAGGATGAACTGGCGCAACACGGCGCCTTTGTCCTAAGAACAGTCCAAGCTTCTATTTCAGGGGGATACGATGTTCGCAAAAACCACGCGCCGGCTGCTGCTGGCGGCAACCGCGACTTTCGGGATGGCGATGTCGTTCGCCGCCCAGGCGGGGGAGGTGACGTTCTGGACCTGGCGCCAGGAAGACAAGGCGGTTTACACCGATCTGTTCGCTGCTTTCACCAAGTCCCACCCCGGCATCACGGTGAAGTTCGAAGCCTTCCCCAATGAAAATTACAACACCATCGTTTCGACCGCGCTCGCCGGCGGCAAGGGCGCCGATGTGCTGCATGTGCGCGCCTATGGCGGCCTCGAAGCGATGGCCAAGGCGGGCTATCTGGTGCCGCTCGACCCAGCAAAAGTGCCGGAGCTGAAAAACCTGCCGGCCGATGCGCTGGCCAGTGAAACGCTGCGTGCCGATGGCAAAATCTACGCCGTCTCGCTCGCCGGGCAAACCGTCGGAATTCTGATCAACAAGGATCTGTTCGCCAGCGCCGGTGTGGCGGTGCCGACCAACTGGGCCGATTTCCTCGCCGCTGGCAAAGCGCTGAAAGCCAAGGGGATCACCCCGATCGCCAATGGCACGGCAACGCCTTGGATGGACGCGGTATTTCATTCGGCCTTCACCAACCCGTTCCTCGGCCCGCAATTCGTTACCGATGTCCTGGCCGGCAAAGCCAATTTTGAAGACAAGCGCTATGTTGATGCGCTCGGGCATCTGCTGGAACTGCGCGACATGCTGCCGGCCGGCTTCACCGGCGTCGACTACCCGACCGCGCAGCAACTGTTCTCCACCGGCCGCGCCGCGATGTTTGTTGGTGGCAGCTTCGAAATCGGGCCGTTCCGCCGCGCCAATCCCAAGCTGAACCTTGATTTCATTGCCCCACCGGCGCCCGCGGCTGGCCAGCCCACCCATGTCAGCCGCTGGTTTGACAGTGGTTTCGCGGTCAACGCCAAATCCACCCATAGCGAAGACGCCATGGCGCTGGTGCGCTGGCTGGCCACCCCGGAATTCGCCATTCCGGCGGCGGAAAAGCTCGGCAACATCTCGTCCTTGTCCAACGCAGCAAACCCCGATCCGCTGCTGGGCAAGGTTGCCGAACTGAACAAGACCGCGATGCCCTACATCATGCTGGTGCATTTCCGCTATGAATCGCCGACCGGGTCTGACCTGCTGCAAGACGGCGTGCAGAAGATGATGGCGGGCACCATGACGCCGGCCGAAGTTGGCAAAATGGTCACCGACGGCATCGCCAAATACTACGTGCCGTTCCAGAAGAAATAAGTGACGACGCGAACCGTTCGACGTTGGCGGCAGGGCGGCTGGATCGTCCTGCTGCTGGCGCCGGCATTGATTATTCTCGTCGGCTTCGTAACGCTGCCACTGCTGGCAGCGTTACGTTACGCGTTCTATGCTTTTGATGGGCTGGCGCCAGCCGGCTTCGTCGGGCTTGCCAATTTCCAGACCATCCTGTTCGAAGCGCCCTATGCCGCCTGGACGATGCGCGCGCTTGGCCATAACGCGATTGTCTTTGTCTGCCTGATGCTGTTCCAGAACGGCCTCGCCTATCTGCTGGCCTTCGCGCTACTCAAAACCCTGCCCGGCCATCGCCTGCACCAGGTGATTGTGTTCTTGCCGGTGGTGCTGTCGGCAGTAATTGTCGGCTTTTTGTGGAAGCTGATGCTGCACCCGCTGTTCGGGGTGATCAACGCCGCCCTTGGCCTGATCGGCATCGCCCCACACCCGTGGCTTGGTGACGAAAACACCGCCCTTGGCGCCATCATCCTGACCAATGCCTGGCACTGGCTTGGCTTCCCTGCGCTGATCTTCCTCGCCGGCATGCAACGGATCGGCGCCGAAACGCTTGAAGCCGCGCGGCTTGATGGTGCGGGGGACTGGGTGCTGCTACGCCGCATTATCTGGCCGCTGGTCGCGCCCGCCACCACCATCGTCTTCACGCTGACGTTCATTGGCAGCTTCAACTGGTTCGAGTTGCCCTACGTGATGGCCGGCCTGACCGGGTCGCCGGGTGGTACGACTGATGTGCTCGGGCTCTACGCCTATCGGCTGGCTTTCGGCAGTGCGACCGCAGGGTTGCAGGATTTTGGCCGTGGGTCGGCGATGGCGGTGCTGATGTTCGTGTTCCTGGCGGTGGTTTCGGCGGTGGCGTTGAAGTTTTTGCGGCGGCGGGAGATGGAGATTTGAAGGGAAGCAAGAATTCTTCTTTTTGTGAACAAAAAGAAGCAAAAAAACTTTCTCCGACTTGTGCACCGCCGCCGGTGCGCACTCGGAACCAATTGATAAAGTTTATTTGCTTCTTTGTTTTCAAACAAAGAAGATTCTTCTTTGCCTGAACGTCTTAAAAACTCCGCCATCCAACTGTTGCTCGCGATCAACGCGATCATCATGCTATTCCCGCTCGGCCTGATGCTGCTGTCGTCATTCAAATCAAACGCGGAAATATTCGATTCGCCCTTCGCCCTGCCCCCCACCCTTGATTTCTCCAATCTTCTGCGGGTCTGGCACGACACTGAATTTCTGCAATATCTCGGTAATTCACTGATCGTCACAGGCGCGTCGGTGCTGGCGATTCTGGTCACCTCCACCCTCGCCGCCTATGCCCTGGCGCGCTATCGGTTTCCGTTCAACAACGCGATTTTCCTGTTCTTTCTTGCGGGATTGATGGTGCCGTTAAAGCTCGCGGTCATTCCGTTGTTTATTGAGCTTGATACGTTGCATTTGCTCGATACCAGGCTCGGGCTGATCCTGGTGTACGTCGCCATGGGCCTCCCGTCCGGCGTGTTCATCTTAACTGGTTTTCTGCGCAGCCTGCCCGGTGAAATGGAAGAATCCGCCCGGATTGAGGGCGCGAGTGAGGCTCGGATTTTATGGCAGATCATGCTGCCCCTGGCGCGCCCAGCTTTGGTGATCGCAGCGATCCAGAACGCCGTGCCAATCTGGAATGATTTCTTTTTCCCGCTGATCTTCATTGCCACTGACAGCCGCAAGACCCTACCGCAGGGGCTGACGGTTTTCATGGGCGAATACAACACCGATTGGGGGGTGCTGTTCGCCGGGCTGACGCTTGCCGCCTTGCCAATCACGATCGTTTATATCGCGCTGTCCCGCCATTTCATTGCCGGTATGACGGCGGGCGCGGTCAAATAAGCCCTAGTGGTGCGATCCTAACGCTCCCTACCCGAGCGTTAGGTGATCCGTTCCAACAAATCAAAGGCTAGTGGATAGAACCTGACGGCTCTTTCCGTCAGATTCTATCCACTAGCGTCTTGTTTTCACGATCATCATCCGATCGATAAGGCCAGCCGATCGGATGATGATCTATCTGGATTTTTCGACGTTCCAGTAAACCATCACCGACGACGGCCGCGTGCCGCTGCGTTCAAGTGGTGCCCGGCGGCCTGGTGTTCACCACCGATCGTACCAAGGGGCTAATTCTGCGCCGCGTGGGGTGATGATGCGCCGCACGCATCAGGCCCGGCAATCCCATCGAGAAAATTGCTGAGGCAGGCGCCGAACAGCGCATCGAACTCCGGTTCATCGCTGCCCATGTGGCCGCGTGGGATGTTGGGCCGGAAAATCTGCAACAACGCGCTATGGGTGCGTGCGGCCATCATCCGGGCCATAGCGGCACGCGCTTCGGGGTCAGGGTCCAGCGGATCATCGTTCAACTGCACTAGCGCGAGCCGCGATTTCCGCGCGCGGTCCATGATCGCAGCAAATGCCGCCAGCGCCTCTGGCCGACGTTCCAGGCGCGCGCCGTGTGCGGCGGGCGAAATCGCGGCGATAGCGTCCACCAGTTCCGGATCGGCAAGCGCGGTCAGCCCGATGAACCCACCGCGGGAAAACCCAGCAATAATCACCCGCCGATAGCCAGCGGCGCGTAGCCCCACCAGTCCAACACGCAGCTTTTCCCCACCCTCGGCGATCGGGTCCTGGCGCGGAATGCGATTGAGCCGCCAGACATCGTAGCCGCGCCCGGCCAAACGCGCCGCCCAGTCCTGCACCGGCGGCGCATCCGGGAACTGAGCCGGATCATAGGCGCCATGCAGCCAGACCAGCGCGCCGCGCGCTTTTGCTGGACCGATCAGCGTGAAGCCAGGCGCCGGGATCAACGGCGAAACCTCGGCGGTTGCCGAAAAAGTAACGATCAGTAGCGCCGCGATCAGGCGAAGCATGCGTCCAGCAATTTGGCGAAGGCGCGGGCGCGGTGGCTGGTCGCCTGTTTGGTGCCGGCGTCCATTTCGCCATAGGTTTCGGTCGCATCTTCGGGGGCGAACATCGGATCATAGCCAAACCCGTGCAGCCCGCGCGGCGGCCAGACCACGCAGCCATCGATGCGGCCTTCAAACAGTTCGACATGCCCATCCGGCCAGGCCAGCGCCAGCACGCTGATGAACCAGGCACGCCGATCGGTGGCCGCCCCCAGCTCGTCATGCACCCGCCGCATCGCCGCGCCGAAATCCTTGCTCGGCCCCGCCCATCGTGCGGAAACCACACCCGGCGCGCCATTGAGCGCCGAAACACAAAACCCGCTATCATCGGCGAGCGATGGCAAACCAGACGCCGTCGCGGCGGCCACTGCCTTCAGCCGCGCATTGCCGGCAAAATCAGGCTCGGTCTCATCCGGTTCTGGCAAGCCAAGGGCGCCCGCCGACACCACGTCCATCTGATGCGGCGCGAGCAATCCAATGATTTCCTTGAGCTTACCCGGATTGTGGCTCGCCAGCACCAGCCGGCTACCCGGGCTAAGCTGGCGCGTCATCAGATGCCAACCGCCGCACGCTGGGCGGCGAACAACTGTCTGGTGCCGATCTTCGCCAGCCGCATCAGTTCGGAAAACTCCGATTCCTGAAACGGCGTTTTCTCGGCCGTGCCCTGAATTTCGACAATGCCGCCGCCTTCGGTCAGCACGAAATTGGCGTCGGCCTGGGCGTCGCTGTCCTCGGCATAGTCAAGGTCGAGCACCGCTGCCCCGTTATACAACCCGCAAGATACCGCCGCAACCTGGCCGATCAGCGGGATGGTCTTGATCACGTTCATCTTTTTCAGATGCTGGAACGCGATATGCAGCGCCACCCAGGCGCCTGTGATGGACGCGCAGCGCGTGCCGCCGTCAGCGTTGAGCACGTCGCAATCCAAGGTGATGGTCATTTCGCCCATCGCCGCACGATCCACCACCGCGCGCAGGGATCGCCCGATCAGGCGCTGAATTTCCTGGGTCCGCCCCGATTGCTTGCCCCGCGCGGCTTCCCGGTCGCCACGCGTATGGGTGGCGCGTGGCAGCATGCCGTATTCGGCAGTGACCCAGCCGAGGCCGGAATTACGCATGAACGGCGGCACGCGGCTTTCAACGCTCGCCACGCACAGCACTTCCGTGCCGCCCATGCGGATCAGCGCCGATCCTTCGGCATGGTGGGAAAATCCGGTGGTGATGGAAACGGTGCGGAGGGCGTCAGCGGCTCGGCCGGATGGGCGCATTGGGAGGGGTCCGTGGGAAATTAAGTTCGGTGTTTTGGCGCGCTGCGCGTGATCGTGCAAGGTTGAGTCGGCTCCACGCCGACGCTGAGTGTGACCTTGTTACTTAGCTTACTGTGATTTATGGTCCTTAACACACCCTTCCATAAGCACGAGTAAGAAAAATAATCCATGGACCGTGACAGCAACCCGTTCGCCCCCGGCGCCGGCAATCAGCCGCCGGAATTGACCGGCCGACTGCCAATTGTCGAGGCCACACGGGTCACCCTGGCACGGCTGCGGCGCGGCCTGTCGGATCGCAGCCAGATGCTGATCGGGTTGCGCGGGGTTGGCAAGACCGTCCTGCTCAACCGACTTGACCAACTCGCGCGCGATGCCGGCTATCAGTCCGTAATCCTGGAAGCGCCTGAAAACAAACGCATCGCAGAGCTTCTGGTGCCAGAAATCCGGCGGATTCTGCTGCGGATTGACCTGCTGGAAGGCGCCAAGGACGGGGTGCGCCGCGCGCTCGGGGCGCTACGAACTTTTGCCAGCGCTTTCAAGGTCACCATCGGCGATGTCGGCGTTGGCATTCATCCGTCCCCTGGCATTGCCGATAGCGGCGACCTCGACCGCGATTTGACCGACATGCTGGTTTTGCTGGGGGAGGCGGCGGCGCAGAAATCCACCCTCGTCGCGATCCTCATCGATGAAATGCAATATCTGGGTGAACGCGACCTCGGCAGCCTGATCGCCGCCCTGCATCGGGTGTCCCAGCGCGGCCTGCCGATCGTGCTGTTTGGCGCCGGCCTGCCGCAGCTCACCGGGCTGATGGGCAACGCCAAATCCTATGCCGAGCGGCTGTTTGTGTTCAGCGAAATCGGCCCTTTGACCCGCGAAGACGCCTATCGCGCCTTGGAGGAGCCGGTTATCCGCAACGGTGTGGCCTTCGCACCGGAGGCACTCCACGAAATATTCGACGCCACCGAGGGCTATCCGTATTTCCTTCAGGAATGGGGCAAGCACGCCTGGAACCTGGCAGAGGGCGCGCGGATCACCGCGGACAACGCGATTGCCGCGCGCGCAGAGGCGATTGCCGAAATGGATCAGAGCTTTTTCCGGGTGCGCTTTGACCGGCTTGCCCCGGCCGAACGGGATTATTTGCGTGCAATGGCCGAACTCGGGCCGGATGCCCATCGGTCCGGCGATATCGCGGCGCAGTTGCAGCGTCCGGTCGAGCAGGTCGCCCCGGTTCGCGCCCGCGTGATTGCCAAAGGCATGGCCTACGCACCCGCCCATGGCGATACCGCTTTCACGGTGCCGATGTTTGACGCCTATATGCGGCGGGTAATGCCAGAATTTGCGCCAAAACCGCCGCGTGTCCGAACACCCCTATCCACCAGCGGCAATCCGTAGCGCCCCTATTTCCCAACCGCCCGCGAACCTGCAACACTTTACCCCATGTCCGGTCCCCGCCCCAACTTGCGCTCCCCCTTCGTCGGCGCGGCCATGCCTGGTGGCCTCGATCCACGCTCGGCCGCGATCTTGCGCGAAATCGTCGAACAATATGTCGAAACCGGCGAACCGGTCGGCAGCCGCACCCTGTCGCGCCGCCTCCCGCTGGCGCTGTCGCCGGCGACCATCCGCAATGTGATGGCCGATCTGACCGATGCCGGACTGCTGTTCGCGCCGCATACCTCGGCCGGCCGGCTGCCCACCGACCTCGGCCTGCGCCTGTTCGTCGATGGGCTGCTGCAATTTGGCGAGCTGTCCGACGATGACCGCGAAGCCGTCGGCCTCGCACTGGCAGCATCCGGCCGCAGCCTGGAAGACACGCTCGCCGAGGCATCGACCATGCTGTCCGGCCTGTCATCGGCAGCCGGCCTGGTGCTGGCGCCGAAATCGGAAGGCGCGCTGAAGCATATCGAATTCGTCCCGCTCGGCCCTGGCCGTGCCTTGGTGGTGCTGGTCAGCGCCGATGGGCAGGTCGAAAACCGAGTGATCGAAACCCCGCCCGGCCTGCCGCCCTCGGCGTTGCAGGAAGCCGGCAACTATCTCAACGCCCGCCTGTCCGGGCGGCCACTGACCGAGTTGCGCCGCATCGTCGCCGAGGAAATGGCCGCCGACCGCACCCAACTGGACGCGCTATCGACCCAGATCGTCGCTGCCGGCCTCGCCACCTGGTCCGGCGAGGGCCGCGGCGGCAGCCTGATCGTGCGCGGCCAGGGCAAACTGCTGTCCGACGTTACCGAGATCGAGCGGCTTTCAACCCTCCAGGCGCTGTTCGAACGTCTGGAAACCCACGACACCATGATCCGTCTGCTCGATCTGGCGGAAAGCTCGGACGGCGTGCGGATTTTCATCGGCGCCGAAAGCGGGCTGTTCGGCACATCGGGCGTGGCCATGGTGGTGGCGCCCGCCCGCAACGCCGCCAACCGTATCGTCGGCGCCATCGGCGTGATCGGGCCGACCCGGATCAATTACGGCCGCATCATCCCGGTGGTAGACTATACCGCGCGCGTTATCGGCCGACTGCTTGGCTAGCAAACCAACTGCCCCATCCCATTTGACAAACATGGACGCCTCCACCAGGACCAGGGAATGATCCACTACCAACTGCACTGCAGCGCCGAGCACAGCTTCGATGGCTGGTTCAAGGACAGCGCCAGCTTCGAAAAACAGGCCAAGCGCGGCCTGCTGGAATGCCCGGTCTGCGGCGATGCCAAGGTCGATCGCGCCCTGATGTCCCCGTCAGTGCCCAAAAAAGGCCGGCCGATGCGCAATGAAATCGTGCCGATGCCGTCCCCGGCCCCCGCGCCGGAACCCGCGCCGATGGCCGTGCAAGCCCCCACAATGCCCGACCAGATGCGCGCCGTGCTGCAACGCATGCGCGCCGAGATCGAAGAAAAATGCGATTATGTCGGCGATGATTTCGCCGATGAAGCCCGTCGTATCCACCACGGCGAATCCGACGCCCGCGGCATTTACGGCGAAACCACCGCCGAAGACGCAGAATCGCTGGCCGAAGAAGGCATCGACGTTACGCGGATTCCTTGGGTTCCCCGCGCGGATGGGTAGTTGAGGTATGGCATTTAGGAAG
>JANXRN010000419.1 GCA_025352995.1 Acetobacteraceae bacterium
CCGGGGTGGGACCCCGGACCCCTATCCTAAGAAAGCGAAGTCGTAATGAAGACGGGGGCTTAGGTACTGGTTGCGACCAGCACCTAAGCCCCCGTCTTCATTACGACTTACCCTTAAAGGGTTTGGCGTCCAGGGACCTTCGTCATGCCAGGGGCATGCTCCGCATGACGCGGGGTCTGGGGCAGCGCCCCAGCGCTTGCTTGCCTTACCCCAACTGCCCCCGCAAAAACCCGAGTGCCGGCAATGGCTTCCACCCGCGCGGCAGTTCGGCACGGCGCATGGGGGCGACGCTGTAGCGGGGTGCGGGTTGTTGGCAGGTGGACAGGAAGGAGGCGTAGCTGCGGACTTGTTGTTCGCGCCAGGTTCGGTCGGCGAGGGCGGCGGTTCGGGTGGGGTAGATTTCGGCCACGCGATTATTGCGTCCGATGGTGGCGACGACGGCCCACATCGTATCATCGGCGGGTCGTTGGAGTTTGATGACTTCGCTCATGCTTGGGGCGACGTTTTCATTCGTGGGGTGGGTCTGTCAAACGGGTTCGGTGCGAGGTGCTCGGATCAATCGGCAACATTCGTTCAGGCTCCGAGTAGGGCGGACGCGTCGGCCCAGAGTTGGCGCAGCAGGTCGGCGGCGGGTTCGGCGCGCGCCATGGCGGCTGATTGGCCGGCCCAGGCTTGCATGTGTTGGATATTCCCCGCCTTGCCGGCGGCGTCGCGCATGGCAGCGGTTAGGCCGCGTTGGATTGGATAGGGAGCAGGGGCGGGGCCGGACGCTGCTGCCCGCACATAGTCGGTTGCAATTCCCCGGCCGGCGCGGCCGCTGAAGGCGCGGGTTACCATGGTGTCTTCCGGGCGTGTGGTCGCAAGGGCTGCGGCCCAGGCCGGGTTGGTTTTCGCTTCCGGCGTGCGGAGCAATGCGGTGCCGATTTGTGCCGCACTGGCGCCGAGCAGCAGGGAAGCGGCGATCCCGCGCGCATCGCCGATGCCGCCGGTGGCGATCACCGGGATTTTCACCGCATCGACCACGGCGGGCAGCAATGCGAACAGCCCGACCGATGCGCGCTCGGCGTCTGCGGCGTCAAACGCGCCACGATGGCCACCGGCTTCGCTGCCTTGGGCGACAATGACATCAGCGCCCGCCGCTTCGGCAGTGATTGCCTCGGCAACGGTCGTGACGGTAGCGAACCAGGCGATCCCGTTTGCGCGCATGGCGGCGACAAAATCGGGCGGATAAAGCCCCATGATTGATGATATTACCCCCGGCCGCGCCGCCAGCATTGCGGCGCATTGGGCATCGAAATCCACCAGCGGCGCATCGCCGGCGGTTTCGGCGACCGCAGGCCCGAACTGGCCGAGAAATTCTCGCACCCGTGCCTCATGCGCCGCATCGCGCAGTGGGGTAGGGTCGGGGATCCAGGTGTTGAGTTGAAACGCGCCATTGCTGCCGGCGCGGAATTCGCCGCTCCAGGCGGCAATCGCTTCGGGCTGCATCACCAGCGTGCCGCAGGCCCCCATGCCGCCGGCATTGGCGACCGCGATGGACAAGGATGCCGGGCAGGCGCCGGCCATCGGCGCCATCAGGATAGGCAGGCGCAGCCCAAAGCGTGCGCAAAACGCTGCTGCACGCGCTTTGGGCGTCGTCATCAGGCGTCGATACGGGCGGTGGCGTTGCCGGTCATGACTTCCTTGCCGTCCTGGTTGACGGTGGACAGCACCAGATCGACATAGTTCTGCCCGCCTTCGTTGCGCAGTTCGGCAACCTTGGCGATCGCGGTCAGGGTGTCACCCGGCCAGACCTGGTTGGTGAAGCGGACGCCGAACTTGGTCAGCGTGCCGTCGCCGACATAGTTGGTGACAGCCTTGCCGGTCATCCCCATGGTCAGCATGCCGTGCGCGAACACGCTCGGGTAGCCGGCGATTTCCTTGGTGTAGACTTCATCGGTGTGCAGCGGGTTATAGTCGCCCGAGCTGCCTGCATATTGCACGATCTGGGTGCGTGACAGGTTTTCGCAAATTTGTTCGCTGTGGCTGTCACCAACCTTCAGCGCGCTTGCCTTGAGTGCCATCGATATTCTCCCTTAACCCTGCGCCACGGGACGTTCGGTGGTCACACCGACCGACCGGGCGGTGATCACCAAATTGCCGTCCTGATCGCGATATTCGGTGACGCTTTCGCGGAACTTCAGAATGCCAGCGCGCTTGCTCTCTTTTTCCCAGCTTTTGCCGGGCATCGATTCGACCGTCAGCACGTCGCCGGGCTTGATATGGCGGTGGAATTCGAAATGCTGCTCGGCGTGCAGGCCACCTGACGAGGTGGATTTTTCGGTCAGACCGGTCGCGGTCTTGCCCGAACCGAACCAGGCCTTGCCGGGCTTGGGACGCAGGAAATAGTCTGGGTTGAACTGCGCCACGGACTGGGCAAAGCTCGGGGGGGCGATAATGCCGCCGGCTTCGGTCTTTTTCGCCGCATCGGCGTCATAATAAACCGGGTTGGTGTCACCGATCGAACGCGCGAACATCATGATGTGCGACGCCTCGACGGGGAAAGTGAGTTTCGTCACAGCATTCCTCCGTTTCGTGTTTAAGCTGACCTCCAACCGCGGAGGCTTGCCGCCAACTCTACCCATGTGCCAATGACGATGGCAACCAACCTATATCCGAGAACCTGAATGTCCCTGACCACCAGCGGTCCGACGTCGCGCGTCTATTTCTCCCAACGGCTGCGGCTGCATTATGTGGACTGGGGTAATCCCGACGCGCCGCCGCTGCTGCTGCTGCATGGCGGGCGCGATCATTGCCGCAACTGGGATTGGGTGGCGGAGGATTTGCGGAAAGATTGGCACATTATCGCCCCCGATCTGCGTGGCCATGGTGACAGCCAATGGTCGCCGGACGGTAATTACCGCATGGATGGCTATATTTATGATCTGCACCAGCTCATCCACCAGCAGCATCTGGCGCCGGTTTCCATCATCGCCCATTCGCTCGGCGGCAATATCGCGCTGCGCTATACTGGGCTTTATCCCGAAACCGTGAAACAGCTGGTGGCGATCGAAGGGCTGGGCCCGTCGCCGCGCTCGGTTGCCAAGCGCGCGCATCTGACGCTTGCCGAACGGATGCGGACCTGGGTTGATGAACAGCGCGCTTTGTCTGGCCGGCTGCCGCGGCGCTATACCTCGATCGAGGAAGCGCTCGGCCGCATGCAAGAACAGAACGGCCATCTGACCCCCGAACGCGCCCGGCATCTGACCCAGCACGGGGTGAACCAGAACGAAGACGGCACGTACAGCTGGAAATTCGATAATTACGTGCGCAGCTGGGCGCCGTACGACATGGGATATGACGAAATCGAGAAATTATGGGAACGCATCACCTGCCCGACCATGCTGATTTATGGCAAGGAGAGCTGGGCGTCGAACCCGGAGGGCGATGGGCGGTTGGCGCATTTCAGCACTGCACAGGTGGTCAGCGTCGAGGGCGCCGGGCATTGGGTGCAGCATGATCAGCTGGCGGTGTTTTTGGGCCATGTGAAGGGCTTCCTGAAACCCGGGTGACCGTTCGGCACGGCGTCACAAAATGTATTCATTTGAAACCTGACTTGAAACCTATGGGTCGCTAAACGAGCGATGCGTCCATCCAGTGGCGCAGGATCGCTCTGATGAATCAGATTTTAGCAAGACAATTCGCCGAACTTTTGGAGATCAGCACCCGACAAATTTTTTTCGTCGGCGGCGCGCCGCGTTCCGGCACCACCTGGTTGCAGCAAATCCTGGACGCCCATCCCGATATTTGCTGCCGTGGCGAGGGCTTCCTCGGGCACGAGCTCGTTGGACCGCTGGGTGATCTGGTCGAACATTGGCGCAACAAGATCGAGGGCAAGAACAGCGCGCTGTTCAAACATACCAACGGCTTCGCGCTGCCCGAAGCCGAAGATACTGACTTTCTGGCGCGGACGGCGATCTTGCGTGCGCTCCGCCAGCAATGTGGAAACCAAGTCTACCGTGCGATTGGCGAGAAGACGCCGGAAAACGTCTTTGCCTTCCCCGCATTACGTCGCATTCTGCCGGGAGCCAAATTCATCGGCATCGCCCGCGATCCGCGGGACGTGATCACCTCTACTTGGCATTTCTTCCGCAAACCCTTCGCCGGCCCGGATGAGACCGCCGAGAAGTTCGCACTCATCGCCGACACACTTCCGCTGCTGATCGAGACCCATCGCGCGATCATGACGATCGTCGAGCGGTTTCCCGCCGACGCGATGATCGTCACCTATTATGCGCTGACCTACGACGCCGAGCGGGTGGTGGGGGAATTGTTTGAATTCCTCGACGTATCTGCCGATCCGACTTTGGTTTCCGACGCGCTGTCGCAATCGTCGTTTGCCAAGGCAACCGGCGGGCGGGCGCGCGGTGATGCCCGCGACGGCGAATTCCTGCGCAAAGGGATCGTGGGGGATTGGCGATCGACACTGACGCCAGAGATGAACGACCTTATTCTGCGGGAGGTGGGTTGGATGTACGACTACTATGGTTGGCAGGCCTGAGAGTCCGTCCTTGGACGAAGGGCCAATTA
>JANXRN010000420.1 GCA_025352995.1 Acetobacteraceae bacterium
ACGGCGGCCGGCACCGGCTGCATGGCGGCGCTGGAGGTCGAAAAATACCTCGCCGACGAAATCCATTGACAAGACGCCGCCGCGACTCGGCATTTCATGTTAACCGCATCGACTTGATATGTGTATGAACACCAGACGGCCCCACATCATCGTGACGGGCCGCGGTAGGGGAAGGCTTTAGGACATGGATTGGGACAAGCTGCGCGTTTTTCACGCGGTCGCCGAGGCCGGCAGTTTCACCCATGCGGGCGATACGCTGAACCTCAGCCAGTCCGCGGTATCACGCCAGATTTCAGCGTTGGAAGAAGCGTTGCAAGTGCCGCTGTTCCATCGCCATGCGCGCGGGCTGATCCTGACCGAGCAAGGCGAAAGCCTCAACCGCACGGTGCGCGAAGTTTTCGCCAAGCTGGCCATGACCGAAGCCCTGCTGACCGAAAGCAAGGAAAAGCCGGCCGGACGCCTGAAAGTCACCACCACGGTCGGCTTCGGATCATCCTGGCTTGCGCCGCGCTTACCGATCTTCCTCGACCAATATGCCGAAATCACCATGCAGTTGCTGCTGGATGATACCGACCTCGACCTCGCCATGCGTGAAGCCGATGTCGCGGTGCGGATGCACCCCCCCAAGCAGCCCGATCTGGTGCAACGCCATCTGACCGCGATCGAATGGCATGTCTGCGCGTCCCCCGAATATCTCAAGAAATATGGCACCCCGAAAACCGCTGAGGAGCTTGATGCCCATCGGCTGATCTTGTTCGGTGATCACCATGCGCCCGTGCCCGACATCAACTGGCTCGCCGAAATCGGCCGTCGCCCCGGCAGCCCGCGCAAGGCGCTGCTGGAATTGAACTCGCTGCGCGGCATGCTGGTCGCCGCCAAGGCGGGCTTGGGCATCGCAGCGGTGCCGGACTACATGCACGCCGAAACCGATGGGCTGGTGCAGGTGCTGACCGAGGTCAAGGCGCCGAAGGTCGACGTTTATTTCGTCTATCCGGAAGAATTACGCAATTCCAAGCGGGTAGCGGTATTCCGCGACTTCCTGCTGGCGCAACTCGCCGGACGCTGAACGACAAATCGCTGCGATCAAACCGGGTAAGGCGGCTTGAACAACAAACCGGGCGACAGGGTGAAAATCTCCGCCCCGGTTTCCGTCACCCCGATCATATGTTCGAACTGGGCTGACAGCGACCGGTCCCGGGTGACGGCTGTCCAGCCATCATCGAGGACTTTCACTTCCGGCCGGCCGGCATTGATCATCGGCTCAATGGTGAAAAACATCCCAGGCTTGAGCAGCGGGCCCTCGCCGCGGCGGCCGAAATGCAGCACGTTCGGCGCGGCGTGGAACACTTTGCCAATACCATGGCCGCAGAAATCGCGCACCACGCTGAAGCGCTGGGATTCAGCGTAGCTCTGGATCGCGTAGCCGATATCGCCGAAGCGGGCGCCAGGCTTGACCGCCGCGATACCGCGCATCAGCGCCTCATGCGTCACTTCAATCAAATTGCGCGCCTTGGTCGATGGCGGCCCGGCGCAATACATCCGGCTGCTGTCGCCGAACCAGCCATTCAACGTCACCGTCACATCAATATTGGCGACATCGCCGGCATCGAGGGTGCGGTCGCCCGGAATGCCGTGGCACACGACGTGATTGATCGAAATGCACACCGATTTCGGGTAGCCGCGATAATTCAGCGGGGACGGCGTGGCGCCATGGGCCAGGATGAAGTCGTGGCAAATCCGGTCGAGAGCGCCAGTGGTCACGCCGGGGCGCACATGGTCGGTGATCATGTCCAAGGTTTCGGCCGCCAACCGTCCTGCCGCCCGCATCGGCGCGAAATCCGCCGGGGGGTGGATGGTGATGTTACGTGCCTCGCTGCTGCCGTCCATGTCGTGCTCCGGTGCAATTCCGCCAAAATGGGCAAGTCGGAAGGGGAGCGCAAGTATTGTTGTCATCATGCTGCGTTGCACAATGCAGCGCGCATGCGCGAATTTGCATCCCGGGTCGCAAAGCGCCTTGCAATTTGCGATTAATCCGAGGGTTGGCGGGAAATGAGCCCATTTTCGACGGCAAAAGCACTTGGCACGGCGGTTGCATAACACCTTGCATCCACCCTAGACCAAGGCAGACCACCATGACCCGCTCCTTCAACAGCTACGACAAGCCCGTCAGCAACCTGATCCCGGTGACGGTGATCGCGCTGAGCTTCGCGATGGGACTTTACGCACTGCTGGCGCTGCCGGGCCAAGGTAACACTGGGCGCAGCCTGATTGCCTCGCTCAAGGACAGCCTCCGCGCGGATTACAGCATGACAATGCCCGCGCATCGCGGCGGTAAGGTGGAAGCATTTAAGCTCTGACTTCCAGATTGACGTGACGTTGGTTGGTTAAACTGATTTTCTTGGTTGGGTTTTGATTTTCTCCGTATTTGTATACCCTCCAAACTGGCCGGCGATCATGGATCGCCGGCCATTTTTTTGCTCCCACAACGCCCAAACAAAAAATTGGACTCGCGGCCCGAGCGCTGTAAGCCGTCAATTTTTGTCGCCGACTCTTGTGCTTACGGACGATGGCGTGATACTCAAACCAAATCTGCCTGACCATGCTTTCGCTTTTTTGCGATTCATGTTTTAAAAATTATTTTTGATCATTGTCTCATTTAACGTAAATTTTCTGCAGTAGGATTACATGACGCCATATCAACATCCTCACGAGAAGCCACCCTCCGTCGTACTGCCCGCGACCGTCATCGCGCTGAGCGTGGTGCTCGGGCTTTACGCCATCCTCGCCCTGCCCGGTGCCGGCAACTCCAACCGCAGCCTGTGGATCGCCGCCCAGGAAATGATCCGCAGCGGCGACACGCTCAGCTTCAACACCAATCGAAGCTCCAAGCCAGAAACCCTCCGGAACTAACGCAAACCTTGCCGGGGCTTCGCCGCCGCCGCTAGCATCCCCTAACAGCTACCTGAGGCTGAAAAGGGGAAACGCAGATGCAACGTCGTCACTTCGTGGCCGGCGCCGCCGCGCTAGGCGCCCGATCCGCGGTCGCGCAACCCGCCATCGGCGGCAAGGCGAAAACCATCATCTTCGTCCCGCAAACCAATCCCCCCAGCTGGGATCCGGTCTGGACCACCGCTGCCGCCACCCGCACCCTGGCGATGATGATCTACGAAACGCTTTATACCCGCGACATCGCCCTCAATCCGCATCCGCATATGCTCGAAGGCCACCTCGTCGAGGATGGCGGCAAACGCTGGACGATGAAACTCCGCCCCGGCCAAACCTTCCATGACGGCGAACCCGTCCGCGCCCGCGACTGCGTCGCCTCCATCCGCCGCTGGATGGTGCGCGACCCGATCGGCGCCACCCTCAAATCCCGCCTCGACAGCCTCGACGCGACCGACGACCGCACTTTCGTCTGGCGCCTCAACAAGCCCTTCCCCTTTCTGCCCAACGCGCTCGCCAAAACCCAGCCCGCCCCGGTTATAATGCCCGAACGCCTGGCCAATACCGACCCGTTCAAACAAACCCCGGAAGCCATCGGCAGCGGCCCGCTCCGCTGGGTCCCTGACGAATTCGTCAGCGGCAGCCGCGCCGTCTTCGCCCGCTATGACCGCTACAACCCCCGCCCCGAAAAGCCCGAATACGCCACCGGCGGCTATCACATCCTCGTCGATCGGGTCGAATGGCGGGTCATCCCCGATGCCGCCACCGCCGGCGCCGCGCTCGCCACCGGCGAAGTGGACTGGATCGAAATGCCGCTCCCCGACCTGCTGCCGAACTTCCGACGCACCCCAGGCGTCCGCGTCGAGCGGCTCGATACCCACGGCGTCTATCCCGTCCTGCGCCCCAACTTCGTCGTCGGCCCCACCACCAATATCGCCGTCCGCCAGGCCATGCTCGCCGCCATCAATCAAACCGACGTCATGGCCGCCGTCATGGGTGACGATCGCGAAGGCTGGCAAGCCCCCGTCGGCTTCTTCGTCCCCAATACCGAAAGCGCCTCCGAAGCCGGCATGGACGCCATCCGCAACCGGCCATCGGCCGACAAAATCCGCGCCCTGCTCAAAGCCGGCGGCTACAATGGCGAAAAAATCGTCCTCATGCAGCCCACCGACCAAGTCTCCTATAACGCCATGTGCCTCGTCGCCCTCGATGCCTTCCATAAAGTCGGCCTCAACGTCGAAGCCCAAGCCACCGATTGGGGAACCGTCGTCCAACGCCGCGCCGGCAAAGAACCCATCGAAAAAGGCGGATGGTCGCTCTTCCCCTCCGGCTTCCCCGCCGTCGATTTCGGCAACCCCGTCCTCGCCACCGGCCTGCGCACCAACGGCAAAGACGCCTGGAACGGATGGCCCGAAAACGCCAAAATAGAATCCCTCCGCGACGCCTGGATCGACAGCATCGACACCACAGAAAAAAAACGCCTCTCCGAACAAATCCAACTCGAAGCCATCGCCTACGTCCCCTACCTCCCGCTCGGCCAATATATCCAAGCCACCGCCTTCCGCGCCAACCTCACCGGCCTCCTCCGCGGCCCGGCGCCGGTGTTTTGGAATGCGGCCAAAGGGTAGGAAGAAAGCGCTGGGGCGCTGCCCCAGACCCCGCCAGGGAAGGTCCCTGGACGCCAAACCCTTTAAGGGTAAGTCGTAATGAAGACGGGGGCTTAGGTGCTGGTCGCAACCAGTACCTAAGCCCCCGTCTTCATTACGACTTCGCTTTCTTAGGATAGGGGTCCGGGGTCCCACCCCGG
>JANXRN010000439.1 GCA_025352995.1 Acetobacteraceae bacterium
GCGCGACCTGCTGCTGCGCGGTTTTGATCTCGGCGCCAATGACTGGCTGTTACGGCCGCTGGAGCCGAATGAGTTGCGCGCCCGGGTGCGCAACCAGATCAGGCGCAAATTCTATCAGGACCGGCTGCATGCCGATCTCGATACCGCGCTGGAAATGGCGCTGACCGATCCGCTGACCGGGTGCTACAACCAGCGCTACCTTAACCGGCACCTCGCGGGCCTGCTGGCGCCGCGACCGGGCCAGGCGGGGGCGGCACCAGTATCGCTGATGATGATCGATGTGGACCACTTCAAGGCGGTCAATGATCGGTTCGGGCACCCCGAAGGCGACCGCGCCTTGCGGGCCATTGCCGAAATGCTGCGCAGCCGGGTGCGTGCCTTCGACGCGATCGCGCGCTATGGCGGGGAGGAGTTTGCCGTGGTGATGCCAGGGACCTTGCCGCCCGAGGCGCTGGTGGCAGCCGAACGCTTGCGGGTGGCGATCGAAACCCTCGATTGCCGCGCCGCCGACGGCAGCCGGCTCACGCTCACGGTCAGCATTGGGGTTGCCCATACCAGCGGGCAGCCATCAAGTGCGGAAGATCTGGTGCGCCAGGCCGATGCGGCGCTTTATGCCGCCAAGCGGGCCGGGCGCAACCAGGTATCGCAGGCAGGCTGACGGCCTGCCGCCACCAATTATTTGATCTTGGCTTCCTTGAACACGACGTGCTTGCGCGCGACGGGATCGTATTTTTTCAGCTCGAGCTTGTTGGTCTGTGCGCGGGCATTTTTCTTGGTGACGTAAAAATACCCGGTATCGGCGGTCGAAACCAATTTGATCTGCACGACGTTGTTCTTGGCCATGATCTCTATCCAAAGCGAGTGGGGGCGGCCGATCGGGCGCGCAAGGGCGGTTTAATCGCTCACCGATGCCGGGCTCGTCAAGTCTTGTGATCGCTTACGCGGCGCAATGGAGGTGCCCACGGGGATTATCGCCGGGGTAATTGGGCGGACGGCCTGGGCGGCGACGCCCAGGCGCGACGGTGGCGGCGCGGGGGGCAGCAGGGCGGCGGCATAGCGGGTTGGTGACAAGAGCAGGCTGCGCGCCGCCGACAGATCATGCGCGTTACCTTCGCCGGACGGGCAAGGGGCGCGGATATCCAGCACTTCGGCGGGGGATGTCGATGGTCGGGCGCTGCGATGGCGGATGAGGGCTGCGGCCATCATCTGGCGGCCATCGCCGAGCGACTCGATCTGCTTGGCGGTGGCGGCTGCGCCCAGGCTGGTGCATAATTGCGGTAATACGCCGAGACCCTGGATCGGCCACAGGCGCGGCGCGAGCACGCGGCTCCAAGTCAACACCAGATCGCCGCCATCGGGCAGCGGCGCCACGGTTTGCACCAGGCCCTTGCCCAAGGTGGCACTGCCGACCACCACCGCGCGGCGCTGATCGGCCAGGGCGGCTGCCAGGATCTCGGCCGAGCTTGCGGTGCCGCCATCGACCAGTACCACCACCGGCAATCCGGACGATAGATCGCGGCCATCGGCGCGGTAGTCATGGGCGGCGGCGGGATCGCGGCCGGCGGTGATTGCGACTGTGCCGTCTGACAGCAGCATCGCCGCGGCCGCGACAGCCTGGCGCAGCAGCCCGCCGCGATTGCCGCGCAGATCGAGCACGATGCCGGCGATCGGCACTGGCGGGGGCGACACGCCATCGCCGGCGCCGCGGATGATTTCCTGGGCGATGCGCCCGGCGGTATTAGCCGCGAACGACGTCACCCGGATCACCAGCATGCCGTCCTGGTAGTGCGCGGCCACGGTTTCCGGCGGCAGCAGGGCGCGTTCCATGTCCGCCGGGCGCGGCTTTCCGTCGCGACCGCGCAATGTCAGCGTGACCGAGGTGCCTTCGGGGCCAGCGAGCAGCGCGGTCAACGCCTGCTGGTCAGCGCCTTGGATGGTTTGCTGGTCCACCGCCAGAATACGGTCACCGACCATCACGCCAGCCTCGGCGGCCGGGCTGCCCATTTGTACCGCCGTAACCACGAACGCGCCGGCGCGGGTTTCGACCGTCACCCCGACGCCCCCGCGCCCGTTGCGGCGGGTGCGATCCGCGCTGGCCTCGGCGGGTGCGACATAGCGCGAATAAGGGTCGAAATGGGTGAAAATTTCGTCGAAGAATGCCGAGACAATCCGCGCCTGTCCGGCCCGGCGCATCGGGTCGGACGCATCCCAGGCGGCCTGGGCGAGGGCGGCGCCTTCGCTTCCCCAACCGATCGCGTCGTCATCCGACGGGGCGGGACGGGCGAAGATTTCCTTGGGCGGCCCGCGTCCTTCGGCGAACATCAATACCAAGCTGCCGGACTTGGCGTCGGCGTTGGGGCGCCCGGGTGGGCGATGCTCGACCGCCAGGCGTGGATCAAGGCTCGCGACCCCTTGCAGGCCCCAGACCGCGAGTTGGCGGACTGGCACCGCATCCAGGCTGCGCGGCGCGATGAAGGCGAGGGCCGTTGCGGCAATCTGGGCGAACAGGACTTGTTGATACGCATGCGGAACAGCGGAGGCCGCAAACCCCACCGAACCCCAGCCGAGGATAACCAGCAACAGCAAAGGGCGGATTTGTTTCAAGGTCGGCCGCGCCCGCCTTTGGCCGAAGGCTGCCGGAAGCCGGGGGCCCGCTTGCCTGGGTTGCCTTGCAGGATATGGAACAGCAATCCCCCGGTGACCGGGGATGCTTCGGACAGGCGCACATCCACTTCCTGCGCCAGGCGGAACATCATGCCGCTGCGGCGTCCGGTCAGGGTTTGGGCAGTTGCGTCGTGCATCCAGAAATCATCCAACAGCGACCCCACCGGTACCAGCCCGGACGCGCCGCTTTCAGCCAGGGTAACGAACAATCCAAACCGGGTCACCCCGGAAATGCGGGCCGGGAACTGCGTTCCGACCTTGTCAGCCATGAAAACGGCCAAATAACGATCAATCGCATCGCGTTCGGCCAGTTGCGCGCGCCGTTCGGTCCCGGTGATGTGGGCGCAATCGTCTTCGAGGCCCGCAATCGCGCCATCCGGCAGTCCATCGGCGCCGAGTCGCAAGCCTGCGATCAGGGCACGATGCACCAGCAGATCGGCATAGCGCCGAATGGGGGAGGTGAAATGGGCGTAGCGCGACAATGCAAGGCCGAAATGACCGACATTGCCGATGTCGTAAGCGGCCTGGGACTGGCTGCGCAAGGTCATCTCATTAACTAAAGGCGCTTCCGGAGTGCCGACCACCTGTTTCAGCACCCGGTCGAGATCGCCCGGCGTCAAGGAGCTTTCGGGCGGCAATTTGATGTCGAGGCTGCGGAGGAATTCGCGCAGGCCTTCCAACTTGCCCTCGGTCGGCGGGGCGTGCACCCGATAGACGCAGGGGCGGTGAAGGCGTTCGAGTTCCTCGGCGGCGCAGACATTGGCCAGCACCATGAATTCTTCGATCAGTC
>JANXRN010000476.1 GCA_025352995.1 Acetobacteraceae bacterium
ACGCGACTTCAAGGCGGAAACCTTGCGCTTCATGTTCGACTTCGCCGTGCCGTTCACCAACAATCAGGCCGAGCAGGACGTGCGGATGATGAAGGTGAAAATGAAAATATCCGGTGGATTCCGGACGAGTATCGGCGCCGATATTTTCGCCACCTTGCGATCGGTGCTCAGCACTGCGCGCAAGCGCGGGTGGGATATTATCCAAACCCTCTCCGCAACGTCCGAGGCGCTGATTGGTGCATTGAACGCTTAGGTGAACGGATGGGGGGCTTGGGAGTTACCTTTTTGTTCACAAAAAGAACATCCTTCCCTCCCTTAACCTCGCCTCGTTTTGGCATCGCTAACCTCTGCGTGATACACCACCCGTCAAAATTGCAGGATCACCGATCACGTGTGGGGCAAAATCGTCGGCGCAATGGCAGGGTTCGCCATGGGGGGTCCGCTGGGCGCCATGGTCGGGGCAGCCCTTGGCCACGCGGCGGAGAACGGCACCGGCTTCACCCAGTTCCAGTTCACCGCTGGCAATCCGCGCATCGCCGCGCCGCGCCAGCGCGATCAGGTCTTTGCCCTCGGGGTCGTCGTGCTCGCTGCCCGCTTGGCCAAGTGCGACGGCCCGGTCAATCGCGCCGAAATCGATGCCTTCAAGCGCCATTTCCGTGTGCCCCCCGGCTCCGAAACCGATGTCGGCCGCCTGTTCGATCAGGCGCGCGACAGCACTGAGGCATTCTTGCCCTATGCGAGCCAGATGGGGTTGGTGTTTGCTGATAATCCGTTCGTGCTCGAAGACGTGCTGTCGGCGCTGTTCGCCATTGCGCGCGCCGACGCGGTGATCAACCGCGCCGAGGATGGGTTTTTGCGCGAGGTCCACGGCGCGTTCGGCCTGGGCGATCTGGCGTGGGACCGTGCCAGCGGGGCGGCGGCTGGCCGGCGCGGTGAAACCGGCGAAGACCCGTACGCGGTGCTTGGCGTCAGCCGCGACCTCAAGCCCGACGAATTGCGCACGACCTGGAAGCGGCTGATGCGCGAACATCACCCTGACAGCCTCGCCAGCCGCGGCGTGCCGGAAGCCTTCATTCGCAGCGCCGGCGAAAAAGTCGCCCGCATCAACGCCGCCTGGGACCGCATCAAGCGGGAACGCGGGCTGTGAATTTTGACCTGCGGGACGCGCCCAGCCCCAACCACGACCCGCGCCCCGATGGCACCCCGATCGACACGCTGGTGCTGCATTATACCGGCATGACCAGCCCAGCGGAGGCGCTCGCCCGGCTGCGGGACCCGGAGGCCAAGGTTTCCAGCCATTATATGGTCGATCTCAACGGCATCGTCTGGCGCCTGGTGCCCGAAGCGCGCCGCGCCTGGCATGCGGGCGCATCGTTCTGGCATGGACGCACCAGCCTCAATGACCGCGCAATCGGGATTGAAATCGTCAATCCTGGCCATTCGCACGGCTACCCGGACTTCCCGGTGCTGCAAATGGCGGTGGTGTGCGATCTCTGCCTCGATATCTTGTCGCGCCACGCCATCGCCGCGCGCGACATTGTTGGCCATAGCGACATCGCGCCCGACCGCAAGGACGATCCGGGGGAGAAATTCGACTGGCGCGGCCTCGCCCAGGCCGGCGTTGGCCTGTGGCCCGACGGTACGCCCGACCTCGGCATCGCCGGGATTGAGCGCGACGCCCTTGTGCTGCGCGATGTTCGTGCGGCGCTGGCCTTGGTCGGCTATCGGGTCGCCCCGGAAGGCGCGCTCGATCCGGCGTTGTCCCAGGTGCTGCGCGCCTTTCAGCGCCATTGGCGGCCGGAAACGGTGAACGGCCAGGCGGATGCCGGCACCATCGCCCGCCTTGTCGCCGTCGCCCGGCTATGCGGCGCTGGTTGACGGGCTGAGCCGCGGGGCGCATGCACCGCCCGCCAGACGGCCGGACGACCGCTGGTGGGGGCAACCCTGCTGGAGGAAAGTCCGGGCTCCACGGGAATACGGTGCCGGCTAACGGCCGGCGAGGGTGACCTCAGGGAAAGTGCCACAGAAAACAAACCGCCGGTGCTACTTCGGTCGCGCAGGCAAGGGTGAAACGGTGCGGTAAGAGCGCACCGCGCCCCTGGCAACAGGGGCGGCAGGGTAAACCCCACCGGGAGCAAGACCGAATAGGGGTGGCCGGCGAGGCGCCAGATAATGGCGTTGACGCAGGGGCATTTCCGCCCCGTCGCCCGGGTTGGTCGCGTGAGGCGCGCAGCAATGCGCGTCCCAGAGGAATGGTCGTCCCGGGGTTGCGCAAGCAATGTCGGACAGAACCCGGCTTACAGGCCGTCTGGCAATTTCCCCCCCGAACACGACGCACGAAAATTTTATTCCATACCAGCCGCTGCCCTCGCCTGGGGTTAAGCGGCTGACTCCATTTGGCTTTCCCCATAGGGTGGGGCAGACTATGCTTCAGTGGCGGGAAATTACGGCAAAGTGGGGCAAAATCCCATGGACTCCTCGCCGAAATGCGCTAAATTCACCCATCGGTGAAGGGTGCAACGCACGTAAATGGGCGATTTCGTTGGCAGCTATGAAGGGCGCAAGGACGGTAAAAGCCGTGTTGCGGTCCCGGCTGCCTATCGTACCGCGCTGCGCGAGGAGACGACCGGGGAAACTTTGTCGGTCGTGCTCTACCCGTCCCACACCGCGAAATGCATTGAAGGCTGGTCCCCGGATGCCTTCGCCGCCTACGTGCGGGAAGAAATTTCGCTCTACGAACTCAAGGAAGATGCCGACGCGATCCGACAGTTGATGAGCTCGGATGCTTTGCGCGCTGACATCGATGGCGAAGGCCGCATCGTGCTGCCGGCCAAGCTCATCAGTTTTGCCGGCCTTGGCGACAAGGTCGCCTTTCTCAGCTCGGGCGATCATTTCGAAATTTGGTCAACCGAGGCCGCCGAACGTAAACTCGCCGCCGCGCGCGCCAGGGCCGCGCAAATGGCCGCGACCGGCAAGCTGCGCAACCCGCACTGGCGCCGCCAATGAGCCATATTCCGGTCCTGTTGCCCGAGGTTCTTGACGCGATGGCGCTGCGCGATGGCGGCGTCTATCTCGATGGCACCTTCGGCGGCGGCGGTTATGCCCGCGCCATTCTTGGCCGGGTCGCATGCAGCCTGTGGGCGATCGATCGCGATCCGGATGCTATCGCGCGCGGCGCGGCACTGGCCGCCGAGTTTCCCGGTAAGCTGCATCTGGTCCATGGCCGCTTCGGCGACATGGTGGCGCTGCTGGAACGCCACGGCGTGCGCCAGTTGGACGGCATCGTGCTCGATCTTGGCGTGTCGTCCTTCCAGCTTGACCAGGCGGCGCGCGGATTTTCCTTCCGCCACGATGGCCCACTCGACATGCGGATGGACCATTCCGGCCCGACGGCGGCCGATCTGGTCAATACGCTGCCAGAAGCCGAGCTTGCCGATACGCTCTACACGCTCGGCGAAGAACGCGCATCGCGCCGGATTGCCCGCGCCATCATCGTCGCGCGCGCCGAAGCGCCGATCCTGACCACTGCGCGGCTGGCTGACATCATCCGGTCGGTTTTGCCGCCCGATCGCAATGGCCACCATCCCGCGACCCGCAGCTTCCAGGCGCTGCGCATCCGGGTGAATGACGAGCTGGGCGAAATCAGCGCGGCGCTCGATCAGGCGGCGTCACTGCTCGCGCCCGGCGGGCGGCTGGTGGTGGTGTCGTTCCACAGCCTGGAAGACCGGCTGGTGAAGAATTTCATGATCGAGCAAGGCGGGCGTCGGCCATCGCCGTCGCGGCATGATCCGCGCAGCATGCTCGCCGCCGCCCCAAGCCGCTTTCGGGTGGTCACCCCGCGCGCGGTGCGGCCGGGGGAGGCTGAAACCACCGCCAATCCGCGCGCCCGCAGTTCGCGGCTGCGGGCGTTGGAATGCCTGTCATCCGATAATCGCGGAGGTACGTTGGCATGATCCGTCCCTTCACCCTGATTTGCGCCCTGTTGGCGATGGGCGCCGGGCTTTATTTGTATCAGTCCAAACACGAATCGCAGCTGCTCGATCGCAAGATCGCCGGCATCGTGCGCGCGACCGATGAAACCCGCACCCGCATCGGCATGCTGCGCGCCGACTACCAATTGCTGAACGACCCGACCCGGCTGCAAGCCCTGGCTGACCAGCAGCTAACCTTGAAAGCGATCGCGCCGACCCAGTTCACCACCATGGCCGAACTCGCCCGGCGCCTGCCGCCGGTGGATTTGGCCCCGCATGTCGCGCCGGAGCCAGCGCCTGAACCTGACGCCGGATTGTTCGTGCCCCCGGCTGAACCGGTGGTCGCGGTTGTCCCCGCGCCGCCCAAGCTTGCGGCGGCCACCCCGGTACGTCCGGCCCCCGCGCCGGTGGTGGTGCCGGCCCCGGTTGCGCCCGCGCCCATCGTGGTGACCCGGCCCGCCAAGCCGGTGCCGGAGCCGATCGTTCAGGCGACCGCATTGCCGCCACAAATCCCGGCGCCGCGCCGTCCCGCCCCGCCGCCATCGATCATGGCCCCGCCCATGCCGGTTCAGTCACCGATGCAGCAGGCCAGCGCAATCCGCCCAGTGTCTGATGGCCGCCCGGCCTTCGTGTCCGCCCTTGGCATGGCGCGGACTGCGCCCCGCGTGCCGACAGCCCCGCCCACGGGCTTCGTGTCCGATGGTGGGGGCGGGCGATGAGTGAGCCTGACCAAGGCAAATCTGGCGCGCCGAAGCCGTCCAGCATCGCCCATCGCTTCGGCGCCCCGGCAGCGGCTGCGGTATCGCGGCGGGAAACCACCCGCGCCACCGCGCCCGGCCGTCGCGGTGCGGAAGGGCTGGAAACGTCTCGCGGACGGATCGTACTGCTCGCCGGTGGCTTCACCGCGTTTTTCGCCGCCCTGGTGGTCAAGCTCGCGCTCGCAACCGTCATCCTGCCGGTCCAGCCCAAGCCGGTTGCAGCAGTGCGGCACCCAGAACCGCTGCCGCCGACCCTGATTGGCGGCACCGTCAGCACCGCCCCGCCGATCACCCCGCAGGATTTCGGCATGAAGGCGCAACGCGCCACCATCACCGATCGGCGGGGGGAGCCGCTGGCGATTTCGCTGCCGTTGGCCGATCTGATCGCTGACCCGAAAGTGCTGTACGATCTCGACCAGGTGGTGGCCAAGCTGCGCACCGTGCTGCCGCGCCTCGATGCGGCTGAGCTTCGCCGGCAATTGACCAAGACCGACAAGCGCTTCGTGTATCTCGCCCGCCGCATCACCCCGCGGGACATGCTGGCGATCAACGCGCTCGGCATTCCGGGCGTTGATTTCCAGCGCACCGAACAGCGCCGCTATCCGCTCGGCACCGTCGCTGCCCAGGTGCTCGGCGGCGTCGATATCGATGGCAAAGGCGTTGCCGGGATCGAAAAATATTTCAATGACCGCCTGCTCGCCAGCCCCGAGCCGCTGAAGCTGTCGATCGACATCCGGGTTCAGGCGGTGATGCGCGATGAATTACTGAAAGCGGTGACCGATTTCACCGCGCTCGGCGGCTGCGGCATCATGATGGATGTGCGGACCGGCGAAATCCTGGCGATGGTGAATTTGCCCGATTTCAACAATAATGATTTCGGTCGCGCCACGCCGGAACAGCGCTTCAACCGCGCAACGTTTGGCCTTTACGAACCCGGCAGCACCTTCAAGCTGCAAACCGCCGCCATGGCGCTCGATTATGGCAGCGCCCAGCTATGGAACGTGTTCGATGCGTCTGGCCCGATCCATATCGGCCGCTTCACGATCAATGATTTCGAAGGCAAGCACCGCCCGCTCTATTTCCCCGAAGTCATTGCCTACTCGTCTAATATCGGCGCCGCCAAGATCGCCCAGACCGTTGGTGCCGAACGCCAGCGCGCCTGGCACCTGAAAATGGGCATGCTGAGCCGCATTCCGCTCGAATTGCCGGAAGTGCGTCGCCCGATGGCACCGGCGCCGGCGAACTGGAAAGAAATTTCGACCCTGACCATCGCCTTCGGCCATGGCATCTCGGTCACGCCGTTGCATGTTGTGCGCGGCACTTCTGCGGTGGCCAATCACGGGATTTTGGTCACGCCAACCTTGCTCGCCCACGACCCGGACGCGCCGATCCCGCCCGGGGAGCGGGTGATGCGCCCGGACGTATCTGACACCATGCGCAAACTGATGCGGCTGGTGGTAACGGATGGGTTCGGCAAGCCTGCCGAGGTGCCGGGCTATTATGTCGGCGGCAAAACCGGGACGGCGGAAAAATCTGGGCCGGGCGGCTACAAGAAGCACGTCAACATCCAGGCTTTCACCTCAGTCTTTCCGATGAACGCCCCGCGCTATGCGGTTTATATGATGCTGGATGAGGCGCATGCCAACGCCAAGACGTTTGGCTACGCGACCGCCGGCTGGGTGATTGCACCGGCGGTGGGGCGGGTGATTTCCCGCGTCGCGCCGATGCTGGGGATGCTGCCGGACCTCGAAAACGAAGCCGCGATCAAGGCCGCGCTGGCGATCCCGCTGCAACCAACCCATGGCTATGTCGCGGCAGTTCCAGCCCGCCCGGTGATTGTGCCGCCGGCCAAACCCGGCCCGCGTCTGGTCCCACCACCGCTGCGGCGTGAGGTCAATGCGGTGCGGCCGTTGGATGCCGGCCTTGTGCTGCGCTGACACCACCCGCTTCACCGGGGTCACCGCCGACAGCCGGCGGTTACGTCCTGGCATGCTGTTCGTGGCCGTGATCGGCGGCCGCGCCGATGGGCGGGCGTTCATCGCGGACGCGGTCGCCAATGGGGCGGCGGCGGTGCTGGCACCCCCCGGCACGGTCTGGCCCGACGGCGTGCCGGTGCGGCCGTTGCTGATTGATCCTGAACCGCGCCGCGCGCTCGCCCGGATTGCCGCGCGGCTGGCCGGCCCCGCGCCCGGGCATGTGGTGGCGATCACCGGCACCAACGGCAAGACCAGCACGGCGGAATTCTATCGTCAGATTTGCCAGGCCGCCGGCCGCAAATCCGCGAGCCTCGGCACCTTGGGCGTCATCGCGCCAGGCCATGCCGGTGGTTCCGGCCTGACCACGCCGGACCCGGTGACGTTGGCCGAGACCATGGCCGCCCTGGCGCGCGATGGCGTGACCGATGTGGCGGTGGAGGCATCGTCGCACGGGCTGGACCAGTTCCGCCTCGATGGTCTGCATTTTGCCGCTGCTGCCTTCACCAATCTGACCCGTGACCATCTCGATTATCACGGCACGATGTCAGACTATCGCCGCGCCAAGCTGCGCCTTTTCGATACGCTGCTGGCGCCTGGGACCCCGGCGCTGGCGAGCGCGACCTTGGACGACGAAACCCTGGCGGCGCTGGTCGAAATTGCCCAGCGCCGCAGCTTGCGGTTCAGCAAAATTGGGGGTCTGGACGATGACTTCGCGTTGCTGCGCGCGGTTCCGCGTGCGGATGGGCAGCTGTTGGAATTGCGCATTGACGGCCAAGCTGTGGACGTGATGTTGCCGCTGGTCGGGCGCTTCCAGGCCGACAATGCGACGCTTGCCGCCGCACTTGCGATGGCGACCGGGGTGGCCAATGCACCGGACCTGCTGGCGCAACTGACCGGTGTGCGCGGGCGCCTGGAACTGGCGGCAACCCTTGCCAATGGTGCCGCCATCTACGTCGATTTTGCCCACACGCCGGACGCGCTGGAACGCTTGCTGACGGCTTTGCGCCCGCACACGCACGGCAAGCTCGGCGTAGTGTTCGGCGCCGGCGGCGATCGTGACCCCGGCAAGCGGCCCTTGATGGGGGTAGCGGCCTCAGCCGGCGCGGACTGGGCCATCGTGACCGACGATAACCCGCGCAGCGAAGCGCCGGCGGCGATCCGTGCCGCCGTCTGCGCTGGCGCGAACGATGCCCGCGACATTGGTGACCGTGCGGCAGCGGTTGCAGCCGGCATCGATGAACTTGGCCCCGGTGACGTGCTGGTGATTGCCGGCAAGGGCCACGAGCAAGGCCAGGAAATCGGCGGCGAAATCCTGCCGTTCGATGATGTCGCCACCGTGCGCCGCCTGGTGGGCGCGCGATGAGCAAGCTGTGGTCCCCGGCAGACATGACCAGCGCCACTGGCGGCCTGCTGCGTCGGCCGTTTCACGCTACGGGAATTTCAATCGATACCAGAACAATCAAGCCGGGCGATTTGTTCGTGGCCCTGGTGGGCGATCATGGCGATGGCCATGACCACGCAGCCCAGGCGCTGGCCAAAGGTGCGGCGGGGGTGATGCTGCATCGCTTGCC
>JANXRN010000267.1 GCA_025352995.1 Acetobacteraceae bacterium
CCGACGAGTCGGCCCCCCTCTCTAGTCTCCCCTTTTCTTACTTTGGGTTTGGCGTCCAGGGACCTTCCCTGGCGGGGTCTGGGGCAGCGCCCCCGCGCTTGCCTACTCGGCCGCGACTTCCTTGGCACCCGTCGTCGGCACCACGTCGCGGGCACGTTCGGCGATGCGGGCGGACTTGCCGCGGCGGGTACGGAGGTAATAGAGCTTGGCGCGGCGGACATCACCGCGGCGGACGACGGCGATTTCCGCAATGGTGGGGGCGTAGAGGGCGAACACGCGTTCGACGCCTTCGCCGTAGCTGATTTTGCGCACGGTGAAATTGCTGTTCAGGCCGCGGTTGGAGCGGGCGATGCAGACGCCTTCGAAGTTCTGGACGCGGCGGCGTTCGCCTTCGACGACGTTGACGGCGACGCGGAGGGTATCACCGGGGATGAATTCGGGGATCGGGCGGGTTGCGGACAGGCGCGCGATCTGCTCGGCTTCGAGCTGTTGGATAATGTTCATGGCGGGTGATCCTTTCGTCGATCTGTTCTGTAAGGCGGGCGGTTGGGGGATGCAACCGGCGCGAGTTATGGGGATGACTGGTATGCGGCCCAGAGATCGGGGCGGCGTTGTTGGGTGATGGCTTTGGCTTGGTCGAGGCGCCAGGCGGCGATGGCGGCGTGATTGCCCGATAGCAGGATGTCTGGGACGGGGTTTCCGTTCCAGTCCGCCGGGCGGGTGTAGTGCGGGTATTCGAGCAGGTGGCCGGAGAAGCTTTCGTCGTCGCCGCTAACGCTTGCCCCCATGACGCCCGGCAGCAGGCGGATGCAGGCGTCGAGCAAGACCATGGCGGCGGGTTCACCGCCCGACAGCACATAGTCCCCGATGGAGATTTCGAGCAGATTGCGGGCATCGATAACCCGCTGATCGAAGCCTTCGAAGCGGCCGCAAAGCAGGATCACGCCGTGGCCTGCCGCCAGATCGCGGATGCGGGCCTGGGTAAGCGGGATGCCACGCGGGGTGAGCACGATGGTGGGGCGGCTATCATCGAAAGCGGCGAGCGCGCGATCGAGGATATCGGGCCGCAGCACCATGCCAGCGCCACCGCCAAACGGGGTGTCATCGACTTTGCGGTGGCGATCGGTGGCGGCGTCACGGATGTCGTGGACATCGAGCGACCAGATGCCGGTTTCATGCGCGCGTCCAGCGAGGGACTGGCCAAGCGGGCCAGGGAACATTGCCGGGAACAACGTCAGGACAGAGGCGCGCCAGGTCATCGGGCGATTTCCACCGGCGGGATGACCACCAGACGCTTGCCGGCCAGATCGATTTCCGGCACCGCCGCGCGGGTGAACGGCACCAGCAACGCCCCGATTTCGAGGGACGCTCCGGCGCCGAAATCAAGCACCGCAGTAACCTCGCCGATAGCAGCGCCGTCCGTGGTCACCGCTTGCAGCCCCACGAGGTCCGCGAGGTAGAACTCCTCCTCGTCCTCGGTTGCCGGCAGGCGATCGCGATCGACATACAGCTTGGTGTTAACCAGGGCTTCCGCGCCGGAGCGGTCACGCACGGCCACGCCATTGCAGGTGATTTCGGCGATATTGTCGGCAACCCAGGCGAGTTCGATGCGGCGGCCGCGTTCGTCCTCAAACGGGTTGTACTCATCAAGATCGGCAGGCTCGGCGGTATAGCTGGTGACGCGTACATGGCCGCGCACGCCGTGCGCGCGGCCAAGAACGCCCATCAGGATCCGCTTTTCGCCCACCGGGATGATTAGCCGGCGGCTTTGGCGCGTTCCTGCGCCTTCTTCTTCGGCAGCGACTGGATCGGATTGGCGACCTGCACCGGCATCGGCGCCAGGCCACGCTGGCCGATGAACTTGGCGACGCGGTCGGTCGCCAGCGCGCCAACGCTCAGCCAATGGGTGATACGCTCATCGACCAAATGCAGGCGATCGGCGTGTTCGGCCGGCAGCATCGGGTTGTAGCTGCCAACGCGCTCGATGAAACGGCCATCGCGCGGGCTGCGGCTGTCGGCGATCACGATGTGATAGTACGGACGCTTCTTGGCACCGGCGCGCGCGAGGCGAATTTTAAGACCCATCTTCAAGACTCTCCTGTGTGGAAATTGTGGTTGGTTAGTGAGGACGCCGACCTTGCGGCATCAGGGCACCGATGCCCTGCCGCATCAGGCCCTTCTGGCCCATCTTGGTCATGCGCTTCATCATCGTGGTCATGTCGTCGAACTGCTTGAGCAAGCGGTTGACGTCGGCAACTTGAACGCCCGATCCGGCAGCAACACGCTTTTTGCGGCTCGCCTTCAACAGATCGGGATTTTTGCGCTCGGCTTTCGTCATGGACGAAATGATCGCTTCCTGGCGCTTCATCAGCTTGGGGTCGAGCTTGGCGTTGCCCATCTGGGCCTGCATCTTGGCGCCACCGGGCAGCATGCCGAGGATGGATTGCAGGCTCCCCATCTTGCTGATCTGGCGGAGTTGGGTGGCGAAGTCTTCGAGGTCGAAGGTGCCTTTCGCCATTTTGCGGGCGAGTTTTTCGGCGGCGGCCTCGTCAATGATGTCGGTCGCGCGTTCCACCAGGCCGAGCACGTCGCCCATACCAAGGATGCGGCCGGCGACGCGTTCGGGGTGGAAATCATCGAGCGCATCGAGTTTTTCGCCGGTGCCGACCAGCTTGATCGGCGCGCCGGTGATGGCGCGCATGGACAGGGCGGCACCGCCTCGGGCATCGCCGTCCATCCGCGTCATCACAATGCCGGTGATGCCTAATGCGTCGTGGAACGCTTTGGCGGTGGTGACCGCGTCCTGGCCGGTCATCGCATCAACCACCAGCAGGGTTTCGGCCGGGTTGGTGGCGGCACGGATGGCCTGGACTTCGGCCATCAGGGCTTCGTCAATCGACAGGCGACCGGCGGTATCCAAGATCACCACGTCATAAACTTCGCGGCGGCCGGTATCCATGGCACGGGCGGCGATGTCGAGTGGGGTTTGGCCCGCGATGATCGGCAGGCTGGCAACCCCTGCCCGTTCGGCGAGTTGCTGCAATTGCAATTGTGCGGCCGGCCGCTGGGTATCGAGGCTGGCCAGCAGTACCTTCTTCTTCTGGCGCTGGAACAGGCGCAGCGCCAGCTTGCCCGATGTCGTGGTTTTACCGGAGCCTTGCAGCCCGACCATCAGGATCGGCACGGGCGCGACGGCTGCCAGATTGATCGGCACCACGCCTTCGCCACCCAAGGCCGCGATCATCACGTCATTGACGATTTTGACCACTTGCTGCCCGGGGGACACCGAACCGATAACCTCTTGCCCGACAGCGCGTTCGCGAACCTGGGTGATGAAGTCGCGCACCACCGGGAGTGCGACGTCGGCATCCAGCAGCGCCAGGCGGATTTCCCGCAGCGCTTCCATCACGTCGGTTTCGTTCAGCACTCCGCGGCTGCGGAGGCGATCGAAAACGCCCGATAATTTGCCGGTCAGCGACTCAAACACGTGGGATCAAAACTCCAGCACTACGCGCAACGCATTAAGCGCCGCTGCGCGAAACTCGCGGAGCGGCGGGAAGACCGGGCGGATATGCGCGCGGGCCCAACGGTGAGTCAAGGGCGGGACAGGCGTGCGATATGCTCTTTTGCACACGACTGTAACGCATTGGATGCAAAACCTCTGGTAATTCCGTTCTATTACCGGCACTCTGTATAAAGAATCGCACAATGCAATTAGTGAGGACGGCGGAATTTAACGTGGTGATGAAACCCAACAACCTCTCGCGACCCTCGCGCAAAACCACCGCGACGCAAGCGCCGCTGCGGGTGCTCATGGTCGAGGATATTCCCACCGTCGCGTTCACCATGCAGGCGGCCTTGTTGCAGGCTGGCATGGAGGTTGAGATTGTGGCCACCGGCGCGGAGGCACTGGCGTCAAAAGACCGATTCCGCCCGGATATCGCCCTGGTTGACCTCGAACTACCCGACATGAACGGCATCACGCTGGTCGAAGCCTTCGCCCGCGATGGTGATCTCGGGGTAATCGTGGTCACCGCCAATGACGAAATCGGCATGCGGGTGGCGGGCCTCGATACCGGGGCAGATGACTATATCGTCAAGCCAGTGCCGGGCCGGGAACTGGTGGCGCGCATTCAGGCGGTTCATCGGCGGATGAGCAAGCCGCCGGCGGCGCGGCGTTTACGCATTTTCCTCGATCACACCCAGCGCGTGCTGATCGGCAATTCGGGCGCACGCACCTCGCTGACCGAAGCGGAACTGGCGGCACTCGACACCATGCTGGAAGCCAACGGCGCCAGTGTGTCGCGCGAATGGCTGTCCAAAGTGGCGCTCAAACGCCCGCTCCATTCCGAAGATCGCGCGGTCGATCAGCTGGTGATGAAATTGCGCCGCAAGCTGACAGAGCATGGCGCGTCACCCCGGGTGATCTTATCGGCACGGCGGCAGGGCTATGTGATTGCCGACCCAAGCCTGTTCCGGGTTTTACCGGCCTTGGTGCCGGCGGGCACGGTGGTTGATGGCGAACCGGCCGGGTTAGCCGACGCCCAATAGCCGCTCCAGCGCTGCCTGATCTTCCAGCAGTGCCGCACTCGCACCACGCCAAGCGACGCTTCCGCGTTCGAGGATGATCGCATGGTCGGTCAGCGCGAGGATTTTCTGCGGGTGCTGTTCGACGATGATGGCCGACATGCCAGCGCCGACCACCTGATTTATTGCAGCCATCACCTCGGCCGCGATCACCGGCGCCAGCCCCTCCGTCGGCTCATCAAGCAGAAGCAGACGCGGATTGAGCAGCAGCGCCCGCCCGATCGCCAGCATTTGCTGTTCGCCGCCCGACAGCTGATTGCCCATGTTGCGCCGCCGTTCGGCCAGGCGCGGAAACAGCGTATAAATCCGCGCCAAATCCCATGCCCCCGCGCGCGCCGTGGCGGTCAGGTTTTCCGCGACCGTCAGCGAGCGGAAGATATTGCGCTCCTGCGGCACCCAGCCAATCCCCGCCCGCGCCCGCTGATGCGGCCGCAAGCGGGCGATATCCTGACCAGCCAGCCGGATCTGCCCACCAGTCTGCCGCGTCAATCCCAGCAAGCTGCGCAGCAACGTCGTCTTGCCCATGCCGTTGCGGCCGAGCAGCGCCAGCGAGCTTCCTGCCGGCAAATCAAAGCCGACGCCATGCAAAATCGCCGCCGTACCATAGCCGGCCGACAGGTCCGTGACGGTCAATGCGCTAGTCATGGCCGAGATAAACTTCCCGCACCCGCGGATCGGCGGCAATCTCGGCCGGCGTTCCTTGGGCGATGATCTGCCCCGCCGCCAGCACCAGGATGCGCTCGGCGAAGCGGAACACCAGGTCCATGTCATGCTCGATCATCAGCACGCTGACCGCCTGCGGCAAGGCCGCAATGGCGGCCAGAATCCCCGCCCGCTCGGCTTCCGGAACCCCCGCCGCCGGTTCATCCAGCAACAGCACTTTCGGCCCACACGCCACCGCAATCGCGATTTCGAGCAGCCGCTGACGTCCATAGGCAAGCGTCGCCACCGGCTGGGCCATCATTTCGGTAAGGCCGAAGCGATCCAGCACCTCCCCGGCCTCGGCCACAATCGCCGGACGCTGATCAAGCCTGCGCCACAGGCCGCCATCCACACCCTGGCGACGGGCGATGGCGAGCGAAACCGATTGCAACGGGGTCAAAGCCGGGAAGAGCTGGTTGATCTGAAACGTCCGCACCAGCCCGGCCGCGACCCTCCGTTCCGGGCTCAAATTCGTGATATCCACCCCGTTCAGCATGATCCGCCCGGCCGACGGCCGCAGCACCCCGGTGAGCAAATTGATCAGCGTGGTCTTGCCCGCCCCGTTGGGCCCGATCAGCGCGTAGCGCGCCCCCACCGGCAGCGCGATGCTAACCTCATTGGTCGCGATCAGCCCGCCAAACCGATGGCTCAGGCCGATCGTGGCAAGCGCGGTCATCGCAGGCGCCGCATCAGCGCGAGCGGCAGCCCGAACACCCGATCGCGCCCCACCACCACCAGCGCCACGAAAATAATGCCAAGCCAGAACTGCCAATATTGCGGGGTAAGGCCCGAAAGCGCGTCCTGCAGCAGCTTGAACAGCACCGCGCCGATCAGCCCGCCATATAAATAGCCCGTGCCGCCGATCACCAGGATCAGCATCACCTCCGCCGAACGATGAAACGCCAGCACGTCGAGCGAAACGAACTGCGTCGTTTGCGCCAGCAGGGCGCCCGCAACCCCGGCATAGCAGGCCGCGATGGTATAAACCCCGACCAGTCGCCGCCCAACCGGCAGCCCGATCGCGGCACTGCGCAACCGATTGCCGGCGATCGCCTGCAGCGACAGGCCAAACGGCGCATGCACCAGCTTGCGGGCGAGCAGGAACAAAGCGAACAGAACAATCAGACTGTAAGCCGCCCCCACCCTGCCGAACATGTCAAACTCAAACCGCCCCAGCAACGGCCCCAGCACCATGCCCTGCAACCCGTCCGACCCGCCGGTTAACCCGACCCAGCGATTGGCAATTTCTCCCAATACCAGCGACACGCTCAGCGTAACCATCAACCGCGTCAGGTCCGATCCGCGCAGCACCAGAAAGCTCGTCGCAAACCCGACCAAACCCGCAATCGCCCCGCCTGCAATCAACCCCAACGCCGGTTCCACCAGCCCGATTTTGCCAACCAGGCCAGCCGTATAGGCGCCCAATCCAAGAAACGCCGCATGCCCCAACGATACGATCCCGGCATAGCCCAGGATCAGATCGAGGGAGAGTGCGAACAAGCCAAAAATCGCAATTTCATTGATCAACAGGCTGTAATCGGGCGCGAACTGCCAGCCCAGCGCCGCGGCGAGCCAGAACAGCCCCTCCACCAGCCGCCAGCGCGACGGCGCCGCCAGGGCCACAACCTTCATCGCGCAAACAACCCGTTCGGCCGCCGCACCAACAGCACGATCATCAACGTATAAATCACAAAGCCGCCGAAGGTCGGGAAGTAATATTTCCCCCCGACATCGGCGATCCCCAGCATGATCGCGGCAAGCAGCGGCCCGATCATCCCGGCGGTGCCACCGGCGGTCACCACGATCAGGAAATAGACCATAAATTTCAGCGGGAAGCTCGGGTCGAGCCCGAGAATTTCCGCCCCCAGCGCGCCCCCCAATCCGGCCAGCCCCGAACCGACTGCAAACGTCACCGCGAAAATCGCTCCGACATTAATGCCCAAGCCACGCGCCACCACCGGGTCATCCACCGCCGCCCGCAGCCGTGCGCCGAAACCGGTCCGCACCAGCACAAATTGCAGCACCCCAGCCAGCACCCCGCACACTGCAATGATCAGCAGCCGATAAGCGCCGATCGTCGCCCCCCCGAGATCAATCCGCGCCCTGAGGAAATCCGGCAACCGCAGAAATTGCTGCTGCGATCCTTGGGTGTAATCCACCACCGCCATCGCAATGAACACCAGCCCGATGCTGAACAGCACCTGGTCGAGATGGCTGCGCGCATAGACATGCACATACAATGTCCGTTCCAGCACCAAACCCAACAGCCCGGTGCCGATGGCGGCCAGCGGCAGCGCCAGCAGGAACGGCACCCCTAAAACATTCACCAGCACCACGCCGAAATACCCGCCCGCCATCGCAAACGCGCCATGCGCCAGATTGATGAAATTCATCACCCCCAAGGTGACCGACAGGCCGCTCGCCAGCACAAACAGCAACATGCCGTAGGCGAGCCCATCGATCAGCAAAGTCAGCACGGATCAGGGCTTGATCTTGGCCGGGTCCTTCACCGCGGCAAACGTCTCGAACTCGACATTATAGAGCTGGCCATCCATCTTCTCGACCCGGCGCATGAACACCGGGGTGATCACGTCGCGGGTTTCAGGATCGATGGTGATCATGCCGCGCGGGCTTTCAAAGGTTTCGCCCTTCATCGCTTCCACCAGCGCCGCCCCGTCGCCCGCGCCCTTGGTTTTGGTCAGCGCGCGATAGAGCAATTCCATCGCGTCATAATTATAAGCGGCCACGAAACTCGCCCGCCGTCCGCCGCTGATCTCCTTGTAGCCCGCCAGGAAGGCCTTGTTGAGCGCTGAAGGATGCGCCGCCGAATAGGTCCCGGCGGTGACAATGCCCAGCACCGCATCGCCCATGTCGTTGAGATTATCATCATCCATGACGTCACCGGTGGCGATGAATTTCATGCCCGTTTTGTCCATGCCGCGTTCGACGAACTGCTTGGCGAAAATCCCGCCCACGCCGGCCGGCACGAACGTGAACATCGCATCCGGCGCCGCATCCTTCACCTTTTGCAGGAATGGCGCGAAATCCGGATTGGCCAGCGGTACCCGCAGCGCTTCGACCACCGTGCCGCCGCCCGCGGTAAACCGGTCCCCGAACCATTTCTGCGCGTCATAGCCCGGGCCATAATCGGACACCACGATCGCCACCTTCTTGATGCCGTTCTTCAGCGCCCAATTGGCGGCCGTGGTCGCGGTCTGCGTCACCACCTGCGCCGGACGCACGATGAAGGGCGATGTCGTGGTGATCATCGAAGTCGCGGCAACCGTCACCAGCATCGGAATTTTCGCCTGCGTCGCCACCGGGCTGGTCGCCAGCGCCAACGGCGTCAGCCCGAAACCCAAAAACGCATCGACATGATCGCGCAACACAAGTTCGGTCGCCAGCCGCTTGGTGTTGTCCGGCACACCCGCATCATCGCGCAGCAAAATCTCGATCTTGCGGCCTGCCACCACATCGCCATGCTGCTTGATGTAAAGCTTCACTCCATTTTCGATCGACCGCCCAGTAGATTGGAACGGCCCCGTCATCGGCGCCAGCACACCTATCTTGAACGGGGTCTGCGCCTGGGTGGCAAACGGCAGCGCGGACAGCAGGGCGGCGAACAGGACGCGACGGTACATTACTTGGTTTCCCCCGGGTTAGCGGTTGTTCTAGGGTAGAAGGAAGACAGAAGGGAAGGAAGGGTGTTCTTTTTGTGAACAAAAAGAACCAAAAAAACTTTCTCTGACGCTACTTCCTGCCCGTTGGGCCAACAATCCGTATAATTAATTACGATATCGTAACAAATTTAACGTAAAAACCCCAAAACGCCTCATATCCATTTCAACCTGCCGGCCGGGCCGACCGTCATGTGCGCCTGCTTAACCGCCTCTACCCAGGCCGGCGGAGGCCAAATTATCGCGCGCTTCATCTTGGCTGCGGTTTTGCCGATCGGCACGATCAGCATCCTTTCCAGCACGCCCACGATCTTCCGTGCCTGCGGAACGTCGGCCAGGAAGCGCGCACACTCCTCCTGCCCGAGCAACAGCTCCAGCGAGCCAATTCTCTGGTGGATGTCTGGCACCCGCGCCGCCAGCCAGCCATATCGTTTCGGGAAAGTCAGCTTCGGCTTGCGTACCCGATCAGGGTTCTTTCCGGCCTGGGACTCTCGCGTCTGCGGCGTGGGCAGAGTCCCGGCGCGCCATTGCTGGATGAGCTTCTCCAACCGCCGCCCCATACGCCCAAGGCGATTGCAAAGCTCCATGAAGAAGCCTGGCATCGTCAGGTCGCGCTTGGACGCCACGGCAATCGCCGCGTGCAGCACGGTGAAAAAGGGCATGAACGAAAACATAGATTAGCGTTATACGTTCTCTATATGTTCCGTCAAGGCATTTCACGCGCCAATGTCCCAACCCAACGGGCAGGAAGTCGCGTCGGAGAAAGTTTTTTTGGTTCTTTTTGTTCACAAAAAGAACAACTTACTTAACTACGGCCGGGCCGCCGTCACCCCGCCATCCACCACAATCTCCGTCGCGGTAATATATTTTGCCTCGTCCGAAGCCAAAAATAATACCGCGTGCGCCACATCCCAAGCGTCACCCATCTTGCCAAGCGGCACCCGCGCGTTGCGCTCGGCGATCAGCTTTTCGGCGTCATTGCCGCCGATCTGGCGCACCAGGCGGGCTTCGACCAGCGGCGTGTGCATCAGGCCGGGAACGACGGTGTTGCAGCGAATGCCTTTTTTCGCGTTCGACATGGCAATGGCTTTGGACATCCGGATGACGCCCGCCTTGCTGGCGGCATAGGCGATGTAGTCACGCCCCAACTGGTCGCGGATGCCAGCGACAGACGCCACATTGACCACCACGCCCGCGCCTTGCGCCTGCATGACCGGCAGGATGTGCTTGCAGGTCAGGAAGACGGTCTTGAGGTTGAGGTCCATTTGCATGTCCCACACCGCTTCATCCATGCTGACCGGGTCGCCGGGCGCCGAGCCACCGACATTATTGACCAGGATATCAATGCGGCCAAAGCGGGCGAGGCAGGCTTTCACCGCTTCGGCCACCGCATCACTATCGGTGCCATCGCAGCGCTGCACCGCACACACGCCGCCTTCAGCCGCAATCGTGGCCGCTGTCGTATCGGCGGCGGCGGGATTGATGTCGGTGCCGAAAACCACCGCCCCCTGGCGGGCAAACAACGTCGCCGTGGCGCGGCCATTGCCCCAGCCCTCGCCGACCGAGCCGATGCCAGTGATGAAGGCGATCTTGTTGTCCAGACGCAGCATGGCCGATGATCCTCCGAAATGCGTTGGTTCGGATTAAACTGGCCGGGAGGTTTTTGCGAGACCGCCGGTCGTGATAAGCGCATGGGCATGACCGAACATCACATCGCATCCGCTTTTCACCCACACGAAGCCCTGGCGCGCGGGTTGCTGGCCCAGCTCGATTTAGCTGGCACGGACGGGTCCCATGATGTGTCCCACATTCTCCGGGTCTGGCGAAACGCAGCGGCGATCGCCGTCACCGAACCTGGGTGCGATCAGGAATTGCTGGTGGCGGCGGTCATTTTGCATGATTGCGTGGCGGTGGAGAAGAATTCGCCGCTTCGGTCCCAGGCATCGCGCGTGGCCGCAGCCCGGGCGGGCGAAATTGTCGGCGAACGCGGCTTTAGCCCGGAACGCGTCGCAGCCCTCGCCCACGCGGTTGCCGCCCATAGTTTTTCCGCAGCGATTGAGCCGGAAACCTTGGAAGCGCGCATTCTGCAGGACGCCGACCGGCTTGATGCGATCGGCGCGATCGGCATTGCGCGGTGCTTTTATACCGGTGGGCGAATGGGGTCGGGGCTTTACCATCCAACCGACCCGCGGGCGACGGATCGGCCGTATGACGATGCGCGGTTTGCGTTAGATCATTTCGATGTGAAGCTGTTCAAGATTGCCGAAGGGTTCCGCACAGCAGCCGGGCAGGCGATGGCAGAGGCACGGCTACGGACAATGCGGCAGTTTGTGGCAGATTTTCTTGGCGAAATCGGCAGCGAGATTTAGGCAAGCAGTTCTTTTTGTGAACAAAAAGAACCAAAAAAACTTTTTATCCATTCCTGGCCGTTGGCGTACCTCCCCCCGCAATAGCGCGGCACTTCGAACCAAAGTGGGAAAGTTTTTTTGCTCCTTTTTTTTCAAAAAAAGGAGTGCTTTCTGAGCTTAATCCACCTATTCCACCGTAACCGATTTCGCCAGATTACGCGGCTGATCAACATCGGTGCCTTTCAGCAAGGCCACGTGATAGGCCAGCAGCTGCACCGGGATCGCATATAAAATCGGTGCAACAAACGGATCAACCGTTGGCATCACCACCACCTCACCCGCGAAGCTGCGCAGTTTTGCCGCCCCTGCTGCGTCGGTCAGGGCGATGATCTGCCCACCCCGCGCGGCGGCTTCCTGCAAGTTCGATGCGGTTTTCTCAAACAGCGGCCCGCTCGGCGCAATCGCGATCACCGGCACCGATCTGTCGATCAGCGCAATCGGCCCGTGCTTCATTTCGCCAGCCGCATAGCCTTCGGCATGGATGTAGCAGATTTCCTTGAGCTTGAGCGCGCCTTCCAGCGCGATCGCGTAATTGGCGCCCCGCCCGAGATACAGCACATCGCGCGCTTCGGCGACGCGGCGGGCAACGCGCTGGATTTCGCCGGCATGGTCCAGAACACTTGCCGCCGCCGCTGGGATTTGCAGCAGCGCGTCGGTCAGTGCCGCTTCGCGCGCCGCATCGATGGTGCCGCGCTGGCGGGCAAACGCGATGGCCAGGCAAGCCAAAACGGTCAGTTGCGCGGTGAACGCCTTGGTGGATGCCACCGCGATTTCTGGCCCGGCAATGGTCAGCATCACCGCGTCAGACGCCCGCGCCATGGTGCTTTCCGGCACATTGACCACTGACAGCACCGGCATTTTCTGCGCCTGCATGTAGCGCAACGCCGCCATGGTATCAGCGGTTTCGCCAGATTGGGACACCAGAATGCCAAGCGTATCAGGCACCACTGGCGGCTCGCGATAACGAAGTTCACTGGCCACATCAACATCGGCGGAAATCCGCGCGATCTCCTCCATCCAATGCCGCCCGGCCAACGCTGCGAAATACGCGCCACCGCAGCCGGAGAAGCTGACGCGGGCAAGCTTGGCCGGCTCGAACGGAAGCGTTGGCAGGGCAACCGCACGGGTCGCCGGATTGATCATCTGGCGCAACGTATCGCCGATCACCGCCGGGTGTTCATGCAATTCCTTTTCCATGAAATGGCGATAATTGCCTTTGCCGACCGCCGCGCCCGATACCGATGTACGGCGGATTTCGCGCTCGACTTCGGTGCCGTCCATGGTGAAGAAGCGGGCGCCGTCGCGCGATACCACGCTCCAGTCACCATCGTTCAAAAACGCGATCCGCTGGGTGAGCGGCGCCAGCGCAAGCGCATCACTGCCAAGGAACATTTCATCGTCGCCAAACCCGACCGCTAAAGGCGCGCCAAGCTGGGCGCCGATCATCAGTTCCGGGTGACCGGCAAATACCATTGCCAGCGCATAAGCGCCTTCCAGGCGCGGGAACGCCTTGGCCGCGGCTTCGATCGGGGTCATGCCCTGTTGCAAATAGAGGTCGAACAGCTGGGCCACCGTTTCGGTATCGGTCTCCGAAGTGAACACCTGCCCTGCAGCTTCAAGTTCGGCGCGCAGTTCGGCGTGATTTTCGATAATGCCGTTATGGACGATCGACACGCGCGCCGTGCCATGCGGATGGGCATTGCCCTCGGTCGGCGCGCCATGGGTCGCCCAGCGCGTATGGCCAATGCCGGTGGTCCCGGCGAGCGGTTGCGTGTCCAGAACATCAGCAAGGTTGCGCAGCTTGCCTGCCGCGCGGCGGCGATCAATATCGCCATCGACCAAGGTCGCAATCCCGGCGCTGTCGTAGCCACGATATTCGAGACGGCGAAGCGCGTCCAAAATGAGCGACGCGGCAGGACGCGCGCCAATAACGCCTACAATGCCGCACATGAAATTATCCTTTTTGCTTGCGATGTAGCGCGTGAAATTCCGCCGCCCGACCGGGCTTGTCGATCTGTGGCGCCCGCCCGAATGCCATCGCGTCCGGCGCCACATCGCGGGTCACCACACTGCCGGCGGTCACGAAGGCGCCGTCACCAATGGTGATCGGGGCAACCAGAACTGAATCCGACCCGATAAAGACATTCTCGCCAATAATGGTGCGATGCTTGTCGTAGCCATCGTAATTGCAGGTGATGGTGCCGGCGCCAATATTGGTGCCCGCCCCGATGGCGCTGTCGCCGAGATAGGACAAATGGCGCGCCTTGGCGCCAGCGCCGAAGTCGGTCGCCTTCAATTCCACGAAATTGCCGATATGGGCATCGGCGCCAATCTTTGTGCCGGGCCGCAACCGGGCGAACGGGCCAATGATGGCGCCGGGTCCAATTTCCGCGCCTTCGATATGGCAGAAGCTTTTAATCACCGCGCCGGTCCGCACGGTCACACCCGGGCCAAACACGACATCGGGGCCAATGCTGACATCTTGTTCGAACCTGGTGTCCGCGCACAGGAACACGCTCTCCGGCGCGGTCATGGTAACGCCCGCTTCCATTGCCGCCACCCGCAGCCAGGCCTGCACGGTGGCTTCGGCGGCGGCGAGTTCCACCCGCGAATTTATCCCGCGTAATTCGGCTTCGGGGGCTTCGACGGCTGCGACATGCTCCCCTTCGGCGCGGGCCAAAGTGACCAGATCGGTCAAAT
>JANXRN010000268.1 GCA_025352995.1 Acetobacteraceae bacterium
GCTCAAGTGTTGACCCATGAAGAATGGGTCAACGCGGGTCGGTATCAGTCTTTGTTTGGCGCGCCGCCGCCGGCCAACCCGGCGCGCAATACCAACCCGCCTTGACGATGGAAGTGTCATCGTCAAGGCGGGTTGGTATCACTACTCCGACCGCAGGGCCGCCCGCAACGCGCTGGCGCCGACCGGGTCGGTCGCTACGGCAAGCCGGTTGGCGGCAAGGGTTGCAAACCGCAGCATGAGCGCGCGGCGCCGCGCCGGTGCGATGGGGTGGTTCACGCCGTCCCGCAACAAGGCCGCATCGCCGCTGGCGGTGACGATCAGCCCGACCTCCTCCGGCAGCAGGCCCAGCGGAAAATCGCCATCGACGGCGAAATACAGCGTATCGGCGAAATCGCGATAGTCCGGCCATTTTGTGTCGGCGATGAAATCCGCCGCACCCGACTTGATCTCGATACAGACGAAACCACCATCCGGCCGCAGCGCCAGAATATCCGCGCGGCGGCCATTAGCCAAAGTCACTTCATGCAGCGGCGCCCAGCCGAGTTGCAGACAGAACCGCGAAGCGGCGAGCCTGATTGCCGCGGTGCGATCATCCCGCAATAGCATCAATGGCCGCCGCCAGCTTCACATCCCGCGCGCTCAACCCATCCGCATCGTGGGTGCTCAGTAGAATGTCCACCTGGTTATAGACGTTCGACCATTCCGGATGATGGTCCTGCTGTTCGGCCAGCAGCGCCACCCGGGCCATGAAGCCCCAGGCCTGGCTGAAATCGCGAAACTTGAAGTGCCGTTCGATCGCATCGCGCGTCGGGTGCAAAGCCCACTGCGGCAGCTTTGCCGCCAGACCCGCCCGCTCATCCTTCGTCAGTTTAGCAATCATCGCACCCTCCCTGGTTGACCCTGTCCCACCGCCATGCGCAGCTAACCGCCATGTTCACCACCCCACCCGACGCCGCCCATATCGCCGACCTCGCCGAGCGCGCCCTGGCGGAAATCCCGGCGGTGCTGCGCAACCAGATCGACGGCGTGGCCATCATCGTCGAAGAACTGGCCGATGACGATATCCTCGACGGCATGGAAATCGAGTCCGCGTTCGACCTGCAAGGGCTTTATCGCGGTACCCGATCGGGGAGCGCAGCAGTGGCGACATCGCCCGACTGCCCGATCAGATTTTCCTTTACCGTCAGGCGATCCTGCTGGAATGGATCGAACTCGGCGAAGATTTATACCGGCTGGTGCGTAACGTGCTGTGGCATGAAATTGCGCATCATTTTGGGTTTAGTGATGCGGAGATTGAGGGGATTGAAGGCAAGTTGTGAACAAAAAGACTACCTGCCCAGGTTCTCCCTGAGCTTTATTGCAGGAAGACTGAAGGCAAGAAAGCACTCCTTTTTTTGAAAAAAAAGGAGCAAAAAAACTTTAACACTTTGGTTCAGAGCGCTTCGCTGTTTCGGGGGGAGGCACGCCAACGGCCAGAATGGATAGAAAGTTTTTTTGGTTCTTTTTGTTCACAAAAAGAACTGCTTGCCTTCGGGCTTTTCGTGACCTGGAGTCTTCCTTAACAAGGAGCCTGGGCCGTTACCAAAAAGAACCAGAAAATTTTTTCTCACGTTGGCTCGGGCTTGCGGAGAGACCCGAGCCTGACGCGGCGACTTAATACATATGCTGCCCGCCATTGATGCTCAGCGTGCTGCCGGTGATAAAATCCCCGTTATCGGCGGTCAGGAATACCACCCCGCGCGCGATGTCCTCGGCGTGGCCCAGGCGGCCCATCGGGATGCGGGCGATAATCTTCTGCAGCACGTCCGGCGGCACCGCGCGCACCATGTCGGTATCGACGTAACCCGGCGCAATCGCGTTTACTGTGATGCCGAAGCGCGCGCCTTCCTGGGCCAGCGCCTTGGTGAAGCCGTGGATGCCGGACTTGGCGGCGGCGTAGTTGACTTGCCCGTACTGCCCGGCCTGGCCGTTGATCGAGCCGATATTGACCACCCGGCCGAACTTCGCGGCGCGCATGTCCTCAAACGTCAGCTTGCAGAGATTAAAACACGACCCGAGATTGGTATCCATCACCGCGTCCCACATATCGCGCGTCATGCGCGCCATGGTGGTGTCGCGGGTGATGCCGGCATTGTTGACCAGGATTTCGATCTTGCCGAACTCGGCATGGATGCTTTCGACCGCGGTCTGGCAGGCGGCAAAATCACCGGCATCGAACTTGCGCACCGGGATGCCGGTTTCGGCGTGGAACGCTTGGGCGGCGGCGTCGTTGCCGGCATAACTCGCAATGACCGTGCGTCCGGCCGCCTTTAACGCACGGCTGATCTCCGCGCCAATACCGCGCGTGCCGCCAGTAACCAGTGCAATCCTGGGCATGTGTCTGTTTCCTCTCCGCATGATGTTCGCGCCTTCCAAGCGGCGCGGGAGGAGTTTAGCTTGGGTTGGGGGTTTTGGGGGAGGAAGTTTCTTCTTTTTGTGAACAAAAAGAAGCAAAAAAACTTTCTCCGACTCTCTGGCCGTTGGCTTACGCACAAGGCGAGAGAATTTTCTTGACAAACAAAATAAGTCAATATAATAGACGTTTTATGTCCAGTTTTCATCACCTCCTCACCCTGCTGCAAGCGGCGATTGCCGTTGCGTCGGCGCGCGACCGGGGCCTGGCGGGGTTTCTCGCCCAGGTCTGGAACCGCGTCGGGCGGATGGGCAGGCGGCTGGAGAAGCTGCTGGCATTGTGGCGGGCGGGGATGTTGCCGAAGCCGCGTGAACGGGTTTCGGCGGCGGGGCGGCCCAGCGATGGCAGGCCCAAGACCTTCAATCCACTCACCAATCACGGGTGGTTGCTTCCGCGCGTCCGGGATGCGGCGAAGTTCGGCGCGATGCTGGAGACGATGTTGACGCAGGAGGAGATCGTCCGGTTTCTGGATGAGGTCCCGGCGGCAAGAAGGATTGTCGGCGGGTTGAAGCGGATGTTGATTGCGCCGCCGGGCAAGCCGGCGCCGACGATGAAGCGCGAGGAAGTTTGGCCGCCCGCGGCCTGGGTGGAGGCGGTGCGGCAGGCGGGGATGAAGGTCGGGCCGACTGGTCGCTTGGAATGGAATTAACGCTTTTTGAATTGGTGCGCCTTAATTGTTACGATATCGTAACTAATTTTTGGATGATGGTCCGTCGAAAGAAATTCGGTGCCTTGCACCCCACCCACGGTATCCGTGAACCAAGTCGGAGAAAGTTTTTTTGCTTCTTTTTGTTCACAAAAAGAAGTGCTTCCTACCTTCCTTCACCCAGGCAAACAAAGCTCCACCAACCGGGGCGCGATCACTTCCGGCGCCGGGTGGGTATCGGCCGGTTCCCCTGGAAAAGCGCGCAGGCGGAGGCGGGTTGCCATAGGTCCGGGATCGAACAGGTTCACTTTCAGCCGGGTTTGGGCGGTTTCGGCGGCCCAGGTAAGGGCCAGCGCCCGGGTGGTGGCGAGGCTGGCGGCATAGTGGCCCCAGTAGGCGTGCGGGGCAGTGGCGCGTTCGGCGGTGACGAAGACGGCGCGGCCGGCAGGCGCCGCGACCAGCAAAGGCGCGCAGCCGCGGATCAGCCGCAGCGGGGCGTCGACATTCAGCGCGTGAACGCCCGCCCATTCTTTCATGTCGATATGCGCGGTCGGGGTCAGGGTGCCGATATCGCCGGCGTTGCTGACCATGATGTCGAGCCGGCCGAAGCGTTGGTAGATGCTGGGGGCAATGCGATCGACCTGGTCGCCGTCGCGCAAATCCATCGGCAGCAGGGTCGCCTGGCCCCCGGCTGCGCGAATGGCATCGTCGGTTTCCTCCAACCCGCTTTGGGTGCGGGCGACTAGCACGACATGCGCGCCCAGCGCGGCAAGCCTGATCGCTGTTGCCGCACCCAAGCCCCGGCTGGCGCCGGTGACCAGCGCAATATTTCCGTCCAGCTTCATCGGCTCAGTGGGTTTCAGACAGCAGGGTTAGCTGCCGTGTGTCATTATCGCTGATGTCGGGCAATGAAATCGGGTAGTCGCCGGTGAAGCAGGCATCGCAATAATATGGCTGGCGCGGGTCGCGATTGGCCTGGCCCAGCGCCTGATAGAGTCCGTCTTTGGAAATGAAAGCCAGGCTGTCAACGCCGATGCGGGCGGCCATTTCTTCGACGCTTAGGCGATAGGCCAGCAGCTTGCTGCGCTCGGGCGTATCGATGCCGTAAAAGCAGGAATGAGTCGTTGGCGGGGACGAGATGCGCATATGCACTTCGGTGGCGCCGGCGTTGCGCACCATTTCGACGATTTTGCGCGATGTGGTGCCGCGCACGATCGAGTCGTCAACCAGGATCACCCGCTTGCCTTGCAGCACCGCCTTGTTGGCGGAATGTTTCAGCTTCACCCCGAGATGGCGGATATTGTCGGTCGGTTCGATGAAGGTGCGGCCGACATAATGGTTGCGGATGATGCCGAGTTCGAACGGGATGCCGGCGGCGTCGGCGTAGCCCATCGCGGATGGGACACCGCTGTCGGGCACCGGTACCACGACATCGGCGGCGACATGGCTTTCGCGGGCGAGCACTTCGCCGATACGCTTGCGGGCGCCATAGACCGGCATGCCTTCGACCACCGAATCGGGGCGGGCGAAGTAGATATATTCGAACACGCAGAAGCGGCTGGGCTGCTGGGTGAAGGGCTTGATGCTTTGCACCCCGGTATCGGTGATCACGACGATTTCGCCGGGTTCGATATCGCGAACGAATTCGGCATCAACGATTTCGAGGGCGCAGGTTTCACTTGCCAGCACCCAGCCGTCAGTGCCGAGCCGCCCGAGGATGAGCGGGCGGACGCCGAGCGGATCGCGGGCGCCGATGAGGGCGTTTTCGGTCAGCGCGACCAGCGAATAGGCACCCACCACCTGGCGCAGCGCGTCGGTCAGCCGATCGATCACGGTGCCAAAGCGGCTCATCGCGATCAGATGGATGAAGACTTCGCTGTCGGAGGTCGATTGGAACAGGCAGCCGCGCCCGACCAATGATCGGCGCAGCAAGGTTGCGTTGGTGAGGTTGCCGTTATGCCCGACGGCGAGGCCGCCAAAGGCGAAATCGGCATAAAGTGGCTGGACATTGCGCAGCACCACCCCGCCGGTGGTGGCGTAGCGATTATGCCCGATCGAGCGATGGCCTTTGAGGGTTTCCATCACCGCCCGGTTCTCGAAATTCTCCCCCACCAGGCCAAGGCCGCGATGGGAATAGAACCGGGTGGCGTCGTGGCTGACGATGCCGGCCGATGCCTGGCCGCGATGCTGCAAAGCGTGCAGGCCCAGCGCGGTGAGGGCGGCGGCGTCGCTATGGTTCCATATCCCGAACACGCCGCATTCATCATGCGGGCGTTCCAGGTTCCAGTGCCCGTCGGCAGAGACCTGTTCTGGTGCGATGTCCATTGGGTGCTCTCCTAAGGGGTGGTCGGGGTTGGCTTGCCGGTTGCGCGCCCGATCGGGTTGGCGCGCAGCAGATCGGCGGAACTGGTGCCCGGCCCGTTGGGGGGCAAGGCAAGCTTGGGGCGATGTTCGGGCGGCAGGTGGTCAACAATCCAGGCAGCACCGCTATAGATGCTGGGCAGCAACCGGGCGGTTTGCACCGGTTCGGGCCATTTGTCCGGGGCGGTCAGCAGGCCTGCGATGATGTAGGCGGCCATCAGCAATACCGCGCCGCGGGCGGCCCCGTACAAGATGCCGAGGCTGCGATCGATGCCGCCGAGACCCAGATTGCGCACGCCTTTGGCGATCAGGTTGGTAAAGAGGGAGAAGACGATCAATGCGACGATGAACAGCGCGACATAGGACGCCGGGTCGGCGATTTCGGTGGATGCGATCCATTGGCGGAATTGCGGACGCACGGCATCATTGAAGGTGACAGCGATGTAGCCGGCGGCGGCCCAGGCGAAGATGCCCAGCACTTCACGCACGAAGCCACGCATGAAGGCGAGCATGGCCGAGATTGCCACGACGCCGATGGCGGCTAGATCGACCCAGTTCATGCAATGCGGCGCTTCATGGTGGCGTCATATATCGTCGGTCGCCCCTAGGATACTACCCCGTCATGCAGATGGCTTGCCCGCTTTAGGGGCAAAGCCGGAAACGAGGTCGGTGAGGTGGCCGATTTCGCGCAACGTCAGCCCGTCAGGTGCGGAAAGCCTTGCATTTCCGCGCGCGACCCGGCGCGGCAGGCAGGCGGTTTCGAACCCGAGCTTCTGCGCTTCTTTCAGTCGTGCATCGGCCTGGGCGACCTGGCGGACTTCGCCGGACAGCCCGACTTCGCCGAAATAGACGCTGCCGGGATCGGTCGGCGTGTCGGTGGCGGCCGAGGTCAGCGCGGCGGCAACGGCGAGGTCCGCGGCTGGTTCGGTCACCCGCAGGCCGCCGGCGACGTTGAGGTAAACATCCATCGTGTTGAGCCGGACGCCGCATCTTGTTTCGAGCACCGCCAGCAGCATGCCGAGCCGCCCGCTATCCCAGCCGATCACCGATCGACGCGGCGATCCGCCGGGATTGGGCGCGAGCAGGCACTGGATTTCGACCAGCACCGGGCGGGTGCCTTCCAGCCCGGCGAAGACTGCGCTGCCCGAGATATGGCCGCGCCGTTCGGCGAGGAACAAAGCGGACGGGTTGGTGACCTCGGCCAGGCCGCGATCGGTCATTTCGAACACGCCGATTTCGTCGGTCGCGCCAAAGCGGTTCTTCACCCCGCGCAAGATGCGGAACTGATGGCCGCGATCGCCTTCGAAATAGAGCACCGCATCGACCATGTGTTCGAGCACACGTGGGCCGGCGATGGCACCTTCCTTGGTGACGTGGCCGACCAGCACAACCGAGAAACCTTTGGTTTTGGCGAGGCGGATGAGTTCAAAACTGCTCGCCCGCACCTGGCTCACCGTGCCGGGGGCGCTGTCGAGACTGTCCATCCACATGGTCTGGATCGAATCGATGACCACCATCGTGACGTTCTCGGCGGCTTCCAGGCTGGCGGCGATTTCGCGCAAATTGATGCTGGCGGCGAGTTCAAGGGCGGCGTCGGTCAGCCCCAGGCGGCGGGCGCGGAGGCGGATTTGTTCGATTGCTTCCTCGCCGGAAATATAGAGCACCCGTTTGCCGGCCTTGGCGAGGCTAGCGGCGGCCTGCAACAACAAGGTGGATTTGCCAATGCCCGGATCGCCCGCGACCAGCAATGCCGACCCTGCCACCAGCCCGCCGCCCAAAACCCGGTCAAACTCGGCAATCCCGGTCGGCACCCGTGGCGGTGGCTCGGCACTGCCGGCGAGGTCGACGAACTGGATTTTGCTGGTGCCGGATTTCAGGACGCCTTTGGCAAGGCCCGGCCCGGCGGTGGGCGCGGCTTCTTCGACAATGCTGTTCCAGGCGTTGCAGGTTTCGCACTTGCCGGCCCATTTCGGGGTGATGGCGGCGCATTCCTGGCACACGTAGCGGGTGGTGGGTTTGGCCATCAGGAAGACGTTCTTTTTGTGAACAAAAAGAACCAAAAAAACTTTCTATCAATTCCTTGCCGCTGGCGTGCGAACTCACCGAGGTCCCGAGCCAACGGCAACAATAGATGAAGTTTTTTTGCTTCTTTTTGTTCACAAAAAGAAGACCTTCCTTCAGTCACTTGCGCAGCTCCATCTGGATCGGCCCGTCGCGGCGCCCATGGGTGAATTGATCAACCATATCGTTGCCACTTTCCATCAGCGATGGCGCCGGCCCCTGCCAGACGATACGGCCCTTATGGATCATCGCGGCCTGATCGCCGATGCGCACCGCGCTCAGCATGTCATGGGTGATGGCGATGGCGGTGCTGCCGAGGCGCTTGACGCAGTCGGTGATCAGCCCGTCGATCACCGCGCCCATGATCGGATCAAGCCCGGTGGTGGGTTCGTCGAAAAACAGGATTTCGGGCTGGGCGGCGATGGCGCGGGCAAGGGCGACGCGCTTTTGCATGCCGCCGGAAAGCTCGGCCGGCCAGAGATCGCCAACGCTGCCGGCCAGCCCAACCTGGCTCAGCACGGTGATGGCACGTTCGCGGGCGGCGTCGCGCGGGATGATCTTCTGCGCCAGCAACCCGAAGGCGACGTTTTCCCAGACCGGCAAACTGTCAAACAGCGCGCCGTTCTGGAACAGCATGCCGATGCGGGCGCGGGCGGCATCGCGGGCGGATCGGTCGAGGGCCAGAATATTCTGCCCGTCGATTTCGATGCTGCCGGCATCGGGGTCGATCAGTCCCAGCACGCATTTGAGCAGCACCGATTTGCCTGAGCCGGACCCACCGATGACCACCATCGAGGTGCCGGGTGCCACGTCGAGATCGACGCCATCGAGCACCAGTTTGCTGCCGAAGGATTTGCACAGGCCGCGAATGCGGATTTTCGGGATCATCGCGCGGTGGGAATCACTCATCGCGCGAAGAACAATTCGGTCAGCACGTAGTCGAATGCCAGGATCAGCACGCTTGCGGTTACGACTGCGGCCGTTGTTGCGGCACCGACGCCTTGGGCGCCACCCTTGCTATTATAGCCGTGATAGCAACCCATCAGGCTGATCAGGAACCCGAAGACGGCGGCCTTGGCTAGGCCGGAAATGACGTCATCGGATTGGACGAAGTTGAGCGTGTTATTGAGGTAGGTCGCGGCGCTGAAATTCAGCTTCAAGGTCGCAATGATGAAACCACCCAGCACACCGAGGATATCGGCGACCACGACCAGCAGCGGCAGCGCGATCAGGCCGGCGAGCAAACGGGGTGCGACCAGATATTTCATTGGGTTGGTCTGCAAGCTTGTCAGCGCGTCGATCTGATCGGTCACCCGCATGGTACCGATTTCGGCGGCCATTGCCGCACCCACGCGCCCGGCGACCATCAGCGCGCCGAGGACGGGGCCGAGTTCGCGGGTGACTGACAGCACGACGAGGGAGGCGATGGCGCTGTCGGCGGAAAACCGCGAC
>JANXRN010000511.1 GCA_025352995.1 Acetobacteraceae bacterium
CATCAACGGGCTGGTCGATATGGTCGCCGCGATTGCCGACAAACCGGTCCGAAAGCGCCATATTGCAGGGCCAACCGGGGTACGTGGGCGCACTTCCGACAACCGCCTGATCGCCGAACGCCTCGGCTGGGCGCCGTCGCAACGGCTCGAAACCGGTTTGGCGCAGACCTATGAGTGGATTTTGCGCCAGGTTCGCGCCAATAGCTGAGACTGGGCGCTCGGGAGACAAAAATTTATTTTCCAACAAGGTAGGTTAATCTATTGAATAATAATTAATATTTTGATGCGATCATGCTCCGATGGCCGGCCGGCGCGGTTCCATCGTACTCATCTGTTGCGCGATCATATTTTCCTGCGCTATTGGGGCTGGCTGGCAGATTTGTTGGTTGCGCAGGCGCCAGTGGTGAACGCATAATCGGCTTGGCGTGGATAGCGGCGATATTTCATTTGCGGCCGATCGGGCCTGCGTCGTTGGTGCGAAGCGGGCCGGTCGATCATTTCGGAGCGGCGACCATGGTATTCGAACAACGGCGTGGGAACTCTGGGTTGCGCGCTTGGCGGGGGCTGCTTGCTGCCGCCGGATTGGCGCTGGCGCCGGTTTCCGCCTGGGCGCAAGGCGCGGTGCTGACCTGGAATCAGGAATTGCTGGCGATCACTCAGCAAACCTCCGGCTTTCTGCTCGCCGGGCCGCCGGATGTCGCGATGCAGATGGCGATTGTCGATAACGCCATGTTCGATGCGGTCAACGTAACGTCTGGCAACCAGTACAAGGCTTTTGCCTACAGCACCCCGGCCGCAAGTGGCGCTTCGGCGACGGCCGCCGCGCTGACCGCCGGCTATCAGGCGCTGTTCGGTGTTTATAGTGCCGATGCTTGGACCAATGTCACGACCAACAGCCGGTTCAACGATATCACCCAATCCGGCGGCATTCTCGATCAGATCACCACCACCTATAACACCGCGATGACCGCCCTTGGCAGCAGCCAGGCGGTCACCGACGGTATCGCCGCCGGCACCGCGTCGGCCAACGCGACGCTGGCGCGGTTGAACGGTACCGGTGCCGGCAGTGCGACTTACGCGATGATTAACGGGTTGACGCCGCAGTCCGCACCAGGATCGGGCACGGTGCCGGGGGTTTATGTCCCGCCGAGCGCGACCAATGGACGTCCGGAAATGTATCCGCTCTGGGGCACCGTCAATACGGTTGGCATCACCGCATCGCAGTTGCAGACGGTGATGGCGTCGGTCACTTTGCCTGGGGTGACCAATACTGCGGCGAGCGCGGCCGACCAGGTGCAGCAATCCATCGCCAGTTCGGCCTACGCAATGAATGTGCTGCAAACCGAATGCGCCGGATCGGGTGTCGCGCTGTCCACCACTGTCGCCGCCGCCTGTGCGGCAGCCAATACCGCGACTGGTACTCAGTTGTTTTCCCCGCAAACACTGGCGCAAAACCAGGCGGCGCTGTTCTGGAACGATCCTGGCACCACCATTCAGCCGCCAGGACACTGGTTGCAAATTGCCGATAATGTCCTGGCCAGCGCGGACCTGCTGACCCAGGCGCGGGTGTCGGCGGCGATGAGCACGGCCATCGTCGATGCCGGGATTGCCGCCTGGGGTGACAAATACACCTATAATTTATGGCGCCCGATTACCGCGATACGTAACTGCAATACCTCCACCGGCTACTCGTGGAATACCACCCTGACCGCCGCGTCCTGCGATACTGGCTGGGCATCGCTGATCGCGACCCCGCCGCACCCGGATTATGTTGCCGGGCACCCGGCGTTCAGTGGCGCGGCGGCGACGGTGTTGACCGATCTGTTGGGCGGCTCCACCAGCTTTTCCTCTACCTCGAATTCCTACTGCAATGGCGGCACGGCGGGTTATGGCGGTGCCGATGGCATCACCATCATCAGCTGCAACCTGGGCAGTGCCACCGCCGCCTATGCCGCTGGCTTCTATTCGGTGGCCAATGGCCAGTGCAATTCGATTTCGCTCGGCACCTCCAACGTCAATGACAGCCCGCTGATCTGCGCCATGACGATCGGGTTCGCCAACTTCGTCGCCGCGTCCGAGGGACCGTTGGGCTCCGAATATAGCCGGGTGGTTGGCGGTATTCACACCCCGTTCGCGGTGACCGACGCGCTCTCCATCGGCAACGCGATCGGCACGATGGTGCTGGCCGCCAATTTTACCCAAGTGCCGGAGCCGTCGACGATGATGGTTCTGCTGACGGCGGGCCTAGGTCTGCTGGGCGCCGCGCGGCGCAGGCGTTGACGGCAGGCGCAACCGGCGATAACCTGCTCGGGTTATGAATATCTCCGCCCCCGCTATCCGATTTTGCCGCCGCTGGTTTTATACGCCGGCGGCCTAGGATTGCGTTTTTTTCCGCATCCCGAAGCCGCCAGCGCCCTGGCGGCTTTCGTGTTTTCAGACCTTTAGACTTCCCCCGCCAGGGCAAAAGCGGCCTCCCAACCCCAGGAGACCCATATGCCCATGTCCCCAGATGATTTCGACGTTCTGACCGGCCCGCCGCCCCGCCCGACCCAGGGAGGGCAACATGGCCGACGTTGAAAGCCCGACCTGGACGCCATCAAGCTGGCGTCACCACCCGATCCGCCAGGCGCCCGACTACCCCAATCCAGTGGCCCTTGAAGCGGCGGAAGAACGCTTGCGCCAATCCCCGCCGCTGGTTTTCGCCGGTGAAGCAAGACGCCTGCAAGCCGAACTCGCGCGGGTGGCAAGCGGTGATGCGTTTCTGCTGCAAGGTGGCGACTGCGCGGAATCCTTCGATGAATTCCACGCCAACCTGATCCGCGACACTTTCCGCACCATCTTGCAAATGGCGGTTGTCATGGGCTTCGGCGCGGGCCTGCCCGTCATCAAGCTTGGCCGCATGGCGGGCCAGTTCGCCAAGCCGCGGTCATCGCCAAACGAGACGATCGACGGCGTCACCCTGCCGATCTACCGCGGCGACATCATCAACGGCCCGCGCTTTGATGCCGCATCCCGCATCCCCGACCCCGCGCGAATGCAGCAAGCTTATTACCAGAGTGCGGTAACCCTCAATTTGCTGCGCGCCTTCGCCCAGGGCGGCTTTGCCGATCTCCGCCGGGTGCATGACTGGAACCGCGCCTTCGTCGCCGGATCGCCGCTTGGCCCGCGTTACGCCGCGATTTCCGCCCGGATCGATGAAAGCCTGGCTTTCATGAAAGCCGTCGGCCTCGCCCACGCGCCGCAATTGGCGGAAACCGAGTTCTACACCTGTCACGAAGCCCTGCTGCTGCCGTACGAAGAAGCCCTGACCCGCACCGACAGCCTGACCGGCATCGGCTATGATTGCGCCGCCCACATGCTGTGGATCGGCGAACGCACCCGCCAGCCGGACGGCGCCCATGTCGAGTTCTTACGCGGCGTCGGCAACCCGATCGGGCTGAAATGCGGGCCGGACATTACGCCGGACGAATTGCTGCGCCTGATCGACATCCTCAATCCCGCCAATATCCCCGGTCGCCTGACCCTGATCACCCGCCAGGGTGCGGCGAAGATCGAAACCACCCTGCCGCCCCTGCTACGCGCCGTGCAACGCGAAGGGCGATCGGTGGTCTGGTGTTGCGACCCGATGCACGCCAACACCGTCACCGCCAATAACGGCCGCAAAACCCGCCATTTCGACACCATCCTCGCCGAACTGCGCGGCTTCTTCGCCGCCCACCGCGCGATCGGCACCCATGCCGGCGGCATCCACATCGAAATGACCGGCAAGGACGTCACCGAATGCATCGGCGGTGCCGCCGGTCTGGAGGCGGCCGGGCTCGATGCGCGCTATCACACCCAATGTGACCCGCGGCTGAACGGGGCGCAGGCACTGGAGTTGGCGTTTTTGGTGGCTGATGAGTTGAAGGCTGCTCGGCGGGCGTGAAGGAAGGGGTCTTCTTTTTGTGAACAAAAAGAAGCAAAAAAACTTCTTCCATTTCTTGCCGTTGGCTCGGGTCCCTCCGCAGTCGCACGGCAACCGTACCAAGTGTGAAAAAGTTTTTTTGGTTCTTTTTGTGTAACTCCCAAGCCCCCCCGCTCACCTAAGCGTTCAGCGCCCCAATCAGCGCCTCGGGCGTTGCGGAGAGGGTTTGGATAATATCCCACCCGCGCTTGCGTGCAGTGCTGAGCACCGATCGCAAGGTGGCGAAGGTCTCGGCGCCGATACTCGTCCGGAATCCACCGGATATTTTCATTTTCACCTTCATCATCCGCACGTCCTGCTCGGCCTGATTGTTGGTGAACGGCACGGCGAAGTCGAACATGAAGCGCAAGGTTTCCGCCTTGAAGTCGCGT
>JANXRN010000512.1 GCA_025352995.1 Acetobacteraceae bacterium
TCGGGGGTGGCCGGGATGCTGCGCACGGCGGCGCCCGCGATGATGAAGCCGAACTGATGGATCGGGTAGGATGGGTTCGGCACAAGGATCGTATCACCCGGTGACGTGATTGCGGCGGCCAAATTCGCCAGCCCTTCTTTCGAGCCGAGCGTGGCAATCACCTCAGTTTCCGGATCGAGTTCGACCCCAAAACGTCGGCCATAATACCCGGCAAGCGCCCGACGCAGGCCCGGAATGCCCTTTGATGTCGAATAGCGATGGGTGCGCGGGTCCTGCACCGCTTCGATCAGCTTGGCAACGATGTGCGGCGGCGTCGGGCTGTCAGGATTGCCCATGCCGAGATCGATAATATCCTCCCCCACCCCACGCGCTGCCGCCTTGGCGCCGTTGACCTCGGCGAACACATAGGGGGGCAGGCGCCGGATGCGGTGGAATTCGTCATTTTGCATGAGATGGTCCGGGCAGGGGTTATTCGACAATGCGGGCAAAGCCGCCGCTGCCGATAGCTTTCGATTCCTGATCAATCGCCGCAATCGGCACGCCGCTCTGGGCCAGCGCCACCGCAATCGCCCGGCTGCGCGCCAAAGCGAGATCAAGTGACCCCGCCTGGGTCGCGACATCGGCCGCGGCCGCATCGCCAAAACCCGCGACCAGGATCGCCCGACCACTGCGCCGTGTGGCCAGCGCGCGCAACGACGCCATCGCGTCCGGCGGCAGCGCGGCCGAACCTGGCGCAAATGCCACCGCAACCGCAGGACCCGCGGCAATCAACGCCGGCGCTTGCGCGGCGGCCGCTGGCGGTGCCAGGGGGGGCGGTGACGGCACGGTAATGCCGCCAACCCCTGGCAAATTGGCCTGGGCGGGCGGGTTGGTCGCCATCGCCGGCATCGCGGCATTATCGGCCGCAGCCGGCAGCGGCAGGCCAACGGATGCGACTGACGCTCGCGGCGCGGCGCGGGGCGGCGTCGACGCCGCGCCCATGCTGGCCGACTGGCTGTCTTGCGGCGGCCCGAGCGGAAGCCGCGCCGATGATGATTGCTGCCTCAAACGATTGTCGCCATAGGCCGCATTGGCACGATCGGCGACCAGGCCAGCCGCGATCTGGCTACGAACCGGCGCCGGGGTTGCAACCGGGCGCGGCGGAATATTGGCCAGATTGGGGAACGGCGCATTGTCATTCGGTGGCGGCGGCCGATCAGCGGCTATGCGCCCGCCTTCCAACTGATGCCACCACGCCACCGGCCCGCCGCTGCCGGCCCCGCCGCAACCCGCAAGCAACAACGTACCCAGCAGCGCCAAGCCTTGAACCCAGCCCCCCATCGCGCTAGATGCCGCCCCAATGGGGGGCTGGCGTGTAACAGATGCCGCGCTTTGCGCTCTCATACCTGATATATCTCCTGCCGGTGCTAATAGCTCTAGCAGTGACCGCCCGTCCACGGAAAGGATACGCGCATGGCCGATGCCAAGAAGCCTGCTGACGCCAAAACCGGCCTCGCTGCCGGCATGATCGATCTCAGCGCGGTGAAAATGCCCGATGCAGCCGAAATGGGCCAATCGATGGCCAGCATCGCCGAACGATCGCAACGGCTGGTGACCGACTGGCTCAAGCGTCAGGCGACCGAGGCCCCGGCCAAGCCCGATCCGATGAATATCGGCGGCGCGTTCCTCGAAATGACCACCCAGCTGATGGCCAATCCTGGCAAGATGCTGCAAGCCCAGCTCGGCTTCTGGCAGGATTACATGTCGCTATGGCAATCCACCACCCGCCGCATGATGGGCATGGAAGCGGGCGGGCCGGTGATCGCCGGCGACCCGCGCGACAAGCGCTTCAAGGACGCGGCCTGGAGGGACGTCGAGGTTTTCGACTTCATCCGCCAGTCCTATTTGCTGTCTGCCCGCTACATTACCGATGTGGTGAAAAACGCCGATGGCATGGAACCGGCCACCGCCCAGAAGGTCGATTTCTATTCGCGCCAGTTCATCGATGCGATGTCGCCGTCGAACTTCTTGTTCTCCAACCCCGAAGTGCTGCGCAAAACCGCGGAAACCGGTGGCGAGAACCTGATCAAGGGCCTCAACAACCTCCTATCCGACCTTGAGCGTGGCAAGGGCGATCTGCGCATCAAGATGACCGATACCGATGCCTTCAAGATCGGGGAAAACATCGCGGTCACCCCGGGCAAAGTCGTCTATCAGAACGATTTGATGCAGTTGATCCAGTACACCCCGACCACCGACAAGGTGCTGAAGCGTCCGCTGCTGATCGTGCCGCCCTGGATCAATAAATACTACATTCTCGATTTGCGCCCCAAGAACAGCTTCGTGAAATGGGCGACCGATCAGGGCCACACGGTGTTCATCGTCAGTTGGGTCAATCCCGATGAACGCCTGGCGGAAAAATTGTTCGAGGATTATCTGCGCGAAGGCATCCTGGCAGCGCTCGATGCGATCGAGGCCGCGACGGGCGAACGGGAGGTCAACGCAATCGGCTACTGCCTCGGCGGCACCTTGCTGTCATCGACCCTCGCTTACATGCAGGCGCATGACGATCACCGCATCAAAACCGCGACCTTCTTCGTCACCTTGATGGATTTCCATGACTCGGGCGAATTGAACGTGTTCATCGATGAAGAACAATTGGCCGCCCTCGAAGGCAGGATGAACAAGCGCGGTTTCCTCGAAGGGTCGGAAATGGCGACCACCTTCAACATGCTGCGCGCCAATGATTTGATCTGGTCGTTTGTGGTGAATAACTATCTGCTCGGCAATGATCCGTTCCCGTTCGACCTGCTCTACTGGAACAGCGACGCGACGCGGATGCCGGCGAAGATGCACTCCTTCTATTTGCGCAACATGTACCAGGCCAACAAGCTGAAGGACAAGAACGGCATCACCCTGCTCGGCACGCCGATCGATCTTTCAACCGTGAAAGTGCCGGCCTATTTCCTGTCCACCCGCGAAGACCACATCGCGCCGTGGCGCGCCACCTATCGCGGCACCCAAGTGCTGGGCGGCGAAAACCGCTTCGTGCTGGCGGCGTCCGGCCACATCGCCGGCGTGGTCAATTCCCCCGATGGCGGCAAATACGGCCATTGGATCAACACCGAACTGCCCGCCGACCCGGAAGCCTGGTTCACCAGCGCCACCGAAATGGCGGGGTCCTGGTGGCCGGACTGGAACCGCTGGATCCGCGAGCACGACAAAAAGCAGGTCAAAGCGCGGGTGCCGGGGAATGGAAAGCTCACGGTGATCGAGGACGCGCCGGGGAGCTATGTAAAGGTGCAGGCGACGTAAGGAAGGGTGTTCTTTTTGTGAACAAAAAGAACCAAAAAAACTTTTTCTTACTTGTTACGGGTACCGAGGGACTGCGGAGGGACCCGAGCCAATCGCAACAATAGAAAAAGTTTTTTTGCTCTA
>JANXRN010000554.1 GCA_025352995.1 Acetobacteraceae bacterium
CTCAAGTGTTGACCCATGAAGAATGGGTCAACGCGGGTCGGTATCAGTCTTTGTTTGGCGCGCCGCCGCCGGCCAACCCGGCGCGCAATACCAACCCGCCTTGACGATGGAAGTGTCATCGTCAAGGCGGGTTGGTATAACCCGCTCGTAGGTGCGGTTCAGTCAGAAGCCGCACCTAGGATGGTTCTGATTTGTAGCGGCAACAACCAGATCAAAAGCGATGGCAAACATCAGCGTTCCCTGGGATCGTCAAGAATGTCGCTCAGCCGGTAGGCGACTTCTTCACCGGTTTCGAGCACGCGAATGCGCATCAAGTGGTCGCCTTCCGCAAGCGCCTCAACCGCGCCGACAATCTCATACACCGGCCCCGTCACGCCAAAGCGACGCCAGGTACCGATTAGGTTGGCGGGTTGGATGTAGGACATTAAGTGACCCTGCGTTTGGAGCATGTCACAACCATAGCCTATCACGCATGTTTTGCGGAACGTAAAATCAGAGGCGACCTTACGCAGCCGGGGTCAGACTCCACGCCGTCGCCCCAGGCTCACAAAAGAACGGCATCGCATTCGCCGTCCGCACGTTCGGTTCCAGCCCCATTTCCGCCCGCAAGGCGCGGAAAAGGGCGCCGTGCGCCACCACCAGCACCGGGGCCGGTCTGGCAAGCGCGCGGTTCACCGCAGCCACTGCCCGCGCGCGCAAATCGACGAACGGCTCGGCATCGGGCGGGGTAAAATCGCCCGCCACCCAGTCATTGAACCAATCCGACATCGGCTGGCCTTCATGGCTGCCGAACGACACTTCGCGCAGCCCTTCGTCAATTTCGACGTCGAGGCCGAGCGGAGTCGCAGCAATGCGCGCGGTATCATGGGCCCGCGACAAGGGCGAAGCGACGATTGTTACGATCCCGCGCCCGCGCAGCATGTCCGCCGCGCGATGCGCCTGCGCCAGCCCGTTGGCGTTCAGCGGGATATCGATGTTGCCCTGGCTCAACCCTTGCGCGTTCCAGTCGGTTTCGCCGTGGCGCAAGAACCAGAAAGCGCGCTGGATCAGCTTCACGCCGCCAGGCCTTCGCTTGCCAGCATGCGCTGGACGGCCGGGCGCGCCATCATACGGGCGAAATGCGCGGCGCAATTGGCCGGAAGGGTCATTTTCATCCGCGCCGCGCCCCAGAATTCGACGTAAAACAGCGCCGCATCGAACATCGAGAAGCTGCCGCCGGCGTATTCGCGCCCCTCCATGGCGGCATCGAGCACTTTGAAGCCGGCTTCGACCATCGCCCGGCCTTGTTCGCGTACCGTATCGTAATCGGCTTCATGCTGGGCGTATTTGCGCGGATTGAACATGCGGGAAAACGCATGCATGTGCTGGGTCGAAATCGAATATTCCATGATTTCCAGCCCGCGCGCCAAATCTTCCGGATCGGACGGCAGCAGCCCCGCACCCGGATTGGTCAACGCCAGCCACAGCGCAATCGCCTGGAATTCGGTCAGCAGCGACCCGTCGTCGCGCGCCAGCACCGGGATTTTCGATTTCGGATTGATCGAAACGAACGGCGGCCGCAGATGCGCGCCCTCCCCCAGCATCACCCGTTCAAGCTCAAACGGTTTGCCGATTTCTTCGAGCAGCAGGTGAATACCGATCGAGCAGGCGCCGGGGGCGTAGAACAGCTTGGTCATCGGCTTTCCTCCTGTTGTGATCAATCCCAGAGCGAACTGACGGATTTTTCGTTACTGATACGGTCCATCGCTTCGGCGATCAGCGGTGCGATCTGGATCTGGCTGACATTGCGCGCGCTGCGTACCGCGGCCGTTGCCATAATGCTGTCGGTCATCATCAGCCGTTCAATCGGGCTGTCGGCAATCCGTTGCACCGCTTGCCCCGACAGCACGCCGTGGGTCACGTAAACGCTGGCCGATTTGGCGCCACGCGCGATCAGCGCGCGGGCAGCGTTCACCAAGGTGCCGCCGGAATCGACGATGTCATCAACCAGAATGCAATCCCGCCCGGCCACATCGCCGATCACGTTCATCACTTCAGAAACGCCCGCCTGTTCGCGACGCTTGTCGATAATCGCCAGATCGCAGCCCAGCCGCGTCGCCAGCAGCCGCGCCCGCAGCACCCCGCCAACGTCCGGCGAAACGATCATCAGCGACCGCCCGGCATAGGTTTCCTTGATGTGCTGGCTGAACAAGGGCGCGGCGTAGAGATTATCCACCGGAATATCGAAGAAGCCCTGGATCTGGTCAGCGTGCAAATCCATCGTCAGTACCCGGTGGGCGCCAGCTTCGACGATCAGATTAGCCACCAGCTTGGCCGAAATCGGCGTGCGCGGGCCGGATTTACGATCCTGCCGTGCGTAGCCGAAATAGGGCACCACTGCGGTAATGCGCCGCGCGCTCGCCCGGCGCAGCGCATCGAGGGTGATCAGCAATTCCATCAGATGGTCATTGGCGGGGTAGGATGTCGATTGCACCACGAACACATCCTCACCCCGGATGTTCTCATGGATTTCGACGAACACCTCCATGTCGGCGAAGCGCCGCACGGTGGCCTTGGTGAGCTTCTGGCCAAGGGCGTCGGCGACCGCCTCGGCAAGCGGGCGGTTGCTGTTGCAAGCGACAATCTTCATCAGGCTTTGATCCGGCTGCGGCGCGCGGGTTCTAGCAATGGCTTGGCCGCCTGTCCATGAACCAAAATGATCCAGACGCGATCACGGTTTCTTGCGCAGGCCGAGTCGATTGAGGATCACATCGCGCACCCCGCCGGCGGCTTCTTCAGCCACCACCACCGCGACATCGACCCACAAGCCGTTCAGGGTGTTTTTCGGCACCTGGTTCAACTGGGCGATCTTGCCGGCTTCGGCGCCCTGATCGTCCTGGATCACCCAGGTGATTTCCACGCTTTCCTGCCCGCCCGGCAATGGCCCGACTTTGACGATGCCGGCGACCGTGAAATCCGGCCGTTCTGGCTTGTCCAGCACTGTCAGGCCGAATTGCGGCAGTTCGCGCCGCATCTGCCGCGCGAGCGAAATATTCCCGTCCCCCGGCGCGCCGGTGACATCCGGCACGTAAATCCGCGCCGGGCGATTGACCAGGCTGGTCGGATCATTCTGCCGCCGTGCCGCTTCAATCCCGGTGAGCGCGGTGCCGAGCGTCGGCACGGTGGCGCTGACAATCCGGCCCAA
>JANXRN010000060.1 GCA_025352995.1 Acetobacteraceae bacterium
GCGACCAAGCGCCGCGCGGTTGGGCAGGCGACGCTGCTGTTCGTGGACGAAATCCACCGCTTCAACCGCGCCCAGCAAGATGGGTTTTTGCCGGTGGTGGAAACCGGCACGGTTACCTTGATCGGCGCCACCACCGAAAACCCGTCTTTCGCACTCAACGGCGCGCTGCTGTCGCGCTGCCAGGTGCTGGTGCTGCGGCGGTTGGATGACCAGGGCCTCGAACTGCTGTTGCAGCGCGCCGAAACCGAGTGCAACCGGCGGCTGCCCTTGCTGCCCGAAGCGCGGGAAAATTTGCGCGCCATGGCCGATGGTGATGGACGCTATCTGCTCAACATGGCCGAGCAATTATTCGCCGTGCCACCCGAAGATGAAGACCTCGATGCCGCTGGTCTGTCGGAAATCCTCGCCCGGCGCGCGGCACTTTACGACAAGGACCGCGCGGAACATTACAACCTCATTTCCGCCTTGCATAAATCCATCCGTGGTTCGGATCCTGATGCCGCACTTTACTGGCTCGCGCGGATGCTGGCGGGCGGGGAAGACCCGCGCTTTCTCGCCCGTCGCCTGACACGACTGGCGTCGGAGGATATCGGGCTTGCCGACCCGCAGGCGCTCGGCATCGCGCTGTCGGCCTGGCAGGCCTACGAGCGGCTTGGCACGCCGGAGGGTGAACTGGCGATCGCGCAATGCGTGGTTTATCTGGCGACCGCGCCGAAATCCAACGCGGTCTATAGCGCGTTCGGCGCCGCGCAGGGGGCCGCGAAAGGCACCGGCAGCCTGATGCCACCGGCCCACATCCTCAACGCGCCGACCAAATTGATGAAAAACCTCGGCTACGGCGCTGGCTATCATTACGATCATGGCGCGGAGGACGCGTTCTCCGGGCAGAATTATTTCCCCGATGGCATGGCGCGGCATGATTTCTACCAGCCGCCGGAGCGTGGGTTTGAGCGGGAAATCGCCAAACGGCTCGCTTATTGGGCCGATCTGCGGCAGAAGCGGGCGAGATAGTCGGAGCGGGTGGTTCCCGCTTTTGGTGATTCCACCAAAAGCGATCACGCGCTAGGAACAAGTATATGACCGTTACCAATAATTCCGTCACCGCTGATGAGGCTGATATCCGCCTCGATCGCTGGTTGCGCCGCCATTTCCCCGACCTGACCCAAGGCGTGATCCAGCGCTGGTGCCGCACCGGACAAATCCGCGTCGATGGCAAGCGCGTCGAAGCGGCCGCCCGCCTGGCCCCCGGCCAGGACGTGCGGGTGCCGCCGGTGCCGACCCGGATCAACGCGCCGGCCGCCAAGGCTGAGCCGATTTTTGACCCGCTGTTGCGCAAGGATATCGAGCGCATGGTGCTGTGGCGCGATGATCAGGTCATTGTGCTGGATAAACCCGCGGGCCTTGCCACCCAGGGCGGCCCGGGCATTACCAAACATATCGACATGATGCTGGACGGCTTGCGCGAACCCGGCCAGGACCGGCCACGCCTGGTGCATCGGTTGGATCGCGATACGTCCGGCATTCTGGTCGTCGCCCGTACCCCCGGCGTTGCCGCCAAAATGGCCGCCGCTTTTCGCGGTCGCACGGTGGAGAAAACCTACTGGGCGGTGGTGGTCGGGCGGCCGATCCCGGTTGATGGGCGGATGGAGTTCGATCTGGTGCGCACCGATGGCTTCCGCGGCGAACGGGCCGCGGTGGCAGGGATCTATGACAAGGACACCGCCCACGCGATTACCGACTATCGCACCGTCGATCACGCCGCCCGCAAGCTTGCCTGGCTGGAACTGAAGCCGTTGACCGGGCGCACCCATCAGCTCCGCGTGTCATGCGCGGCCATCGATTGCCCGATCCTGGGCGATTTGCCGTACGGCCGCGAACGCACCGGGCATGAAGGCGGCGGCCATACGGCGCTGGTCGATGGGCTTGGCGATCAGCTGCATTTGCATGCCCGCCGCATTAGCTTCCCGCATCCGGCGGGCGGCAAGCTGACGGTGGAAGCCGATCTGCCGCCGCATATCGCCGCCACCTTCCGCACCTTGGGCTTCACCGCGCCCGCTGCCATCGCCCCGCACAGATAGGCGCCGGCGGTTGGAGCAAATCGAATACCAACCGGACGAACCGCCCAAGCCTGTTCTGCGCCTGATCTATGTGCCGGGGTACGGCTATGTCGAAGCCCCCCGGCATCTCTGGCGCTATGTCGTGCTGGTGTTGGTTCTGCTGCTGACCCCGCCGACCAGCCTGTGGCTGTTCCTGCGCAATTTTGACGCCGATGCGTATAAGCCGATGATCGTGGCGGTGATGCGCCAGGCCACTGGCCGCGCGGTCGAAATACGCGGCCCGATCAGGCTGGTGGGCAGTTTCAACCCCAGCTTAGTGCTCGGCCCGGTGGTGCTGGGGACCGCACCGGGCGGGCGCATCCCGGATGCCCAGATTGCCCGGATTGAAGCGCGATTGTCGCTATGGGACGTGCTGTGGGGTGCGCCGCGCATCGATCGGCTGATCCTTGATGGCCCGGACATCCAGATTGAAACGGGCGGCGATTCCGCACCGGCCGCTGTTTCGGCGCCCGGTGCGCCGCTATCGACCGCGATTGTGCCGCCGGCAATCGGCAGCTTGCAGTCGATGCAAATCCGCGATGGCCGGGTGACATGGCGCGATACCAAGTCAGGCACGACCATCGCGGTCAATTTCAAGCGCATGCTCGCGTCGGTGAATGATGATGGCGGGATTTCGCTGTCGTCGGAGCTGGTGGTCGGTCGCGAACGGGTGGTGGTCGCCGCTGAATTTGGCTCGGCCGAGCGGCTGATCACGCCCGACCCGACTACGCCCTGGCCGGTCAGCATCAAGGCGCAGGCGCGGGGTGCCAATCTGACCATCCAAGGCGGCATCGCGCGACCGCTGGAATTGGCTGGCTATAATGTGCAGATCGTTGGGTTTCTGCTGGAATCACGCAATTTCCGATCCTATTTGCCGGATAACCTACCCGGGCTGCGCAAGTTGGCGCTGTCGCTGCGCCTGTTCGATCGTGGCGGTGGCGTGCCCGATCTGACGGCGCTGTCGTTGACGGTGGGGGCGTCCGATCTTGCGCCGCTGCTGCCCGGCAGCCGGCTCGACAAGCTCGAAATCCGCGCCGGCGGGATGGACCAGGCGCTGCGGGTTGAAACCATGGGGGTGGTGGGTGGCAGCGCGTTGAAGCTGGGCTTGGTGCTGGGCACCCCGTCGGGGCTGTTGCAGGCGGCGACCGCGCTCGGCCTGCTGCCGGCGATTGCGCCCCGCGCCGGGGTTGGCTTTCCCATTGATATGATTGGCGAACTGGGCGGGTCGGAATTTTCCGCCAATGGCGCGCTGGGCGATCCGGCGAAATTATCCGGCCTCGACTTGAATTTCTCCGTCATTTTGCGCGATGCATCCAAGCTCGAACGGCTGCTTCAGACGCGGCTGCCGGCGTGGAATGAAGCCCGGATTACCGGGCGGATGGCGGAGCTTCCGGGCGGGCTGCCTTTGGGCATCACCTTGCGCGATCTGGTGATGAAGCTGCCGGCTGGCGATGCGGCCGGAACCGCATCGGTACGCTTCGGCCCCCGCCCGAGCGTGCAGGCGCAACTGGCTGGCCAGAGCATCGATATTGACGCGCTCGGCCGCAGCTTCGCCCATGTGCCGCTAGGCCCCGCGCCGCTCTTGCCGCCCCCTGGCCCCTCCGGAATGCGACGGGTGCCGCAGATGTTTTCCCAATCGCCGCTCGCCCTCGGGGTATTTGAATTCGGCGATCTT
>JANXRN010000089.1 GCA_025352995.1 Acetobacteraceae bacterium
ATCACAAAAAGTAGACCTTCCGTCGCTCACCAATTCGTCACAAATTCTTCCTTGCGGCCCAGGCGTGCGCACCGCACTGTAGGGCAGTCATTGTCAGATAGGGAATTCACCGAATTGGCGGAGTTTTGGGCCGAATGGGGCGCCCTCGCCTATGTCGGCGCGGCTATCTGGGCATTTTTTGAGGGTGAAACCTTCGTGCTGTTTTCCGCCGCTGCGGGGCGGGCCACCGGGCGTATCGACCCGTGGATTTTAATGGTCTGCGTCTGGCTGGGGTCGTGCGCGGGTGATCAGTTATGGTTTTACCTCGGGCGCCGGTTTGGCGCGACGGCGGTGCATAAAATCCCTGGCGCGGAAAAGCGGCTGGCGGTGGCGTTCCGCTTTCTGGAACGCTACGGCACGGCGTTCGTGCTGACTTTTCGTTTCGTTTACGGTATCCGCAACGTGTCGTCGGCGGCGTGCGGCATGGCGGGGATGAGCAGGACAAGGTTCAGTATATTGAACTTCATCGCGGCCGGAATTTGGGCGGCGGCTTTTGTCAGCGCGGGATGGTTTCTCGCCGGCTGGCTCGGGGAAGATGGCGTGTGGTGGCTGCTCGCCGGCGCTGGGCTGCTGATTTTCGCCATTTTGGTGCTGAAAGCTTGGCGGGCACTGCGCCGGGCGGGTCCGGCCACACCGTCAGTTTAACCCGACGGCGTGACCTGTCCGATCAGATGCCTTCGAACAATACCGTGGTGATGTAGCGTTCGGCGAAGGACGGGATGATTACGACGATCAGCTTGCCGGCCATGTCCGGCCGCGCCGCCAGTTTCAGCGCCGCTGACAGGGCCGCGCCCGACGAAATGCCGCCGGGAATGCCATCGGTGCGGGCGAGGCGGCGGGCGTTGGCGAGGGTTTCTTCGTTCGTGACCTGAATAACCTCATCAATCAGGCCGGTTTCGAGAATGTCGGGCACAAAGCCGGCGCCGATGCCTTGGATGGGATGGGGGGCCGGGCTGCCGCCTGAAAGCACCGGGCTTGCCGCCGGTTCGACCGCGTAGATTTTCACACCGGGCTTGCGCGCCTTCAACGCCCGGCCAACCCCGGTCAGGGTGCCGCCGGTGCCGACGCCGGAGATGACCGCATCAACGCGGCCATCGGTATCGAACCAGATTTCTTCGGCGGTGGTCTGGACATGGATTTCCGGGTTGGCCGGGTTGCCGAACTGATCGGCCATGACAGCGCCTGGGGTTTCGGCGAGGATTTCTTTTGCCTTGGCGATCGCGCCATTCATGCCTTTTTCGCGCGGGGTCAACACCAGTTCGGCCCCCAGGAAGGCGAGCATCTTGCGGCGTTCGATCGACACCGATTCCGGCATGGTCAGCACCAGTCTGTAGCCGCGCGCCGCGGCGACAAACGCCAAGCCGATGCCGGTATTGCCCGAAGTCGGCTCGATGATCTTGCCGCCCGGCTTCAGCTTGCCGGATTTTTCCATGTCGAGGATCATGTTCACCCCGATACGGTCCTTGACGCTGCCGATCGGGTTGAAGAATTCGAGCTTCAGGCAGATATCCGCCTTGATGCCGTCTTCGGCGGTAATGTTGGGAATGCGCACCAGCGGGGTGTTGCCGATGGTTTCGGCGATGCTGTCATAAATGCGACCGCGCAGCGGGCGATCGAAGCGAAGCGTCGGTTGACCGGCCATTTTATGCCTCCATTGGTTATTTTACGCATAGTTTACGTGATTTATTTATTATACGCACTTTTCGCCACAAAACAATCGCCTAGCGCACGCGGCCCGGGCCATCCAACGGCTTGGCATTACCGACGAGGCTGTTGCCTTTCAGCAGGGCCTCGGTTGTCGTGCGATTAACGACCAGGAAGGACGAATAGCCGCCATCGACGGTGAAGCGGTTGCTCTCAATCAGGATTTCCTGGGTCAACTGATTGACCCCCTCAATGCCGATGATAATCGCCCCGAGCTGGTTTTCCGATTTCGGGCCTTTCTGGATCGTGGTGTCACGGACGATCAGGCTGCCGCCGTTGGGGGCTTCGATCTGATAGCTCGAACTGCCGTTTTCGCCGTCGGCGAGGTCGCAGCCCAGCACTTCGGTCCGGCGCGCGCGGGATTTGATGTGATGGGCGGTCCGGGTTTCAAAGAACCGGCTGCGCTCCACCCGCAACAGCGCGATTTGTCCGACATAAACCCCATGGGCGCAGGCCTTGATGCAGGCGCCGTTGCGGATGAAGTCGCTGTCGCGGATCAGGATTTCGCCATTGGGTATGCTGCCGGCGAGAATCCCGTTTTCGTTGTTGATGAATTTGACGTGATCGATGGTGAGTTTGCCGCCCTGGGCACGGATGCCGGCGCCGTTATGTTCGGCGACCTGGGCATTTTGCAGGGTCAGGTTGCGGATGGTGATGTCGGCGCCGTTGGTGACCAGTAAGGCTTTGCCGGCGCAGACTTTGTCGCTGATGACCGCGGATGCGTCGGGGCCGGCGCCCTCGAGCGTGATGTTGGTCGCGATGATCGCGCAGTCGGTATAAGTGCCGGCATCGATCCGCACGGTGTCACCGTCTTGAGCGGCGGCGATGGCGGCGGATGGCATTGGGTAGGGTTTGCCGGGGCCGACTTCGAGAATTTTCGCGTCGGCATAGGTGGTTATGCCGATCAGCAAAAGGGCGAGCAGGCAGGCGCGGCGTGGCATGGCGGAACCTTGCGGTGGGCGGGCTGCTATAGTGCGCGGGGACGGGTGGCAGCGCCAGCCCAACCGGGGTGCGGTCGTGAGTGTTATTTTTACTTGACATTTATGCCGATAAATGTTAGCAACACGCATGTTCACATTCACCTTCCTCCTCACCAGGCTGCAAGCCGCGATCGCGGTGGTGTCGGCGCGCGAGCATGCGCTGACGGCGCTGCTGGTGGCGGTGTGGGGGCGGATTGGGCGGATTAGCCGGCGGCTGGAGCGGTTGGTGGTGCTATGGCGGGCGGGGATGTTGCCGCAAGCCCGGGCGCCGCGTGCCGGGCGGCGGGGCCTACCGTCGGGCGAGAAGATTATTTCGGTTTTCCCGACGGTGCCGGCGTGGCTGGTGGCGGCGGTGCGCGAGGCGGCGCCGTTGGGCGCGCAGCTGGAAGCGATGATGTCGGAGGAGGAGTGCGCCCGGTTTCTGATCGAGGTGCCGCAGGCAAGGCGTTTGCTTGGCGGGCTGTGCAGGATGC
>JANXRN010000092.1 GCA_025352995.1 Acetobacteraceae bacterium
AGGGCGGTGTGGGTGGTGCCAAGGGCGGCAACGCGGATGGCAGCGCCGGCGGGGTTGGTGTTGGGGCCGCGTGGCCGGCTGATTTATGTTTAGGCGGCTTGGGGAGAATTGCGATCTTTTTGTTACGTATTAGCAATTAAATCGCGAAACCACACCCGACGGTTTCCCGAGCCAACGGCCAGGAAATGGTTGAAGTTTTTTTGCTTCTTTTTGTTCACAAAAAGAAGACCCTTGCTTTCCCTGCCTAAAGAAAACTAACCGGATCGACATCGACATCGACCCGCACATCGCGCCGGGTTGGCACCGCGTCGAGCCAGGCGCGCAGCACCGGCTGGACGGCGATGTCGCGGCGGGTTTTCAGTAGCAGGCGACGGCGGTGTCGGCCGCGTAGGATCGACAAGGGCGCTGGCGCCGGGCCGAGCACGGTGACGCCATCCAAGGCGGGGGCGGCCCGGCCCAGCTCGCTGGCGGCACGGTCGGCGGCGTCGGCGCTGTCGGCGGAGACGATCAGGGCGGCCAGGCGTCCGAATGGTGGCCAGTTGCCGGGGCGGCGTTCGGCGGCTTCGGACTGCATGAAGCGGGAGAAATCCCCGCTGAGCAGCGCTTGCATCACCTTATGTTCGGGGCTGAAGGTTTGCAGCAGGACGCGGCCCGGCGCATCGGCGCGCCCGGCCCGGCCGGCGACCTGGTGCAGCAGCTGCACGGTGCGTTCGGCGGCGCGCAGATCGCCGCCGGCAAGGCCGAGATCGGCATCGACGACGCCGACCAGGGTGAGATGCGGGAAATGCCAGCCTTTGGCGACGATCTGGGTGCCGATGATCAGATCGATTTCGCGCGCCTCGATGCGGGAGGCGGCGGCGGCGGCGGCGTCGGGGCCGATGAGGGTGTCGGACGCCATCACCAGCACCCGTGCGTCGGGGAAGGTTGCGGCGGCTTCTTCGGTGATGCGTTCGACGCCGGGGCCGACCGGGGTCAGGCTATGGCTGGCGCTGCATTCCGGGCAGGCCGGCGGGATTGGGACGTTGTGGCCGCAATGGTGGCATTGCAGCAGCTTGCGGGCACGATGTTCGACCAGCCAGGCGGTGCAGTTGGGGCATTGCATGCGATGGCCGCAGGCGCGGCACAAGGTCAGCGGGGCATAGCCGCGTCGGTTGAGGAACAGCATCGCCTGCTCGCCACGGGCGAGGGTGGTGTGGATTTCAGCCACCAGGCTTGGCGCGAGAAAATGCCCGCGTTCCGGCATGTCGGTGCGCAAATCGACCAGCGCGATTTCGGGCATCGTTGCCCCGCCATGGCGATCGGGCAGATGGACATGGGCGTAGCGGCCAGCCTCGACATTGGTCAGGCTTTCGAGACTGGGGGTGGCGGACACCAGCACGGCGGCGGCCGAACAAAGCCGGGCGCGGACGATGGCCATGTCGCGGGCGTGATAAACGACGCCGTCTTCTTGCTTGAAGGCGGTCTCGTGCTCCTCATCGACGACGACCAGGCCGAGATCGGGGAATGGGAGGAACAGGGCCGAGCGTGCGCCGACGACGACTAGCGCATCGCCGGCGGCGACTGCGCGCCAGGTGCGGCGGCGGATGCGGGGGGACAGGTTGGAATGCCAGACGGCGGGGGCGACGCCGAAGCGGGCGGTGAAGCGGGCAAGGAACTGCGCGGAAAGGGCGATTTCCGGCAGCAGCACCAGGGTCTGGCGGCCCTGCCGGAGGGCTTGGGCGATCGCTTCCATGTAGACTTCGGTCTTGCCCGAGCCGGTGACACCTTCGAGCAAGCTGACGGAAAAGGTCCGTGACTGCACCGCGTCGCGAAGCTGCGCCGAGGCAACGGTCTGGGCGGGTGACAGGATCGGACCGGGATGGTCCGGATCGGGGGGGGCGAAAGCGGCGGGGGTGGCAATGGTCACCGGGATCAACCACCCGGCATCGGCCATGCCACGGATGACGGCGGATGACACGCCGGAAGCGGCGACGAGGGCGGCGCCGCCCAATGGCCCGTCGGCGAGCGTCGCAAGAATTTTCTGGCGCGCTTCGGTCAGCCGGGAGGCTGGTGGATCGGGCGCGATCTGCCAGCCGGTTCGTGGTGGCTCGGGCTGCAGGGCATTCACTCGCAAGGCCATGGCCAGCACATCGCCGGGCGGGGCGAGCGTGTAGCTGGCGATCCAGTCGACCAAGGCCCGCACGTCTGGTCGCATTGGTGGCGCATCGATTTTGGCGATGATCGGGCGCAATCGGTTATCGCCGACGCTGCCATCGGCCGCGCCGTCCCAGACCACGCCAAATTCTTCGCGCCGGTTGAGCGGCACGCGGACCACATCGCCGGGCGCCACCGCCATGCCCGCTGGCACGCGATAGTCGAACGGGCCGACGAAAGGATAGGGCAGCAGCACCGGCACCCGCGCCGTCGCGATCGCCAGGGCGGGAAAATCGACCTGGGTGGCAGAGGCGACAAGGTCGCGCTTTCGGCGGGGCGGTTGCATCGGCTATGATCTGCCCGAACAACCGCCGCGATGCGAGACCTAGAGCGTGATCCGTTCAATTTGAATCGGCGGACACGGCCTAGCGTCTTGTTTTCACGATCATCTTTATCCGTCCAAACGAAGCCGTTTGGATGGGTGATGCTCTAACCTTTCAAGGACCCCGCCATGAAGTTCTTCGTCGATACCGCCGATACCGCCGACATCAAGGCGCTCGCCTCGTCGGGCCTGCTCGATGGGGTCACCACCAACCCCAGCCTGATCGCCAAATCGGGGCGTAAAATCCTCGACGTGGTGGCCGAAATCTGCGCCCTGGTGCCGGGCCCGGTCAGCGCGGAGGTGGCCGCGACCGACTATGACGGCATGATGCGGGAAGCGGCGGTGCTGCGGAAAATCGCCGCCAATGTCTGCGTGAAGCTGCCGCTGACGCCGGATGGCCTGCGCGCCTGCAAGACGCTGACCGGCGACGGGGTGATGACCAATGTGACGCTGTGCTTTTCCGCCGCCCAGGCGCTGCTCGCGGCCAAAGCGGGCGCGACCTTCGTGTCCCCGTTCGTGGGAAGGTTGGATGATCTCGGCCAGGATGGCATGGAGCTGATCGCTGATATCGTGCAGATTTATGACAATTACCCGGCGCTGACCACCGAAGTGCTGGTCGCCAGCGTGCGCCATCCGATCCATGTCGTGCAGGCCGCTAAGCTCGGCGCCCATGTCGCGACCCTGCCGCCCAACGTGCTGCGGATGCTCTACAGCCACCCGCTGACGGACAAGGGCCTGGCGGCGTTCCTCAAGGATTGGGCGGCGACTGGGCAGACGATCGCCTGATCCGATGGCAGCGGCGGCGGCGGAGACGTTTCTGGTCTGGCTGGCCACGGAACGCCGGGCTTCGCCGTTGACGGTTGCGGCTTACGGAACGTCGTTGCGGCGGTTCGTGCAGTTTCTGACCGAGCATCTTGGGGGGGAACCCGATCTTGCAGCACTTGCCACCCTGAGTGCTGCCGACCTGCGGGCGTGGCTGGCGCATGAGGCGCGGCGCAAGGCGCAGAATGCCACGCGGGCGCGGCATTTGTCGGCGGTGCGCAGCTTTTTCAAGTTCCTCGCGCGTCGCATGGGGGTGAGCAATCCGCAGCTGAAGTTGCTGTCCACGCCCAGGGTCGCGCGGCCTTTGCCCCGTGCGCTGAGTCCGGCGCAGGCGCGCGATGTTGCCGAGAACATCATCGGCGCCTCGGACGATCCTGCCATTCAGGCGCGCGATATTGCGCTGTTTACGTTGCTCTATGGCTGCGGGCTGCGGATATCGGAGGCGCTTGCTCTTGATTTTTCTGCTGCCCCGTTGCCCGGGCGGGAGGAGGTGTTGCGGGTGGTCGGTAAAGGCTCGAAAACCCGGATTGTGCCGGTGTTGCCGGTGGTGCGGGACGCGGTGGCCGCCTGGCTCCGGGTTCATCCAACGCCGGAACCGGATGCGCCCCTGTTCACCGGTGCCCGCGGCGGGCGGCTCAATCCGCGCATTGCCCAGCGCACCAT
>JANXRN010000093.1 GCA_025352995.1 Acetobacteraceae bacterium
AGGGCGGTGTGGGTGGTGCCAAGGGCGGCAACGCGGATGGCAGCGCCGGCGGGGTTGGTGTTGGGGCCGCGTGGCCGGCTGATTTATGTTTAGGCGGCTTGGGGAGAATTGCGATCTTTTTGTTACGTATTAGCAATTAAAACGCGAAACCGCACCCGACGGTTTCCCGACCCAACGGCCAGGAAATGGTTGAAGTTTTTTTGCTTCTTTTTGTTCACAAAAAGAAGACGCTTCCCTTCACTTCTTAACCGCCACCGCCCGCAGCCGCGCCACATTATGATTATGATCGTCCAACGTCCGGGCAAAGCTATGCCCGCCACCGCCATCAGCGACGAAATAAATATCGTCGGACGCGATCGGGTGGGCGACGGCCTGTAGCGACGCGAGGCCGGGGCTGGCGATCGGCCCGGCGGGCAGGCCGGCGATGCGGTAGGTATTGTAGGCGTTTTGGTTATCGAGTTCGGCTCGGGTGATGGGGTGATCGAGGCTGCCGATGCCGAAGCTTGCGACATAGACGATGGTGGGGTCCGATTGCAGGCGCATGCCGGCGCGAAGGCGGTTCAGGAAGACCGCGGCGACGTGGGGGCGTTCTTCGGGACGGGCGGTTTCGCGCTCAACAAGGCTTGCCAGGGTGATGAGGTCGTTGGGGCTGGCCAGGGGCAGATTGGGCGCGCGATTGGCCCAGATGTCATCGCGTTGTTTGTCCATGGCCGCGATCATGCGGTCGAGCAGGGCGCTGCGGTGGGTGCCGCGTTCGAAGGCGTAGGTTTGCGGGAGCACCGCACCCTCGGCGGGCAGCGGCAGGTCGCCATCGAGCAAGTCGGAGCGATCGAGCAGGCGGGCGATCTGGGCGGCCGTGAGGCCTTCGGGGATGGTGATGCGATGCTGGACGCGGCGGGCGGTGCGCAGGATGGTCAGGATTTGGCGCAGGCTGGCATGGGCGGGGAAGGCGAATTCGCCGCTGCGCAGGGCGGCGTCCGCACGGGTGACCCAGGCGGCGAGGCGGAATTCGAGGGGGTAGCTGACGAGTTCGGCGTCGGTCAGGGCCACGGCAAGCTGGGCGGTGGTGCCAGGGGCGACGACGATGGTGCGGTCAGAAGCGAGTGGGCCAGAGGCATCGAGGTGACGCCAGGCGAGCGTCGCAACGATGGCCATTCCCACACAGAGGACGAGCGTGGCCAGCACCGCCCAACGCTGCCAGCGACGCATCAGGCGATCAGTCGAGCTTCTTGAAGATGATGCTGGCGTTGGTGCCGCCGAAGCCGAAGCTGTTGGAGAGCGCTACGTCAATCTTGCGTTCCTGGGCGGTGTTGGCGACCCGGTCGATAGCGGATTCCCGGCTCGGGGCATGCAGGTTCAAGGTCGGCGGGGCGACATTGTCACGCACGGCGAGGATGGAGAACACCGCTTCGATCGCACCAGCGGCGCCGAGCAAATGGCCGGTCGCCGATTTGGTCGAGGACATGGCGATGTTGCGGCCATTGTCGCCGAACAGCCGTTCGACGGCTTCGAGTTCGAGATCATCGCCAAGGGGGGTGGAAGTGCCATGGGCGTTGACGTACTGAATTTGGTCGACCGTGATGCGGCTATTGCGCAGCGCGGCTTTCATGGCGCGGAAGGCGCCTTCGTGGCCTTCGGCGGGGGCGGTGATGTGGAAGGCATCGCCCGACATGCCGTAGCCGGCGACCTCACCATAGATTTTTGCGCCGCGCGCCTTGGCGTGTTCGTATTCTTCGAGCACGACGACGCCGGCGCCTTCGCCCATGACGAAGCCATCGCGGTCTTTGTCCCACGGGCGGGATGCGGCTTCGGGGGTATCGTTAAAGCCGGTCGACAGCGCGCGGGCGGCACAGAAGCCGGCGATGCCGAGGAAGTTCACGGCCGATTCGGCGCCGCCGGCGACCATCACGTCAGCATCGCCGAACATGATCAGGCGGGCGGCGTCGCCAATCGCGTGCACGCCGGTGGCGCAGGCGGTGACAACGGAAGGGTTGGGGCCCTTGAAGCCGTATTTGATCGAGACATGACCGGACGCCAGATTGATCAGGGCGGACGGGATGAAGAAGGGCGACAGGCGGCGGGTTTTGCCTTCATGGATGAGCTTGGCGGCGTCGTAGATCGCTTCAAGCCCGCCAATGCCCGATCCGATCATCACGCCGGTGGCGCAACGATCATCTTCATCGGTTGGCATCCAGCCAGAATCCTCGACCGCCTCGGTCGCGGCGACGATGGCGAACTGGATGAACGGGTCCATCTTCTTCTGGTCTTTGAAGGGGATCCATTCGGACAGATCAAGCTTGCCGTCAACCTTGGCGCCGCGCGGGATATGGCCGGCGATTTTGGCCGGCAGATCGCCGACATCAAAGGATTGAATGGCCGAAATGCCGGATTCACCCGCTATCAGGCGCTTCCAGACATTTTCCACGCCCAAGCCAAGCGGGCAGGCAATGCCCATGCCCGTTACTACCACCCGCCGCATCGCTGCCATCCTTGCCTTGCGGTTACACCTTGATCCAACGCCCGCCCCCGCAAACCGGGGCCGGGCACGCGGGATCAGGCCGCTTTTTGTGCAGAAATATAGGCGATCGCATCGTTGACGGTGGCGATTTTCTCGGCCGCGTCTTCCGGGATTTCGACCCCGAACGCTTCCTCGAACGCCATCACCAACTCGACCGTGTCGAGGCTGTCGGCACCCAGATCATCGATGAACGAGGCGGTATCGGTCACCTTCGATTCCTCGACGCCGAGGTGTTCGATTACAATCTTCTTCACCTGTGCGGCGATATCGGTCATCGGTCTAACTGCTCCTGCCTACCGGCATTAATGGTTCGTTTCCGGGCGGCAGCCTATGCGTGGGCTGCCGAGTCGTCTCATAGCCCCATCAATCGCGACGGGTCTGGGGCCTCTATCACGAATATATCGGCTTCGCCAACCGAGTTAGATCATCGCCATGCCGCCATTGACATGCAGGGTGGCGCCGGTAACCCAGGCGGCTTCGTCGCTGGCGAGATAAACCACCGCGGCAGCGACGTCTTCGGGGCGGCCCATGCGGCCGAGCGGGATGGCGTCAAGCAGTTTGGTGCGCTGGACGTCGTTCAAGGCGTGGGTCATCGGGGTGTCGATGAAGCCGGGGGACACCGCGTTAACGGTGACGCCGCGGGAGGCGACTTCCTGGGCCAAGGCCTTGATCATGCCCACCATTCCAGCCTTGGCGGCGACATAATTGGCCTGGCCGGGATTGCCGGTGGCGCCAACGATCGACGAAATGCCGATAATGCGGCCGGCGCGCCGACGCAGCATGACCTTGATCGCGGCGCGCGACAGGCGGAACGGGGCGGAGAGATCGACATCAATAACTGCCTGCCAGTCTTCGTCCTTCATGCGCAGCGCCAGCATGTCACGGGTGAAGCCGGCATTGTTGACCAGGATGGCGAGCGGCCCGATGGCTTCGACGGCGGCGACCAGTGCGTCCGGGGCGGCCGGATCTTTCAAGTCGGCAGGGCAGATATGCGCACGGTCGCCCAATTCGTCGGCGAGGGATTGCAGGGCGTCGACCCGGGTACCAGAAAGGGCAACGATGGCGCCTTGGGCGTGAAGCGACCGGGCGATGGCAGCGCCAATCCCGCCCGATGCACCGGTGACCAGCGCGATTTTGCCGTCGAGACGAAACATTGGGATGGCCTTCACAGCGATTTCAGCAGGGCCTCGATTTCCGCCGGGTTGCCGGCGGACATGGCGGCGGCATCGGGCAGGATGCGCTTGACGAGGCCGGCGAGGACCTTGCCGGCGCCGAGTTCGATGAAGCTGTCAACGCCGAGGGCTGCCATCGCGGCGATGCTTTCGCGCCAGCGGACGGTGGCGGTGACTTGCTCGACCAGCATGCGGGCGATGTCGGTGGGGTCAGTGGCTTTGGCGGCGGACACGTTGGCGATCAGCGGGACGCGCGGCGCGGCAGGTGGGGCGGCGGCAAGGGCTGTTTCCATCGCCTCGGCGGCCGGGGCCATCAAAGCGCAATGGAATGGGGCGGAGACTGGCAGCTTCATGGCTCGGCGGATGCCACGGGTTTTGGCGATTTCGATGGCGCGGTCGATGGCCGCGGTATGGCCGGAAATCACCACCTGGCCGCC
>JANXRN010000094.1 GCA_025352995.1 Acetobacteraceae bacterium
GCCCAGGCATATAACCCCAGATCAAGCTGATTGCGGCGGATCACGCTTTGCAAATCGGCAACGTTGATGCTGGAATCGGCCTTGTCAGTGGCATTTTCCCACGCTGCATCAAGCCCGCCTGTCAGCCCCCATTGCCGGGTCAGCAGATCGCGAGTTGCGTCCATTGCCTCCACCAGCCCGAAATTGATCCGGCGCAGAGTTTCGATCGCATGATCGAGCATCCCCGGCGTATCAGGATATGCGGTTGTCAGCACGCCTTCGGGGTCAGACGCGGTGGCATCGCCCGACAGCATCCGACACATGCCGTTATTAATCTGCGCAACCAGTTCCGGCTTGGTGCAAGTGATGAACTCGCTAAAGCTGAAATTGGGCGCCAGGCCAAGCCGGCGTTGTTCGGCCGGATCGGCGCGGCGCAGGAAGCGAAACAGGGAAAGCACCCGCGCGACCGGCTGGCGCAGCAGAGTGAAGGCACGAAACCGCCCGAGATGATGGCGCACCAGATGCAATGGCAAATGCCCGACAACGCACGACAAATCGTCCAACCCGCCGGCGACGATGTCGTCAAATCCGCGCACGTCCAAGGTGGATTCGCCTTCAAGGCGGCGTACCCTTGCGTCACCAAATAGGTTGCGCAAGCCTGCCAGCATCGATGTGCCAGCGGTTTTGGGGATATGCAGGAACAAGATCGGCAGTGCCAAGGCGTTGCCGGCGCGGTCCAGGCCAAGTAGCCCGCCTGGCAACAAGCCCGGACGTCGCGCCAACAATGAAGATGATCCCATAGCTGATATTGCCCCAGTCCCTAATGATCCACCATCACTCTTACCGCCGAAGATGGCGGAAAGACGTTAGTTCTTCGTGAATGCGATAGCGCGCCGGCACAATATCGGCAATGCCGAAAAAGCATCGTAACTAAATGTTTCTAAACGCTGTTTTTCGTATCACGCAGCCAGAGAAATGTAAGTTCGTGCTTGTTGTGAAACAGATGATGCAGCTGCGCACCCGGGATCGCCGCCAGAGCCTGCGCCGCCGCGTGATCGGTCTCGCCCTGGAATTTGATGCTGCAAATAATCCGCGCCACTTCCCCTGATGCGATCCAGGTCGTTAACATTTCAGTCAGACGATCCGGGTAGGCAATGATGTCGCTAAACAACCAGTCCGCCCGCTCCGGCACTACCCCGAACGCATCGCCCACCCGCCAGGTCACCCCTGGCATTGCGGCCACCGCCGGGTCCAGCGGCGCCCGATCGATCGCGGTAACCCCGGCCCCCAACCGCGCCAATGCCCAAGTCCATCCGCCGGGTGACGCCCCAAGCTCAATGCAGCTTTCCCCCGGTTGCGGCCATTGGCCAAGCCTCGTGCAGGCCTCCCAGAGCTTGAGGTAGGCCCGGCTCGGCGGCCCGACCCGGTCTTCCACGAACAGGCATTCGCCATTGACGAACGGGCTGGTCTTGGTCGGGCTCGCCAGCATCAGATCGGGCGCCAGCAAGGTCCAGGCGCCGAGATGCGCGCTCGGTCCAGCTTCGGGAAACACCAGCCGCCGCGCTTTCACCGGTGGCAGCCTTGCCTCGATCAACGCCATGCGCCGATGATGCTCCACCCCATACGCCGCCCAGTTGCGCTGCATGCCCCGCAAAATATCCGCCGCCGATTTCACCGATGCCACCGAATACAGCGCCGGCGCCGTCCACACATCCAACGCCCAAGCGCTGGCAATCGGCGGATCGGGCGACATTGCCAGCCGGCCATGCCAGGATGAAATCGCAATCCCCGCCGCTGCCAATTCACCCAGTAAACTGGCCTCCAGCCCCTCCGCGGCGAGGTACGCCGCACCAATAGCGTCCATCAGCGGCGCCGGATGACCGCAAGGCCCAGCAGCGCCCAGCCAACCATCAGCGCGGTGCCGCCGTAAGGGGCGATGAAGGTGAATTTCATCGCGAAAAACACCAAGGCGTAAATCGGCGCGCAGAAGCCGATCATGCCGATCAGGAACGCAAGGCCCGCCAGCTGCGCCCGCATCTGGCCAGCAAACAGCAGCGCCAACGCGTGCCAACCCTGCATCTGCACCGCATCGCGCAGCATCAGGTTCGCCGCCGGCTCCATCGCTTTGTGCGACGCCACCGCCGACAGCGCCACCGCGCCCAGCCCCGCCAAAGCCCCCGCCGCCATCAAAATCCTATTCATCTAGACCCCATACCGCCAAACCGCGTGAAGTTGTAGCTGCCCGATCCTGGCACTACGATCGCCCCCATGGCCCAAGGTGACCTTTTCCCCGAGATCATGCCCTACGACACCGGCACCCTGGCAGTCGGTGACGGGCATACGATGTATTATGAACAACTCGGCAACCCGACCGGGCGGCCAGTGCTGTTCCTGCACGGTGGCCCCGGCGCGGGCGCGGGCCTGGTGCATCGGCGTTTTTTTGACCCTTCCTATTGGCGGGTGGTGATCTACGACCAGCGCGGCAGTGGCCGGTCCACCCCGCTCGGCAGCATCGACTCCAACACCACCCCGCATCTGGTCGGCGATATCGAACGGCTGCGCACCCATCTTGGCCTCGGTAGCCTCGTGCTGTTCGGTGGGTCCTGGGGGTCCACCCTCGCGCTCGCCTACGCCCAGACCCATCCCGAAAA
>JANXRN010000294.1 GCA_025352995.1 Acetobacteraceae bacterium
TCGAAGTAGTTGGCGGAACCAGTTTGGCCTGTCCGATGTTCTCGGCTCTCTGGGCAATTACGACGCAGGCTGCAGGCGGCTGGTTAGGACAGAGAGCAGTTACTCCCGAGCGGTTCGCTGTTCCGAGGGGACGCACGCCAACGGCCAGGAATGGATAGAAGGTTTTTTTTGGTTCTTTTTGTTCACAAGAAGAACTGCTTGCCTTATAATTCTTCTTTCCTCAGACTTTTTTTGACAAAAAAATCTGAGCAGTTAATTTTTTTGTTCGAAAAACAATCAAATTTATTACGATACCAGGTCAATTTCGCCGACCGTTCAGCGAATTTTATGACCGCATCAAGGCTAGTTTTGTTTAACAGCCTAAAGTCACGAAATTCTCTGCGCGCAGCCGGTAAAGCACATGCCGGCGCAGGGGGGATGTTTCCGGCACCCGCGGATGATCGAAATCGGCGCTTTCGTCGCGCGTCATGCCAAGCTTTTCCATCACCCCGCGCGACCGCGCATTATGCGGCACCGTGAAGGCGACGATTTCTCTGGCGCCGATCGGGCCGAAGCCCTCGGTCAGCGCTGCGTGCGCGGCTTCGGTGGCATAGCCACGGCCCCAGAATTTGCGCCCGATGCGCCAGCCAATTTCGATTGCCGGCGCCATCGGCATTTCCGGGCGCAGCTTGATAAGCCCGACCGCACCGATCAGGGGGGCAACCCCGCCGCAGGCTTCGACCGCGTAGAAGCAATAGCCTTCGCGCCCGTAATGCACCATTTGCCGGGCGATCCAGGCATCCGACGCCGCGCGATCCATCGGGCCGCCCAGCAGTTCCATCATTTCCGGATCGGCATGGATGTCAGCCATATGGGCGAAATCATCATCCCACCAGGGCCGCAGGCGCAGGCGCAGCGTGTCGATCATCGTGTTTCCATTGCGTGCAGAACTTGGGCGCGGGTGGGGATGGCGGCGACGGCGCCGTAGCCTTCGCATTTCAACGCGGCGGCGCAGGCCGCGTAGCGCGCGGCGGCTTCCGGCGCATCGCCATGGATCAGCCGGGCCAGGAAACTGCCGCAGAACGTATCGCCGGCACCGGTTGCGTCCACCGGGTTGCACGCAAAAGGCGGGATCTGGACCCGCGCATCCGGCGTTGCCAGCAACGCCCCTGCGGCACCGTTCTTGACCACGACGATGCGCGGGCCAAGGCGCAAATAGAAATCGGCAATCGCGTCAGGCTCGGTCAGGCCGGTCAAAATGGTGGCGTCATCCAGGCTCGGCAGCGCGATGTCGGCTTGGGCAATGGCGGCGTGCATCACCGACGCGGCTTCGGCAGGTGACCATAGCTTGGGGCGGTAATTGGTGTCGTAGGCGATTTGCACCTTGTGGGCGCAGGCGATGGCGATGGCGCGGACGACCGCATCCCGCCCAGACTCTGATATACCCTGACTAATCCCTGACACGTACAGCATTTTTGCGCGGGCGATCAGGCCTGCGGGCACATCGTCCGGCCCGAACCAAGATGCCGCCGAATTGCGCCGGTAATGCAGAAATTCGTGCCCGCGATCGCCATGGGTGACGAAATAGACTCCGGTTTGCCGAACCAGGTCGCGCTTGACGGAAGATACATCCACCCCTTCGGCCTGCCATAAATCCATCAAGCGGGCGCCCGGCCAATCATCGCCAATCGCGGTCAGATAGGCGGTGCGCACCCCTTGGCGCGCGGCGGCGATGGTGGCGTTGGACGTGTCGCCGCCAAAGCCCTCCAGGAAATAGCCCCTCCCGTCCGCGCTAAGCGGCGCTTGGTTGAATTCCAGCATCGGTTCGCCAATGGCGACAAATTCGGGGGACGCGGTGCGCATGGCCGTTTTATGCCATGCAAGGCGGCAGGCGGCTATGCCGGCGTGGTGGCCGCGAGCAGCCGATCGGCTTGGGCTTCGAGGCCCACCGCACTGGAATGAAGCTGGGTCACTTGGGTTTGCAAGCCGCCCAGACTCGATTGCAGGCCATGCAGCGCGCCGCCCAGCCCATCGACCCGGCTTCCAAGCTGGGACATTGAGTTGCGCCATTCAGCAACCGCAATTTTCTGCCGCGCTAAAGCGTCGTCAAGCGCCACCATCGCGCGTTGCAGCCTTAGTTGCGGGTCCTCCGCGCTGGCCTCGGCGAGCGCAATGGCTTCGGCGGCGTCCGGTTTGCCCGCCGGCACAAGCGGCCGGAAGGCGATAATTTCGGCGGAGCGCGGGGCGGCTGTCGGGTCAGGCATGGCGGGGTTCCATCCAAAGAGGATGGGTTAATAAACCATAAACGTCGCAAAAGAGCGACAAAAAAAATTTAAAAATGCGACAATTCTATTATTCGGCCGGCACGACAGCATCTTTGGTGTCGCGCCGCAGACGATTTTCACCCAGGAACAACAAGATCGGCGCGGCGATGAAAATTGATGATGATGTCCCGACCACGATGCCGAACAGCATGCACCAGGCAAACCCCGATAGCGTCGAGCCGCCAAACAGCGCCAGCGGCAAGCTCGCCAGAAACACCGTCATGGAGGTCCCGAGCGTGCGGCTCAGGGTTTCGTTAATCGACAGGTCGATCAGTTCGCGTAGCGGCATGGTTTTGTATTTGCGCAAATTTTCCCGCATCCGGTCGTACACAACCACTTTATCGTTGGTCGAGTAACCCAGAATGGTCAGGATCGCGCCCACCATCACCAGATCGAAATCAAGCCGCGTGAGCGCGAGAAACCCGATCGCCTTGGTGACGTCGAGGATCAGGGTCACCACCGCGCCAACCGCGAACTGCCATTCAAAGCGAAACCAGATATAGACCAGGATCATCAGCAGGCTGAACCCAAGCGCGGACATGCCGTCGCGGAACAGTTCGGCTGACACCGAAGCGCCGACCGCGTCGGTCCGCAGCACCCGCGTGCCAGGCTGGGCTTTTTCCAGCGCGGTGCGGACTTTGGTGACCACGATCTGGGTGGCGGCCTCGGTCGGTTGCGCCTCGAGCCGGATGGCGACGGAATTATCATCGCCGAAGCGCTGCACCCCCTCGGTCCGCAGGCCTTGTTCGGCAAGGCCGGCACGGATCGCGGCAATATCGGCCGGCGCCGGCGTGCGCACCTCCATGATGATGCCGCCCTTGAAATCAATCCCGAGCGACAGGCCGGGGTAGAAAAACAGCCCGACCGAGGCGATCGACAGCACGGCGGAAACGATCAGCCCGGCAATGCGGCCACGCATATAATGGAAAGTGAGGTTATCGGGCACCAGCCGCAGCATGGGACGAATGAACATAGAGCGGATCCTATACCGGCAGGCTGGCGGGACGGGTCTGGGCATACCAGCGCACCATGAACAGCCGCGCCAGCATGGTGGCGGTGAACATTGACGTCGCGATGCCCACCGTGATGGTAACCGCAAAGCCGCGCACGGGCCCGGCGCCGAAGGCAAACAGCATCACATGGGCGAGAAACGCCGTCGCATTGCTGTCCACGATGGTCGAGAAGGCGCGCTGGAACCCAACCTCCATCGCGTTCAGCGGCGATCGCCCGTTGCGGACTTCTTCGCGAATACGCTCATTAATCAGGATGTTGGCATCCACTGCCATGCCCAAAGTCAGCAAAATCCCGGCCATGCCCGGCAAAGTCAGCGTCGCCTCCAGCAACGACATGATGCCGCCGAGCAACGCCAGGTTGGCAAGCAAGGCGAGGTTCGCGAACCAGCCGAACAGCCCATAGAACAGCGCCATGAACACCATCACCAGCACGAACCCGACCGCAAGCGCGATGGCGCCCGCGCGGATGGCGTCCGCACCGAGTTCCGGCCCAACGCTGCGTTCTTCAACCACCGTCAACGGCGCGGGGAGCGCCCCGGCGCGCAGCAACACCGACAGATCGGTCGCCGATGCCGCGGTGAAACTGCCACTGATCTGGCCTTTGCCGCCGGTAATCGGTTCACGAATCACCGGCGCGCTGATCACCTTGTCATCGAGCACGATGGCGAAGGGATGGCCGACATTGGCGCGGCTGATTTCGGCAAAGCGACGGGTGCCGAGCGAATCGAAGGTGAAATTCACCACCCATTCGCCGTTCTGATTATTCTGCCCGGCGCGCGCGTCGGTCAGATTGCCACCATCGACTTCAACCCGGCGGCGCACCGCGACTTTCTGGCCGCCTTTGCCTTCCATCGGCAGGAAATCCACCCCGGGCGGCGGCGCGCCGGTGACATTGGCGGTTTCATCGGTCAGCCGGAAGGTCATCCGCGCAGTTTTGCCGAGCAACTCCTTGATCCGGTTCGGGTCTTCAATGCCGGGCAACTGCACGATGATGCGGCTGTCGCCCTGGCGGGCGATCACCGGCTCGGTCACGCCACTGCCATCGATGCGGCGGCGAACGATCTCGATCGACTGTGCGACCGCGGATGCCGACCGTTCCTTCAGCGCCAGCGGCGACAAGGTAATGGCGATCTGACCGTCGGGCAGGGTGGAAAAATCAAGGTCGGCGCGCTGGCCCGGCACGGCGACCGTCGCCAGTTCGCGCACCGCCGCCATCGCCGCGTCCGCCTTGCCGTCTTCGGATACCCGCACCAGCAGCCGCTGCTGGGCTTGCTGGACGGACACCACGAACCGCTGCACCCCGGCGCGGCGCAGCGCCTGGCGGGCGCCGTCGCCGAGGCTGTCGAGCCGTTCTTTCATCACCGTGTTCATATCGACTTCAAGCAGCAGATAGCTGCCGCCGCGCAGATCGAGGCCGAGATGGATGGTGCGCCACGGAATCCAACCCGCCGGCGATGGCGCGAGGTTCGGCACGCACAGCAATAGCCCGGCGAGGCAGATGCCCAGCACTGTCCAAGTCTTCAATCGGCTGAAATACATCATGCCTCTAGGTACCCTCGTCCCACGCGAACCCCGCGCCGTAGCCTGGGTGGGGGGATTGGGCAAGGGGAGGGGAAGGAAGGGTCTTCTTTTTGTGAACAAAAAGAAGCAAAAAAACTTTGTCCGTTTGTTGCCGTTGGCTCGGGTGTGGGGTGGCACCCGAGCAAACGGCAAGTGAATCAGATAAAGTTTTTTTGGTTCTTTTTGTTCACAAAAAGAACTGCTTGCTTACCTTTCTTGGAGCCTTCATGCACACAAATACCCTTTCCGGCGGCTGCCTCTGCGGCGCAGTAAGCTACGAAGTCACCGACGCATTTCGCTACGCGCTGAACTGCCATTGCGGGAACTGCCGCCGCACCACCGGTGCCGCGTTCAAGCCGTTTGCCGGGATCGAGGCGGCGAAATTGCGGGTGACGGCGGGCGCGGATCGGCGGCTGATTTATGGCCAGCCATCCAGCCACGACGCGCATTGCGCCCGGTGCGGCGCACTCTTGTATTCCCTGGTGCGGGACGCGGCCTATGTGCATGTCGCAATGGGGACGTTGCGGGATGCGCCGTCGATCCGCCCGAGCGCGCATATTTTTGTCGGGTCGAAAGCGCCGTGGTTCAGCATTACCGACGATTTGCCGCAATATGATGGGCACGTGACCGGCTAGCTGCGGCGTGCGGCCGGATGGTAGAAGGCGCAATGGATCATCGTAGGCTGAAGATAGGGGTTGCCGGCGCCGGACATTTTGGTCGGTTTCACGCCCAGAAAATTGCCGCATCGGCGCGGTCGGTGCTGGTGGGGATTGCCGATCGCGACCCGGCGCGGGCGGCCTTGGTGGCGGCCGAGACCGGCACCGTCCCGATGGCGTGGTCGGATTTGCTGGCATCGTCCGACGCGATCGTCATTGCCACTCCAGCGGAGGCCCATTTCGCGCTGGCGTCCGACGCCCTTCGGGCCGGCAAGCACGTGCTGGTGGAAAAGCCGATAGCGGCGACCTTGGCAGAGGCGGACGCGCTGGCGGCTTTGGCGCTTCAGACCGGGCGGGTTTTGCAGGTCGGGCATTTGCTGCGCTTCACGCCCGAACATGCGGCAATCCAACTTCACATGCCGCGCCCGATTTTCATCGAATGCATTCGCATTGCCCCTTTCAAGCCGCGCGGCACGGATGTGTCGGTGGTGCTCGACCTGATGATCCACGACCTCGACATGGTGCTGTCGCTGGTCGATGCGGAGCTGGAAACGGTGGACGCGATCGGTGCGCCGGTGGCGAGCGCGTTCGAGGATATTGCCAATGCAAGGCTCGGGTTCAGCAATGGCTGCGTGGCGATGATTACCGCGAGCCGGATTTCGCTGCGCACCGAACGCAAGATGCGGCTGTTCGGGCAGGACGGCTATCTGAATGTCGATTTTGCCGCCCGCAGCCTGATGGCGATCGGGCGCGGCGGCGATGGCATGGCGGTGCCGGGTATGCCGGAGGCGACGATGCGCCACATCAACTGGCCGGAACAAGACGCGTTGGCGGCTGAACATGCGGGGTTTGTGGCGTCGGTCTTGGATGGCGCGCCAATTCGGGTGGATGCCGCGGCCGGGCGGCGTGCGCTCGCGGCGGCACTGGCGGTGGCAGACAGCATGCAGGCGGCGCGGGCACGGGCGGAGGCGTCAGGGTTGATCAGGTAGCTCAGGTTCGCTCCAGCGTAAGCTGTGCAATATAGCCTGACCGGCTTTCATGGGCTGCCTGCGCCAACGCATCGAGCCGTTTTAGCACCCGGCGCGGCAAAGTGATGTTCACCCGCTCAACGGTGTCATCAAATAAAGCGGGGTCAATCGAAATGACGCCGAAGGTCCACCCAGCATAGTCCGGATTGGCCCGAAGCGTGTCGAGGCTGCTTGGGTTTGGAATTGGCTGGCCCTGATCAAGGGTTGCATCGATCCAGGCCGCGGCCGCTTCCTCGGCACCGATCATGGCGTCGTCAAGCGTATCACCTGCGGAGAAACAGCCGGGGAGATCGGGAACAATCACCCCGAAGGCGAGGGTTTCCGTGCCGGGTTCAATGACGATTGGGTAGCGCATGGTTGGTTCCTAAAGGCCGGCTTGCTTGCGGATCGCGGCGACCAGCCCGGTGCCGAGATCCTTCTTGGGATGTGGTACGACGACATGGCCGGCCCGGGTCGCGTGTTTGAAGACATGATGCGAACCGCGCACCCGATCCAGAAACCAGCCAGCCGCGCGCAGTTCTCGGATCAGGTCGCCGCTTTTCATGATGCGCACCATACACACTGGCAGCCACTTTGCCAAGGTTGGACATTTGGTCGGGCGGGCAGCTACCTTCCCCGCCAACATAAACCGGGGACGCCATCATGCAAATCATCACCACTGGCCTGCGCTTTCCGGAAGGCCCGGTCTGGCTTGCCGACGGGTCCGTCGCACTGGTCGAAATCGAACGCAAAACCGTCACCATCGTTGCCCCTGACGGCGCGCAGCGCATCTTGTCGCGCCATCAGGGCGGCCCGAACGGCATGGCGGTCGGTCCCGATGGCGCGTACTATGTTTGCAACAATGGCGGCTTCATCTGGCATGAAACCGGCGGAGTGATCCGGCCCGGCCTGCAACCGGATGATTATGTCGGCGGCTCGATCGAACGGGTCGATCCGGTTAGCGGCGCGGTGACGACATTATATGATCAGTGCGACGGGGTGAAATTGCGCGGCCCCAATGATATCGTCTTTGACACCCATGGCGGGTTCTATTTCACCGATCTCGGCAAAACCCGCCACCGGGATCGCGATGTCGGCGGCGTGTTCTACGCCAAGGCCGATGGCAGCTTCATTACCGAATTGGCTTGGCCGCTGCTGACCCCGAACGGGATTGGCCTGTCGCCGGATGGCATGGTTGTTTATGCCGCCGAAACCGCAACCGCGCGGGTGTGGGCGTTCGATCTCGACGGCCCTGGCCAGCTGCGCCGCGCCAAGCCCAACATGCCCCATGGTGGCCGCTTTGTGGCCGGCCTCGGCGGCTATCAGATGTTCGATAGCCTGGCCATCGATGCGGCCGGCAATATTTGTGTTGCAACCCTGGTGACCGGCGCGGTGACGGTGATTTCGCCCGCCGGGCAGGTATTGCGGATGGTGCGCTTTGCCGATCCGATGGTAACCAATATTTGTTTTGGGGGCGATGATCTCACCCGCGCCTTTGTTACCCTGTCGGGCAGCGGCCAGCTGGTGGCGCTCGATTGGCTAGACGCCAACTGGAACATTCCGGGCTTGCGGCTTAATTTCGAAAGATGAATTGCACCTGTCCGGCAGATAAAATTTGGGGTTCCAATCAGCCTGCGGCTCGCGTATCGTTTGTCGTATCAATTGGAGGAAGTGTAATGAATTCGTGCGTACGGGCAGGTTTGGTCGGCGCTGCATTGATGGTCGCCGCCGTTTCAACCCCCGCGATGGCAGACACCAAAGTCTTCGCCAAATCGGGCAACTGGGAAGCCTATAGCGGCACCAGCAGCGACGGCACCAAAGTGTGCGGCATCTCGGCGAGCGGCGGCGGACGCTGGTTCGGCTTCAAATATTTCGCCGACGATAGCGAATTCACCGTCCAGCTCAGCAAGGACACCTGGGAAATCCCCAAGGGCCAGAAAGTGTCGGTGGCGCTGACGTTCGACGATGACACGCCCTGGAAAGCCCAGGCGACGGGCTTCAAGATGAGCGACGGGGACGATGCTCTCCAGTTCGGCATTCCCTTCAAGCAGGCAACGAACTTCCTCAAGGAATTTCAGGCTGCCGATGCGATGGTGATCGAATTCCCCTCGCAAAAAGCACTGAAAGCCTGGGAAGCCGACATGAAGGGGTCGCACAATATCGTTGAACAATTCGGCAAGTGCCTGCAGCGCATGTAGGCTTTGCGACCATAGGTTAAGCAGATGTGAAGCGGCGTCACCAACAATGGCGCCGCTTCATTCGTTCCAGAGCCCGATCTTCCGCCGTACCCAGAACCGGATCGCCCACAGCCGGCCCATCAAACGTGACCGCCGGCGCTGCAAAAACGCGCGCACCACCGTTCGCCACGGGCGGATGATGGCTACCGCCCAGTCGCGGATGCGATGAACCCGCCCGACCGCCCAGGCGAACCAGCCAACCCGCAGCAAATTCGGCTCGCAGGCATGGTAGATGAACACCACAATCAGGCTCGCCACCACCCGCACAGCCAGATAGGCGAGCACGCCGCTGCGAACATGGCCCTGTGCCATCAGCGCCAGCGCCCAAAGCTCGCCAAGTTTTCCCAGCACTTCCGGCACCAGAAATAGCGGCAAGGCGATCCAGATGGGCAGGGTGGTGAGCCAGGCTTCAAGCCGACGGATCGCCGGCAGGGCGGTGATTGCGCGCAGCGCCAGCTTGGCTCCGGCCCATAGCACGTCTTCGAGCACTACAACGATCAACGCCAGCGGCAGCAGAAAAATATCGCGCAGGCGCCGCAGCACGCGTCGCCATGTCAGCATCCGTGGCGCGATCAGCAATGTTTTTGTCCAGGGGAACAACTACGTGATGGCGCGCTTTGTTGCTGTGCCGGGGCCGCGTGTTGCTGGGGAGCCGCGTAATGTTGCTGCTGCTGCGGCGCGTTATAGTGCGGTATTGCTTGTTGATACGGTGTTGGCGCCGGGCGTTGGTACTGCGGCGGCTGGATCGTCGGGAACCCACGCTGCGGCGTCGGCGGGGCAAATCGCCGCTGTGGCTGCGGGGCGGAAGGCCGCTCGACCCGCGGTAACGACCCGGCGGCGCCGGTAAAATTGGGCCGCGCCGTTGGCGCCGGCGCGGCGCTGTTCGGCATGATAAATCCCGGTCGGTTGCTGGCGACAGGCCCAGGTGCGGCCGGCTGCCGGTTGGCCGTCGGCCGGGCCGAACCCAGGGTTGGCGGCGACACAAAGCCGGGGTTGCGCGCCACCGGCTGCGCATTGCCCATCACGGATGCTGGCACCATGGTTGTACTATGCCGATTGACGTAACTATTATTGGTCACAGCCTGATTGTGACCGAAATTGACTCGGTTCGCATAGCCCGGACTTGCACCATAGCTCGGCCGATATCGCTCCCGCGGCCCCAGCGGGACCCAACCGACCGGGCTGGTATGGCGCGCACCGAGTGCCACGCCGGCGCCAAAGCCGACGAAGGCCACCGAGGCGGGGGCGTAAATCGGGCGATGATGGCGGCCTTCCCAGGCGCCCGGAATCCATCCCCAGCGGGGCCCGACTTGCAGCCAGCGGCCATAATGGAACGGCGCAAACCCCCACGGCGCGTCATCCACCCAGGTCCACCCCCACGGCAGCACATGGGCCCAATGACCATGCCGATACGGCACCCAGCTTGCCGCCACCGGCGGGTACCAAACCTGCCCGTATTCCGGCACGGCTTCCCAACTGCCAGTATCGGCCAGGATCGCCCCGCCGGTCATGTCCTGGATCTGTTCAGGCAGGGCGAATTGCCCGGTCGGCAATGGCGGCGGTGGCGCGGTGTTGGCGACAATGAAGGCGTCAGTTGCCTGGGGGCCAACACTGGCTTGCAAAATTTCCTGCCCAGTGATTGTGGCGGTCTGATGCGGCCCAACCGCGAGCGAAATGCCGGGGCCGACAATCTGGGCCTGGCCCTCGATCACCGTGACAGTGCCAGGTCGCCCGGGATCGCCGGTTGCGATGGCGTAGCGTCCATCCGTGGCCAGGGTCACGGTGCCGCGCGGGGTGCGCAAGGTGACATTATCGCCCGGCTCCATCTGGCGTAACGTCACCGCGAGGTTGCCTTGCACCAGGCTCCCCGTCAGCCGATGGTCATCGAGGGTTTCGAGCTCAAGCTGGCTGCTCTGGTCAAGCACCAGCTTAGTGCCGGCGATTTCGATGTCCGCCCGCGCGCCGGGTCCGGTCCAGTAGGTTTGGCCAGACGTCGCCGGATAGTTCAGCGATGCCGGTTGCCAGTCGGTCTGATCGGCGGTGCGCAACGACACCGTGCCGGTGATCCGCGCCAGCCTGCCGACCCGTCCAGGTGGGTCAGAATGGGGCGGGTCAACCGCCGGCGGTTCAGATTGGGCGATCGCCAGGCCCGGGCTGACCAACATCCAGCCGGCAAGGGCAATCGAGCAAAATCTGGTATGGCCCGGCATGGCGAACGCTCCTTCAGAAGCAGTCCGGCATATTTGTCGCGATCTGTGGCAAAACCGAGACAGAAGCGCCCGCCGCCAGGTGAAATTTCATCCATTAGGGCCGTGACCTTGCGACCGCCACACCGTCTCCACGATCTCGCCTTATTTGAGGGCACATCTGGCATCTTCACCATCCCCCCGAGGCCATCATGCGCCGCCCCCGTCCTAGTCGTTCCGCTATCGCTGTTATTTTTGGCCTGCTCTGCGCCATCAGTCTGCTAAGCTTGGGTGGCTGCGTGGTTGCCCCGGTCGGCGGCTACTATGGCGGGGCGGTTTATGTGCCGGTGCCGTACTATCAAGGCGGCTACTACCACGGTGGCGGCGGGCGCTATTACGGGCGCTAGATATGGCGCTTGAAGGACCTGCGCGCTACTGTGTGGCCAACGAAACCCCGGACCCAACACGGAGAGCGCGATGTTCATGCTGCAGGTCAATTTCGACTATCCCAACATGACGCCGGCAATGGCGACGGCGAATAATACCGCCGAACGCGCCAAGCCGTTCCTCAGTGTTGCGGGGCTGCAATGGAAAATCTGGCTGAACACCGAAGGCGGGCCAAAGGTCGGCGGGCTGTATTGCTTTGATAGCCGCGCCAATGCCGAAGCCTATCTCGCCGGGCCGATCGTGGCGCGCATGAAGGCCAATCCCGAGATCGCCAACCTGACCACCCAGATATACGCGGTCACCGAACAGCCCAGCATCGTCACCCACGCCCCGGTTGCGGGCCTTGGGATGGCACACGCCGCCGAGTAGCGGCTGGACCGGTCGCACCGGCGATGACATCATCGCCCGATGATTATCCCGACCGTTTCTAGCTTGCTGCGTAAAATCGCCGCACCGCCCATTCCTGCGGCGCGGGAATGGGCGCGTGGTTATACCGGCGCTGCCGGGCCGATGATCGATCTGACCCAGGCAGTGCCGGGCTATCCGGCGCATCCCGAATTGCTGAACCGGCTGGCAATCGCCGCCGGCGACGCGGCATTTGCCCGCTATGGCGATATCGCCGGCGATATGGCGCTGCGCGAGGCGCTGGCGGCCGACATGGCGCGGATTTACGGCGCGTCGATCGTGGCCGCGGATGTCGCGATTACCGCCGGCTGTAATCTGGCTTTCACCATGGCCATGACGGCGCTGGCCGGGCCGGGTTCCAACGTGCTGCTGCCAGCGCCGTGGTATTTCAACCATCAGATGGCCTGCGCGATGCTCGGGGTCACCCCGCGCGCGCTGCCGTGCGGGGCCGAAGCCGGGTTTGTGCCCGACCCTGAACTGGCCGCGACGCTGATTGATGCCGGCACGCGGGCGATTGTGCTGGTGACCCCGAACAACCCGACCGGGGCAATTTATCCGCCCGAGATCATCGCGCGGTTTGCCAGGCTGTGCCGCGATCGCGGGTTGTTTCTGGTGCTCGATGAAACCTATCGCGATTTCCTGCCTGAAGCTGACCGCCCGCATGATCTGTTCGCTGACCCGGCATGGCGCGACAATGTGGTGCAGCTTTATTCGTTCTCGAAATCCTACTGCATTCCCGGCCATCGGCTGGGGGCGATGGCGGCCGGCCCGGCGGTGATGGGCGAACTGGCGAAGGTGCTGGATACGTTCCAGATTTGCCCGCCGCGTGCGGGCCAGGCGGTGCTGAGCTGGGCGATTGACGGTTTGCGCGACTGGCGCGACGGCAATCGCGATCTGATGGCCGGGCGGGCGGCGATGTGTCGGGCGGCGCTAGAGCAATTGCCCGGCTGGCGGATCGATGCGCTGGGCGCCTATTTCGCCTATGTCAGGCTGCCCGACGATGCGCCGGATGCGAATTTGGTTGCCCAACGGCTTGCCGGCGAATGCGGGCTGGCCTGCTTGCCTGGCCCGTTTTTCGGCCCCGACCAGGACCGCCATTTGCGCCTCGCGTTCGCCAACGTCGAAGCATCGGTCATCGCGTCCATCCCGGACCGTTTAGGACTGCTTCCCGGGTAACCGGGCGCCAACCGACAAAGTTTTTTTGCTTCTTTTCGTTCACAAAAAGAAGACCTTCCTTCCTCCCTGGACGAGACCCCAGCACCGCGCTAGCCTCCCGCGTCGCGGTCCTGAATGCCGCTCAAGATTAGGGAAACGATCCGATGAAAGCTGCCATTTTCCACGGCGCCAACACGCCGCTCACCATTGAAGATGTGGACGTCGCCAAGCCGAAGCGCCGTGAAGTGCTGCTGCGCACCGCGTTTGCTGGGCTGTGCCATTCGGATCTGCATTTCATGGACGGGCTTTATCCCGGGCTCGCCCCGATGATCCTGGGCCACGAATCGTCGGCGATCGTCGAAGCGGTGGGGGAGGATGTTACGTACGTGAAGCCGGGCGATCACGTGATCACCTGTCTGTCGGTGTTCTGCGGCGCTTGCGAAAACTGCACGTCGGGCCGCACCGTGCTGTGCGATGACCCGACGGTGAAGCTCGCCCCCGGTGCCGCCCGTCGTCTGTCGTGGAAAGGCCAGGTGGTGAACCAGTTCGCCAATTTGTCGTCCTTCGCCGAACAGATGCTGGTGCATGAAAACGCGGTGGTGAAGATCGACAACGACATTCCGATGGACATCGCGGCACTTGTTGGCTGCGGCGTGATCACCGGCGTGGGCGCGGTGTTCAACACCGCCCAGGTGAAGCCCGGCAGCTTTGTCGCCGTGGTTGGCTGCGGTGGCATTGGCCTGTCGGCGATCAATGGTGCGGCATTGGCTGGAGCGTCGCGGGTCATCGCGATCGATAAGGTGCAATCCAAGCTCGAAATTGCGCTGCAAATGGGCGCGACGGACATCATCAACGTGTCGAACGTCGATCCGGTCGAAGCGGTGAAAGAACTCACCGGCGGCGGGGTGCATTATTCGTTCGAGGCGCTGGGCGCCAAGGTCACCGCCGAACAATGCTGGCAGATGCTGCGCGCTGGCGGCACCGCGACCATCATCGGGATGATCCCGTTCGGCCAGAAGATCGAAATCCATGGCGCGGACTTCCTGCGCGAAAAGCGCATCCAGGGTTCGTCGATGGGCAGCAATCATTTCCGCACCGATATGCCGCGGATGCTGACCATGTGGCGCCAGGGCCGCCTGAAGCTCGATCATCTCGTCAGCGGGCACATCAAGCTCGACCAGATCAACGAGGGCTTCGCGACCTTGAAAACGGCGGCGCAGGTGCGCAACCTGATCAAGTTCGACGCCTGAGAATGATACGGCGATGACACGTCATGTTGTCGCCGCCGTCCGAGACCTGCCGCCGGGCGGCCGCAAGCTGTTTTCAGTGCGCGGCCGCCCGATTGCGGTTTTCAACCTCGAAGGCCAGTTCTACGGCTTGCTCAACCGCTGCCCGCATCAGGGCGGCAGCCTGTGCGAAGGGTTGCTGACCGGCCTGGTGCTGGCCGACACGCCCGGCGAATATCGCATGGAACGGGCCGGCGAGATTATCCGCTGCCCCTGGCATGGGTGGGAATTCGACATTCGCACTGGGCAAAGCTGGTGCGAACCCGACAAGATCGCAGTGCGGCAATTCCCGGTCCAAGCCACCAGCGGGCAGGCATTGGTGCAAGGCCCCTACGTTGCCGAAACCATCGCTGTATCGGTTGAAGAACATTATATCGTGGTCGAAATCTGATGCTGACCTCAGGCGCCATCGACTGCGATATCCATCCTGGCGTGCCGGGGATCAAGACTCTGCTGCCCTATATGTCGGCGCATTGGCAATCGGCCTTCATCGAACGCGGCATGGACGGGTTTGACCCGGCGAGCTACCCGCCCAACGCGCCGATTTCCTGCCGCGCGGATTGGCGGGTTTCCGGCGGCAAGCCCGGCACCGATTTCGCCCAGTTGCAGCGCCAGGCGCTCGATCATTTCGGCACTAGATTTGCCATCTGCAACCCGCTCTATGGTGGGCCGATGGCGGTCAGCGAAACCATGGGCGCGGCGATTTGCAGTGCCACCAATGACTGGATCGCCGCCGAATGGCTGGCGCGGGACCCAAGGCTGCGCGCATCGATCGTGGTGCCGGCGCAGGCGCCGCATCTGGCGGTGGAAGAAATCGAACGCCTCGCCAGTGATCAACGCTTCGTGCAGATTTTGCTGCCGGCGGCCGCCGAAATGCCGTACGGCAAGCGCTATTACTGGCCGATTTACCAAGCCGCCGAAAAATACGATCTGCCCATTGGTCTGCACACTGGCAGCCTGTTCCGCCATGCGCCGACCTCGAACGGCTGGCCGTCGCAGTATTTGCACGACTATGTGGCAGCCCATCAGGTTTTCGAGGATCAGCTGCTCAGCTTGATTTACGAAGGCGCGCTGACCAAGTTTGACCGGCTGCGCTTGGTGTTCCTCGAATCCGGCGTCACCTGGCTGCCCGGCTTCCTGTGGCGTGCCAACAAAACCTGGCGCGGGGTGCGGCCGGAAGTGCCGTGGGTGAAAGCGGCGCCGGCCGAACTGGTGCGCCATCATGTGCGGCTGACCATGCAACCGCTCGACGCGCCGCCCGATGCGGCCGACCTTGGGTTTGTGCTGGACCAGTTGGGGTCTGATGATATGCTGCTGTTTGCGACCGATTATCCGCATTGGCAGTTTGATGGCGATGCGGCGCTGCCGGCGGGGATAGATGCGGGGCTGGTGCGGAAGATGATGGTGGATAATCCGCTGGCGACTTATGCTAGATTAGGTAAGTAAGCATGTTCTTTTTGTGAACAAAAAGAACCAAAAAAACTTTCTCCGACTTGTTACGGGTGCCGCGGGACTGCGGTAAGGTCCCGAGCCAACGGCAACAATGGATGAAGTTTTTTTGCTTCTTTTTGTTCACAAAAAGAAGACCTTGCCTTTGTTCTTCTTGGAGAATCACCATGAGCGAAGTGCTAGACCGCCAGACCACCAAGCTGCGCATCATCGACAGCGACATCCACCCGTCGCTGGCCTCCGAACGCGACCTCGATCCGTTCCTGTCGACGCGCTGGCGGAAGCACATTGCCGAATACGGCAAGCTGTCGCATCGCCCATTGGCCGGGCGCGGAACTTACCCGCGCTTTTCGCCCAACACTGCGCGCCGCGATGCGTGGCCCGCGAACGGCAACGCGCCGGGATCGGACCTCGATTTCATGCGGCGGCAGTTGCTCGATCGCTATGACATTGAGGTCGGGATTCTGGAGCCGCTGCTCGATTGCAATCTGGTGCGCAATCCCGGGCTGGCGGCGGCATTATGCAGCGCGATCAATGATTGGCAGGTGGCCGCGTTCACCAGCCAGGAGCGCCGGTTGCGCGCGTCGATTTTAATTCCGTTTGAAGACCCGGCGGCCGCGGTTGTCGAAATTGACCGGCGGGCAGGCGATCGCAATTTCGCGCAAATCCAGCTGACCTCGCGCAGTCTGGCGCCAATCGGGCAGCGCCGCTACTGGCCGATTTTCGAAGCCGCAGCCCGCCACGGCCTGCCGATCGGCATGCATATCGGCGGTGAAAGCGGCCATGCGCCGTCACCGGGCGGCTGGCCGAGCTTTTACGCTGAAGATCATCACGTGCTGGTGCATTCGATGCAGACCCAGCTCACCAGCATGATCCTGGAAGGTGTGTTCGAGCATTTCCCGACCCTAAAAATGATCTGCATTGAGGGTGGGTTCGCCTGGGCGCCGAACCTCGCCTGGCGGCTCGATCGCCACTGGCAGAAAATGCGGAGTGAGGTGCCCGATCTGACCATGCCGCCATCCGCCTATATGCGGCGCAATGTGTGGTTTTCGACCCAACCGATGGAAGAACCCGAACGGCCAGAAGAACTGCGCCGGACGCTGGAATGGATCGGCTGGGACCGGCTGGTGTTTGCGTCGGACTATCCGCACTGGGATTTCGATGACCCGGAACACGCGTTTCCGTGTCGGCTGTCAGAGGCGGAACGGCGGGCGATTTTCCGGGGCAATGCGGAGGGGATTTATCGGCTTTAGCGCCTGCCGTGTCCTCGATGGCGGCATGAAATCGAATTATTGACGAAAAATCGTTGATAATGGCATTATGTCGCGATGAGGTGCCATTATGCTCTATCGCTTTGAGGTCGAGAATTTCTTTTCCATCCGTGATCGCCAGGTCATTGACCTGACGGTGGACGGCAAGGTGATTGATTTAGAAGGGCGGTTTGCTCCGATTTATTCGGGTGCAGAACTACGTGCCCCCAAGGTTGTTGCTCTGTTCGGGGCGAATGCATCGGGCAAAACGACTGTTCTGCGTGCGCTTTCTTTTGTTTTTCGTTTTATCCGTGAAAGCGTGCAATATCCGGGTGATGGCTTTGTTGGTTGCGAGCGTTTCAACGATTCGCACTCGGCATCACGCCCCATAATTTTTGCCGTCGAATTTGGCGGACCAATGGACCTTTCACCCAACATACGCGACAAGGTAGCGGTGGGTGATGCAGTTCTTAGTGGCAGTTACCGTTACGAACTAGAACTCGACGTCTTTGACGGCTTAATCAGGCGCGTAGCGCGTGAGACGTTGCGTCAGAGGCCACAAGGAAACGGTAAATGGCAACGCGTTTTTGAACGCGTTGCTGACATGCCGCTGAAGGTTGCTCGCTCATTTGGTCTTTCTGGTTATGCTCATCTCGAGAAAACGCTTGCAGCCAATCATTCGGTGATCGCGTCGTTTGCCAAGTTCCAGCATCCGGTCGCGATGCTGTTTGCCCAATGGGCAAGGAACGTTGCTTTTCACATTGATCCCGTTCATTTTGGTCGCGACGAAGAAGTCATCGATTTTCTCAAGGGGCAGCCAGTCCTGCTGTCAAACTTGAGCGCGGAATTGAGCCGGATTGATACTGGCGTCGAAGGTGCGTCATTTCGTTTGACTCCTAATGGGCCGCTTCTGATGTTTAAGCATACTGGACTCGACGTAGAAATGCCGTGGATGCTCGAAAGCCATGGAACCCGCGCTTTCATCAGGTTATATCCATTCCTTAGTTCGGCGCTTGATCAGGGTGGCATTGCTGTAATCGATGAACTCGACGCAGCTATTCACCCGCTGCTGCTTCCAGAACTGGTGCGATGGTTCCGCGATAGCCGTGAACGCAACAAGCGCAACGCGCAGCTTTGGTTGACGTGCCATTCCGCATCGCTTCTTGATGACCTCACCAAAGAAGAAATCGTCATATGCGAGAAGGACCGGCAAGGGCGCACTTCTGTCCATAGTTTGATGGACGTGAAAGTGAGGCGCGACGACAATCATTATAAGAAATACCTGAGCGGCGTTTACGGTGGGGTGCCATATCTCGGATGACAAGGCGGCGCCATTCGATCCCGGAACGTAAGCCGGTGTTCATCGGTTGCGAGGGAGAGTCCGAATGCGCCTACGCACAGCGGTTGCAGGACATGCTGCGCGACGAACAGCTTCCCATTCATCTGGTGATCGAAAACCTTGGTAACGGTGCTGGCGATCCGTTCGCGCGGGTGCAACTTGCCGTGCAACGGCTTG
>JANXRN010000150.1 GCA_025352995.1 Acetobacteraceae bacterium
TCGCGGTGGCCAACGCCGCCGTCGCGATGGTCGCGAGGAAGATGCCGCCGCGGAGACCGAGGGCGTGCCGAGCTATACTGGCCCGGCGCCAACGGATTCGCAGGATGCGGTGGATATTTTCGAGCTGATGGAACGCGCCGAGGCGGCCGAGGCGGAAATTGAAGCCGCAGCGGCGGCGGAAGCAGCCCCTGCCACGGTTGCGCGCGATATTCGTGCTGTGCCGGAAGACGCGACGGCGCCACTTGAAATAGTCGCGGTAGTGGAACCTGTGGTCGTTGAAATGCCGGAACCGGTGGCTGAGGTTGCGATCGAAACGCCTGCCGAAATTGTTGCACAAGTCGCCGTGCTACCAAAACCGGTCGAGATAGCCCCGCCGGAGCCGGTTGCCACCGCACCGGAACCGGTGCCGGAACCACTACCCGTAACTGAACCAGAAGTAGTACCCGCCCCGGCGATCAAACCGATCATGGTCGGCGTGGACACAATCCCCGACGCACCTGCGAAAAAGGGCTGGTGGCGGCGCTAGTGGATAGAATCTGACGGAAAGAGCCGTCAGATTCTATCCACTAGCCTTTGATTTGGTGGAACGATTCACCTAACGCTCGGGTAGTGAGCGTTAGGATCGCACCACTAGAGCATCCTCATTGAGCGGCCATCCCGTGGCGTTGGCCGCTCATTCTGGTCCTCGAAAGAACGACCTGCCATCAAGCCTTTCGGAAAGCCGCGATGTAGTTCACCGAACTATCCCGCGTCGCCCGCCAGCCGCCGATCCCCGGCCGCAGTCCGGTGACATCAATGCAGGCCAACTCCGCCCCGCGCGCCAGGGCGGCCAATTCGGCGGGCAACAGGAACTTCGTCCAGTCATGGGTGCCGGTCGGCAGCAGTCGGGCAACATATTCGGCGCCGAGGATAGCGACCAGCCAGGCGCGCTTGGTGCGGTTGAGGGTGGAGACGACCAGCAGCCCGCCAGGCTCGAGCAGGGCGGCAAGCGTTGCCACAAAGCCAGCCGGGTCCGGCACATGTTCAATCACTTCAAGGGCAGTGATGACCGGGAAGCTCATGCCCTCAGCCAGCAGGTCCTCGGCGAGGTTGGTTCGGTAGGTGATCGGCAGGTCGCCGGCATGGCCACGGGCGGCATCAATTGCGGCACCGGCGGCATCAATCCCGGTGACATCGTGGCCGAGCCGCGCGAGCGCTTCAGCGGCAAGCCCTGCGCCGCACCCGACATCGAGGATGCGCGTAGGCCCAGCGAGATGCCGATTGATCCATCCGATACGGGCCGGGTTCATCGCGTGCAGCGGCCGCATCGGCCCGGTTGGGTTCCACCAATCGCCTGCCAGCGCGTCGAAACGCGCGATTTCGTCAGGCGAGACGCTCTGATGCTGCACGGCTTGCATGTTGCCCACTCCGGTTCTGGCCAGTATGTGTGCCGCCCACATCTTTCGCACAAGCTTGGATCGTATGGCCCGCATCGTGATGAAGTTTGGCGGCACGTCCGTCGCTGACCTGGACCGTATTAGAAACGTCGCCGCCCGCGTCAAGCGGGAGGTTGATGCTGGCAATGAGGTCGCCGTCGTGGTCTCGGCCATGGCCGGGGTGACCAACGCACTGGTGAAATATTGCACCGATCTGTCGCCGCTGCATGATGCGCGCGAATATGACGCGGTGGTGGCGACCGGCGAGCAGGTGACAGCGGGGCTGACCGCGATTGCGCTGCAAGAAGCCGGCGTCGACGCGCGGTCCTGGCAGGGCTGGCAAATTGCGCTGAAAACCGACGATGCCCATGGCAAGGCGCGGATCGAAGCGATTGACGGTGCGACCTTGATTGCGCGGATGCAGATGGGCCAGGTGCCGGTGATCGCGGGGTTTCAAGGCATTGGCCCGGATAACCGGGTGACGACCCTGGGGCGCGGCGGATCGGATACCTCCGCCGTGGCACTGGCAGCGGCCATGCAGGCGGATCGCTGCGATATCTATACCGATGTCGATGGGGTTTATACGACTGACCCGCGCATTGTGCCGAAAGCCCGCAAGCTGGCCAAAATCGCCTATGAGGAAATGCTGGAACTCGCGTCCGTGGGGGCTAAAGTGTTGCAGACCCGCAGCGTGGAACTGGCGATGAAGCAGCGCGTGCGGGTGCAGGTGCTGTCGAGTTTTGACGGTGGAAATTTGCTCGGCAGCGATCTGCCGGGGACCCTAGTGGTGGATGAGGACGAAATTTTGGAACAGGCAATCGTGTCCGGCATCGCTTATTCGCGCGACGAAGCGAAAATCACCCTGCGGCGGGTGCCGGATCGGCCCGGCATTGCGGCGGCGATTTTCGGGCCGCTGTCCGATGCCGGGGTCAACGTCGATATGATCGTGCAGAACGTGTCGGCGGATGGCACGACGGACATGACATTCACCGTCGGCCGCGCCGATCTGCCGCGGGCAAGGGCGGTGCTGGATGCACATATCGCGACGATCGGCTTCGCGGAAATCCTGTCCGACGGCGATGTGGCGAAAATCAGCGTTGTTGGCACCGGCATGCGCAGCCACGCGGGCGTTGCCAGCACGATGTTCAAGGCGCTGGCCGAACGCGGGATCAACATCCAGGTGATTTCCACCAGTGAAATCAAAGTGTCGGTGCTGATCGCGGCCGACTATACCGAACTCGCAGTGCGCGCCTTGCACACGGCCTACGGATTGGACGCTGCATGACCGACGCGCGGGCGCTGCTCGACCAGCTTTGGGCGCGGGGAACGGCGTTCCTCGGCACCGAGGTCGCGCTGATGGGCGGCGCGATGAGCTGGGTGAGTGAACGGCATCTGGTGTCGGCGATCTCGAACGCCGGCGGGTTCGGGGTGATCGCCTGCGGGGCGATGAACCCGGCGTTGCTGGAAGCCGAAATTGGCGCGACCCAGGCGATGACCAGCAAGCCGTTCGGGGTGAATCTGATCACCATGCATCCGCAGCTGGATGATCTGGTGCAGGTCTGCCTGGCGGCGAAAGTTGGCCACGTGGTACTGGCAGGCGGCATTCCGCCGGGCGGCGCGGTGCGGGCAGTAAAAGATGGCGGGGCGAAACTGATCGCGTTTGCACCTGCCCTGGTGCTGGCCAAGCGCCTGGTGCGATCGGGCGCGGACGCGATCGTGATCGAAGGCAGCGAAGCCGGTGGCCATATCGGCCCGGTGTCGCTGACCGTGCTGGCGCAGGAAATCCTGCCGCATTTGAAAGACGTGCCGATTTTCGTCGCCGGCGGCCTCGGTCGGGGGGAGGCGATTTTGTCGTATCTGGGAATGGGCGCATCGGGCGCGCAGCTTGGGACGCGGTTTGCCGCGACCGTCGAAAGCATCGCCCACCCGAACTTCAAACAAGCCTTCATCCGCGGCAATGCGCGTGACGCGCTGCCGTCGATCCAACTTGATGAGCGCTTCCCGGTGATCCCGGTGCGCGGCCTGGTCAATGAAGGCACCAAACGCTTCCTGCGCCATCAGGCCGAAACCGCGGCGCGCTTTCAGTCCGGCGAATTGACCAAGGAGGCCGCCCAGCTTGAAATCGAGCATTTCTGGGCCGGCGCGTTGCGCCGCGCGGTGATTGAGGGCGATGTCGAGAACGGGTCGGTGATGGCGGGGCAGTCGATCGGGATGGTAACCTCGGTGATGAGCGTGGCGGCGGTGATCGAGGAAATTGTTGGGCAGGCGGTTGAGGCGTTAAAGGCGCGGTAAGGGTCGTTCAGGCTTGAAGACAAACCGCGCTGAGGCGATCAAACCAAGGCAAGTCGCAATTCACGCCCAACCATCGCTGCCGCGCGCTGAAGCGTTTCGACCGTAACATTGCCTTTGGCCCCGAGAATGCGATCGATCTGCGCCCGGCTCGTGTGCATTTTCGCTGCAAGCTCGGCCTTGGTGATGCCCTGCCGCTCCATCTCCTGGGTAAGCTGCCAAGCGACAACCCGCGTTATGGCGTCCGCCTTTGATGCTTCCAGATTGCCATCTTCAGCCAGGAATTGATCGAGCGTCGTCCCCCATTGGGGATTTTCTCCGGTCATGCCTTCATCTCCTTCATGCGCCTACGCGCAATTTCCAGTTCGGAATCTGGGGTCTTCTGCGTCTTCTTGATAAATCCGTGCAGCGCGCCAATCCGATCATCATCGACAAAAAACAACACCCGCGAGATGCGTCGGCTCGGCAGTGTGCTGCGCACTTCCCACAAGCCGCCGCCCAGTGGCCGACACAAGGGCATACCAACCGGCCAACCGAACTGCACCGTGGCCAGATCGGTGCCGATGACCCGGCGATCTTCCGGCGGCAGCGCCCGCAACCAGTCGAGAATCGGCTCTCCCCCGGCGGCTGTCCGATAAAATACGCCCGGGATTTCCGTCAGACGGTCGGGTGCCATGCGCGCCTTGCCGGGGATGACGTACTATAGAAGATACGTTCATTCAAGCCGGGAATGCGCGTCACGAAAAGAACCCACTCCTCGCCAACCCCGTAAACACCCCAACCGCCGCTTCCAGTTCCTGCACTGCAACCGACTCCGCCGGCCGATGGGCCACCGCCACATCCCCCGGCCCCAGAATTACACACGGCGCAATCGGCTGGAGTTCGGCGGCATCGGTGCCATAGGGCGCGGTGGTAGCTGCACGGCCGAGCGCGTCGACGCAAATCCGTAGCCATGGGTGATCAAGCGGCAATTCCGGCGGTGGGCCTTCGGCAGCGACCATCAGATCAAGCCCGTGCCGGGCGGCAGCCTCGCGGACAGCGGCAAGGATCGGCGCCGGATCAATGCTGGCCGAATACCGGAATTTGATCCGCGCTTCCGCTTTGGGCACGGTCATGTTCACCGGGGCGCCGAAATTATCTAACACGATGTTGAAGTCGCTGAAGGGCGGATCGTAGCCGAGATCGTGCATCGAGGGGTCATCACGCAGGCGTTCGTAAATCGCTCGCATTTCGAGCACGAACGGCGCCAGCGCCCAATTGGCGTTACGCCCCAAGCCAGTACTGGAATGGGCCTGGATGCCCGTGGCCGTCACGACAAAGCCGATGGCGCTGCGATGGCCGCGCACGGGGGTCAGGCTGGTGGGCTCGGCGATCAGGATCGCACTTGGTTTGACCTGGCGCACCAGGGCGGAGTTGGTGGCGATTAGCCGTGCCCCTTGCTTGCTGGTTTCTTCGTCGGTGGTGAATAGCAGGGTGATCGGCACGTTGGCAGGCAGTTCGCGGGCGGCGACGATGCAGGCAGCGACCGGGCCTTTCATGTCGGTGCTGCCGAGGCCGTGCAGATGCCCATCGGCGACATGGCCAGACCAGGGGTCAGTATTCCAGCCAGTCGCCGGCACGGTATCCATATGTCCGGACAGCGCCAGGCCGCCAGCGGGGCCACGATGGGCGACAAGGGCGCGCTTGGCGACCCCGGCGGGATCGACATAGTCAAGCCGTTCGATCTCGAAGCCGGCAAGCTCGGCCTCGATACGCTCGGCGACTGGCAGGTTGGACACGAAGCTGCGACTGTCGATGCGCACCAGGTCGGCGGCGAGGGTGATCAGATCGGACATGGGGACCTCCAGACCCACATGGTTGACCGAACCGGGCTGTCGCGCCAGCCTCCACCGATGAACACGATGTATCTTGATCCGCGATCGGGGCGAACCTATCCGTTGGAGGTGCCGCGCTGGTGTGGCGATGGCAAAGCGCCGTTGCTGCTGTCCGATCTGCCGGGGATTGGGCGGGCGGATATCGAAAGCGGCACGCGCAGCCTGTGGCGCTACCGGGCGGCGTTTCCGTTGGATTGCGCCGCGCCGATCACGATGGGGGAAGGTTGCACCCCGCTAGTCGAGCGGACGATTGCCGGGGCCTCGGCCCTACTGAAATGCGAATGGTTCATGCCGACCGGCAGCTTCAAGGACCGCGGGGCGAGCCTGATGCTGTCGCTGTTGCGCCAGCAGGGCGTAGGCGCCGTGCTGGAAGACAGTTCCGGCAATGGCGGGGCGGCGATTGCGGCTTATGCGGCGGCGGGCGGGATGGCGGCGACAATCATGGCACCCGACAGCACCAGCCCGGCGAAGACCGTGGCGATGCGGGCGGCCGGGGCGGCCGTTGAGTTGATTCCCGGCAACCGCCAGGCAACATCGGACGCCGCCGAGGCGCGAGCTGAAACCTTGTTCTATGCCAGCCATAACTGGCACCCGTTCTTTCTGCACGGGACCAAAACACTCGCTTACGAATTGTGGGAAGATTTGGGGTTTCGCGCCCCGGACAATGTGATCGTGCCGTGCGGCGCAGGGTCCAACGTGCTGGGGTGCGCCATCGGATTTGGCGAATTACTGCGGGCTGGCCAGATTACCAAGATGCCGCGCATTTTCGCGGTGCAGCCGGAAAATTGCGGGCCGATTGCGGCAGATTTTCTCGGCGTTGTGCCGGCGCCGGTGCAGCCGACCGTGGCCGAAGGCACCGCCATTGCCCAGCCGATCCGTTTGCCGGAAATCGTTGCGGCCTTGCGCGCCAGCCATGGCGGGGCGGTTCGGCTAACCGAGGACGAAATCGTCACCGCGACCCTGATGCTGGCCGGCATGGGCAGTTACGTCGAACCAACTGCCGCGCAACCGGCGGCGGCTTTTGCCAAGCTACTCGCCGCCGGCACGATCGCTCCAGGGGAGACGACTGTCCTGGTGCTCACCGGCAGCGGCCTGAAGGCGACGCCCCGCATCGCCGAATTATTGGGAATTGCGCTGTGATCCTTGATGATCTGCCGACCCCGTGCCTGGTGCTGGATCGCGGCATTTTGCAGACCAACCTCGATACGATGTCGCGCGCAGTTGCCCGCCATGGTGTCGCGCTGCGCCCGCATATGAAAACCGCCAAATCAATCGACGTCGCCAGGCTTGCCATGGCGAGCAGGGACGCGGCGGTGGGCGGCATCACGGTGTCGACCATTGCGGAGGCCGAGTATTTCGCCGCCCACGGCATTAACGACATTCTCTACGCGGTTGGCATCACGCCCCAGAAGCTCGACCAGATTGCCAAGCTGAACGCGGCGGGTGCGGCGATCATGGTGGTGACCGATGATCTTGATGTCGCCGGCGCGATCGCAAGCCATGCAAGGCCGCCGCAAACCTTGATTGAAATTGATTGCGGCGAAGCGCGCGGCGGGATTGCGCCGGATGATCCGGCGCTGACCGCGATTGCCACGCGCTTGGGCACGCGATTTGCCGGTGTGATGAGCCATGCGGGGCATTCCTATGCTGGCCGCAGCGTCGCCGATATGCGCGTCCTGGCTGAGGCCGAACGCCAGGCGGCGTTGCGCGCGGTGGCGCATTTGCGGGCCGGGGGATTTGGCATCGAAATCATCTCGGTGGGCAGTTCGCCGACGGCGCTGCATGCCGAAACGCTGGACGGGGTCAGCGAAACCCGGCCGGGGGTCTATATGTTCGGGGATCTGTTCCAGGCACAAATCGGTACCAACGGGCTCGGCGCGATCGCGGTCACCGTGCTGGCAAGCGTGATCGGACGGCGGCCAGCGGAACGGCGGGTGCTGGTCGATGCCGGGGCGCTGGCGCTATCGAAGGACCGCAGCACCCAGGCGGTGCCGGTCGATTACGGGTTCGGTCTGGCGCTGGATATTAACGGCCATCCCACCTTGGGCCACAGCATTGTCAGCCGCGCCAATCAGGAACATGGGGTGATCGACCTCGATCCGCTCGCGCAACTTCCCGCCATGCCGATCGGCACTAAGCTGCGCATCGCGCCGAACCATACCTGCCTGACCAGTGCAGCGCATGATCGGTACTACGTCGTGGATGGCGGGGACACCGTGGTGGCGATCTGGCCGCGGGTGAATGGCTGGTAGAGCGCCGCGCACAATGCTGCGATCACCCTTTCCCAATCGCCAGGCCTGGTCTGCTGAAATAGCCGTGCGGTCGGATACCATGGACTGTCATCGCGCCCTTCGAGCCAGCGCCAGCATTGATCGAACCGGTTGAGAATCCACACCGGCTTTCCCAAACCGCCGGCGAGATGGGCAACCGAGGTATCGACAGTAATCACCAGATCGAGCGCTGCCACCAGATCAGCCGTGTCGGCGAAATCAGCAAGTTCATCGGTCCAGTCATACAGAACCATGCCGGCGGGCGGGGTGCGGGCCTGCTCGGCCGGGGCGCCCTTCTGCAGCGAAATCAGGCTGATGCCAGGAATGTCCGCCAACGCCGCATAATTGGCGAGCGCCATCGATCGGCGCTTGTCGATCGCGTCCGCTTCGGGTTGATCGGGCCGGGGGCTGCCGGCCCAGACCAGGCCGATTTTGATGCCCGGCAAGGCAGCAAGCCGTGTGCGCCAATGTGACACAAGATCGGGGTCGGCACGTAAATACGGGATTGTTGCTGGAATGCTGTCGAGATTGGTGCCGAGCGCCAGTGGCAGGCTCATCATCGGGCAATGCAGATCGAAGCTTTCCGGAGTTTGGCCTTCATCGATAACGGTGATGCCCGGATAGCTGCGCTGGAGCAGACGCAGAAGCGGCGCAGGCGCGGAGAGCACAATCCGGGCGCCTTTGGCCTGCACCAAGGCAACGTAGCGACAGAATTGCAACGTATCGCCGAGGCCTTGCTCAGCATGGATGAACAAGGTCCGCCCGGCGATATCGCTGTCACCCAGCCAGAGCGGGGCTGGAAATTCCTTTTCCCCCGCCGGGGTTTCGGTGCGCTTGCGCCATTCATAGAGACGCCATCCTTCGGCGAACGCGCCAAGCTGCAGCAAAAGGATCGCTTTGAAACCCAGGAACCGCGCAACAGCCGGTTGCAGGGCAACGGCGCGGTCGCAACTGACCAGGGCATCGCGCAGTCGTTGCAGCTTGAGCAGCACGAGGGCGCGATTATGGTGGGCGCTGGCAAGGCTAGGGTCGCGCGCAATGGCGTCATCGAAGCAGCCCAGCGCCTCAGCGTCACGCTGCAAATCCAGCAGGATCATCCCGCGATTGCTGATCATGCTGGCGTCCGCACCGGTCAGCGCGATGACGGCGTCGTAGCTCACCAACGCATCGGCGAAACGACCCAGACCGCGCAGCGCCATGGTACGGCCGATATAACCGTCGGCGAAATCGGGCTTGCGGGCGATGACCCGGTCGAAGCAGGCCAACGCCTCCGGCAACGCGCCTTGGTTCAGCAAGGTTTTTCCGTGCGCGAGATCAATGCTGATCGCAGCCGGACGGAAGCTGATCGCCACAGTTAGCCTGCCAGCCAATCCAATATCTCGGGATTGACCTCGCGCGGGTAGGTGTGGGCGAGGTCATCAAATTCCCGGTACGTCACGCGGGCGCCGGCTTCGCTGAGCGCGGTATTGGCGTCCCGCCCGACAGCCACCGGGAACAGCCAATCCAATGCGCCATGGGTCCAGAATATCGGCAGGCCACGAATGCGGTCGGGATCGGCCATTTCGGCAACCATCGGGTGAAAGGTCGCAGCAACCGGGGCGAGGTGGGTGAAAGGCGATTCCGGTTCCAGACCGGAGACGAGACTGAACGTGCCACCATCGCTCATCCCGGTCAGCAAAATCCGCGCCGGATCGATCGTCCAGCGTTCGCGCACATAGGCCAGGATGCGGGCGAGGTTGGGCGTATCGAAATCCCGCCCGTTCATCGCCCAACTGTCCCCCATGGCGGTGGGCGCCACCAGGATCGCGCCATGGGCGCGGGCGTCGCGCAGCCAGGTCCACAGGAAGGCGCGGCCATGGCCACTGCCGCCATGGAGCGCGAAAACCACCGGCCAGGGGCGATCGGGCGTGTAGGTTTCCGGCACGTAAAGCGAAAATCCGCCGCGATCAGTATAGTCATTATCGGCCTGCATCACCCCGGTTTCCGACCCGCCAGCGCCGGCCGCGGTCAGCAGATGTTGCAAATCAGGGTCCTCCCGCATCGCCGGCGCCAGGAAAAACCGGCTGACGGCGGGCAGGACGGCAGCGAGCGGATACAACGCCTCCTGCGCGCGCGGCCCATTGCGCAGGGCGCGGAACACCTCCCGCATGCCGTCTTCCTGTTCGGAGGCGGCGCGCAAACCATCGAAGCCCGCGAGCACTGCGTCGGCGGCAGTGGCCAACCGGTCCCGTAGACTGGCGAATTCTTCCGGCCAGGCATCGAGCAACGGGCGGGCGTCACGCAAATCATCGTCCGGCGTGCCGGCGGCTTCCATCACCGCGTCGAAATCGCCGGGATTGAAGTAGCGCGCGATGAAGCCGAGCGCTTCCAGCGATCGCAGCAGGGGCGGCAACAGCGCCACCAGATCGTCAGTTATGGCCTCGGTCATCTTGCCCTCATGCAACTCAGGTTGCAGGGTGCCCCGTCGCCGCACAAGGAGCAATCCATGGCCCGCATAGAGCCGCATCCGCATAAATTGATCGACGTTGCGCCACCGGGACACGCGGGCGCGAAAATGGCCTATGTCGAACTTGGGTCGGGCGCGCCGGTGCTGTTCCTGCACGGCAACCCGACATCGTCCTATTTGTGGCGCGACGTGATGCCGGAAGTACCAGGGCGCGGCATCGCTCCAGACCTGATCGGGATGGGCAATTCCGACAAGCTGTCAGCAGCGACTTATGATTTCACGACCCACAGCGCCTATCTCGATGCATTCATCACAGCGGTCTTGCCAACGGGCAAGATCACCCTGGTGCTGCATGACTGGGGATCGGCGCTTGGCTTTGACTGGGCGCGGCGCCATCCGGACCGGGTCGCCGGCATCGCCTATATGGAAGCCATTGTGCGGCCGTTCGCCGGCTGGGAGGAATGGAGCCCGGCGGCGACACCGATTTTCCAGGGATTCCGATCCCCCAAAGGCGAGCAGATGATCCTGGAGCGCAATATGTTTGTCGAACGCGTGCTTCCGGGATCGGTGTTGCGCGGCCTGACCGAGGCGGAAATGGCAGTTTATCGCCAACCATTTCTGGTGCCGGAAGATCGCTGGCCGACGCTGACCTGGCCGCGCCAAATCCCGATCGCGGGTGAACCAGCGTCGGTGGTGGCGGTCGTCGAAGCCTATGCGGCCTGGTTGGCCGGCAATGACGTGCCGAAACTGTTCATCAATGCCGAGCCCGGCGCGATCCTGACCGGGGCGGTGCGGGAATTTTGTCGGACCTGGCCGAACCAAACCGAAGTGACAGTACCGGGCAGCCATTTCATCCAGGAGGATTCCGGCCCCGAGATCGGGCGCGCCATCGCGGCGTGGCTGCCATGACCGGCAGAATCGTCGCGGTGGCGCAGGCGCGCGGCCATCATTTCAGCAAGAAGCTGGTGATGTCGATCCGGTTGATTGCGGGCCTCGGGGTGGATGGTGACGCGCATGCCGGGGTGACGGTCAAGCACCGGTCACGGGTGGCGCGCGACCCGAACCAGCCGAATTTGCGCCAGGTGCATCTGATCCATCAGGAATTGTTCGACGAATTGCGGCCGCGCGGGTTTGAGATTGCGGCGGGCGATCTGGGGGAGAATGTCACGACATCGGGCATCGATTTGCTTGCCCTGCCGGTCGGCGCGCAATTGCGGTTGGGGGCTGATGCAATTGTGGAAATCACCGGGTTGCGCAATCCGTGCGTCCAGATCGATCGGTTCCGGCCAGGCCTGATGGCAGCAGTGCTGGACCGGACACCAGATGGCGGGTTGATCCGCAAGTCTGGGGTCATGGGGGTCGTATTGGACGGTGGCGATGTGCGGCCTGGGGATGCCATTACTGTAACATTGCCGCCCTTGCCGCATCAGGCGTTGGGGGTGGTTTAGCCGCGATGCCGGATTTGCCACCGACGGTCGTGGTGGGAGCAGGCTGAGCGGGATACCATAGCGTGACATGCAGGGCGCGCTGGCCGGCGGTGGCGGGTAGACTAAGCGCGCGATGGCCGACCGGATCAGCTCCATCCGTGATTGGATGGTCGAAACCTGAACGTCCAGCCCGCCGCCTGCGACCTGGAACGCGACTCTGGTCGTGCCAAAGCGCGATCTGGCACCTGTTTTAACGCCGCGAGGACTTCGTCCGTCGTCGCGCTACCAGCGCCCCGATTGCCCCGACACCCCAGAGCAGCGCGGAAGCCGGTTCCGGTACGATATTCATGCTGACGTTGGACAGCAGCGCGAAGGGCGGCACCCCGGTCGGCCCACCAGTGGCAAGGAAGGTCAATAGCTCACTCGTCGCAGTGGCGGTAAAGGTCATGTTCATCATCATCCAGGGGACGAAGCCCTGGCTGGCGTTGTTGACCGTGATGGTGGAAAGCGATTGGCTTCCCAGCGTCACCGTCCAGCCCTCGGTGGTCGCACCGGTAAAGCCGGTTTGCTGGCCGGCCGCCCATTGGAAGCTCAGCGCATAACGGCGCCCGGCGATCAGGCCATTGACCGTCTGAGTAATCGGGCCGTTCTGATAGGCGGGATCGGAGCCAATGAAGTTGAGGGTAGAAGTCGGCCCCTGCCCGTTCCATGTATTTGCGCCGCCATTGGATGCAGCCCAGAGCGCCAAATTATTATTGTACTGGATGGAGTGGGAGCCGCCGGCGGTATTGGTGCCAGGTAGGAACAAGAAGTTATAACCCGTGCTGGTCCAGTTCGCGAGATAGGTGGATGTGCTCGACGCCGTATCAAGTTCCTGCGCAATGGCCGCACCACCTGCCGCTGCCTGGCTGAAATCGCCATTCAGGATCAGGTTCGCGCGCGACGGCGCTGCAAACAACGCCAAACCGCACAGGAGGAATGCCCCAAAAAAGGGACGATAAATATTCACAATTGACCTCGGAAGCTAATTTGTTAAATATCCATCCATATTACGCGTTTCGGATGCAAGATACCAGTAAAATCTTTCAAATTCCTCGCAACCTACTTAGCGGCGAGCTGCGCCGAGCCGCGGGCGACGAAGCGTGCGGCGATTTGCAGGTTTTCCACGGCGATTTCAGGGGCTGTGATCCGGCGTAGCAGAAGCTGCACCGCCAGTCGGGCCATCTGGACCGAATCCTGCTGCATCGTCGTCAGATTATAGCCCGGTCGCCCGGCTTCGGGCACATCATCGAACCCGACCACTGACACATTGTCTGGAATGCGCAGCCCTAGGGTGAAGCGGGCGGCGTCCATCACCCCGAAGGCAATCTGATCGTTGGTGCAGAACACCGCATCGGGCAGGGCGGTGGGGGCTAAACCGGCCAGAAATCCGGCCTTGCCGCCGTCATAAGAATAATCGGTTTCGATAATCTGCACATCGTGCACGCCCAGTTCCTGAAGCTTCCCCAGGAACCCATCCCGCCGGGCCGCGCTCACCGGGGCATCAGCCGGGCCGGTCATGCACAAAAATCGGCGATGCCCGGCCCCATGCAAACGGGAGGCGATGTCTCCGGCGGCGTCAAAATGCCGCGTCGCCACACTATCCACCGGAATGCCCGCCGACCGACGATTGAACAGCACCATCGGAATGCCACGCACCTGGATGTCGGCCAGATCAATGTCGGCGATCTGCACACAGGATATCAACCCGTCGAGCGGATATTCCAGCGTGACGCGCAAATCAGCGATGGTCGGCGCATCATGTTCCACCGGCACCAGCAGCAACTGCTTGCCGGATGCCGCCAGCGCCTCCCCCACCGCATAAATCACATCCGGGTTCCCGCGCAGCGTATAGCGCGTGACAATTACCGCGATCATGTTCGATCGCTGGGTGATCAGGCTACGCGCCAGCGCATTCGGGGTGTAGCCCAACCGCAGTGCGGCATCGCGCACCAAATCCTTGGTGGCCTGAGAAATATTACTATCGTCCTGAAAGCAGCGCGAAACCGTCGATTGCGCGACCCCTACCGACCGTGCCACATCGTACGATGTGGCGCGACGCCGGATTGGCGCGGCGCGCGTGGTCACGCCGCCCGGCTTTGAACCTCATACGGCAGCAATTGCAGTGGCGCGACATAGCCGGAATGATCGAGGGCGAACCCTGCCCGTGCGGCCGCGGCGATAATATCGGGGTGCCATTCCGGGTGCTTTTTCTGATCACCGGCGGTGACCACAACGATCTCCGTCGGCCCATCGCCCACCGAAATTATGCTGCGCCACGCATCTTCTGGCACCGAAAACACCTCCTGGGCGACAACCCGGGTCGGCGCGCCGTCATCCAGGGTGATGTCGATCGCGCCAGCAAAAACCATCAGCACCTGCTTTTCGCGCAGTTTGAAGCTGCCGACTTTCTGGCCCGGGTCGATGCGCAGCCATTCGACCGAAAACCCATGCGGATTGCCGATCGGCGGCGCCTGTTCCAAATCCTGGCTCATGCCATGGCCAATCACCGCCGCCAATTCGCTGGCATGGCCGGGCAGCATGCTGTCGAGCAACGCGCGGCTGGAATAGGCACGGGCGTCCCGCGTCACCACCCGCTTCATCATCGCGGCACGGTCAAACCGACGCATCCCGGCGATCGCGGCAGGACTGATCGGTTCGAGAAGGTCAGCCGATGCGGGCTTGGCGGCACCCGCCTCGGTATCGACCATCATATTTTCCTTGGTCAGATACAGGCCATGCTCGGCAGCGATGTCCAGAATGGTCGGGTGCCAGATGATCCCGCCAGTATCGTCGCCACCCAGGGCAGTGAAAATCCAACCGTCATCGCGGCCAACGTTGGTGAAGCCGCGGAAGATCCAGGTCGGAATGCTCACCACATCGCCGGCAGTGCCAATAATCTCGCCGTCCTTGCCATCCGCGCCCCAGCGGAACAGCCAAGTGCCGGAGAACACCATGAACACTTCAGCGGTGTAGTGAACATGCAAATTATTGACGGTGCCGGCCGGCATGGCGGCAACGCCGAGGCTGAAGCCGTGCGGCTCGGTGATATTGACCACCTGATCGGCCGACTGGGTCACCCCCGCGCCGATCAGGGAATAATTTTCCTTGGTGTCGGACCCGGGCATTTTGCAATCGATGAAGGCAAGCTTGCAGGCGACCATGTCGCTGCGGCGAATATGTCTGGCACTTGCATCCGTCACGGGCGTTCCCCTTCCGAAGATCAGAGATAAATTATAGCCCGCATTCGAATGCATTAAAAGCGTCACCGTCGAAATTGCAGCGATGTGGCCACGTGTGAGGGCGACGCGGGATTTTTGGCCCTGGGAAAGAAGGAAAAGCCGCCAAGTCGCGCCTGTGCACGCTACCCGCGTACCGCGGAACATCCTGGCGAATTTCCGACGCTCCCAGGGGCACAATACACGATCGGGCCAACCGGCAGACCGTCCGGACGGACCGTCGGCCGTTTCCGCGAATTCACTGGTCGTCCCCAGTGGGTGAACCCTCCGCGAGACCACCCGGTTTTTCACCAGCGACAATCTTTTTATTAATGAGGGTTGACCATGGTTTGGCTGGTCACTTTTTATTATTCGACTGAGCTTTATGGATCAATTTCGTGATTATTCCCGTTTCCCCATGCATAATTCGACGACGATGGATCGCCCGGAACGAAAACCGCCCGCCGAAAACCCCAGCGGGCGACGCGCAGTACTCGGAAATGTGAAACTGGCGCACCCGGAAGGACTCGAACCTCCAACCCCCAGATTCGTAGTCTGGTGCTCTATCCAATTGAGCTACGGGTGCAGCGCCGGCGGGGTGTAACGGAACTGACCCCGATCGGCAAGGGTCTAATCAACTGGCAAGCTTGTCCAATTCGCGCAGCACGGCTTCGCCCATCACAGACGTGCCGACCTTGGCACAGCCTGGCGCCATCACGTCCGGGGTGCGCAGGCCGCTGGCCAATACGTTGGTGCAAGCCTGCTCGATCAACTGCGCGTCTTCATGCATGTCAAACGAATAGCGCAGCAGCATGGCAAAGCTCAGCATCTGCGCCATCGGGTTGGCTTGCCCAGTGCCGGCGATATCCGGGGCGCTGCCGTGGATCGGCTCATACAGCGCATGCCGGCGGCCTGACGCATCCGGCGCGCCCAGGGTGGCCGATGGCAGCATCCCCAGGCTGCCGGTCAGCATGGATGCCAGATCGGACAAGATGTCGCCAAACAAATTGCCGGTCACGATCACATCGAATTGGCGCGGATTGCGCACCAGCTGCATCGCGCAATTATCAGCATACATATGGGACAGCGCGACATCCGGGTATTCCGCCTTGCCAAGTGCCGCCACGGTTTCGCGCCACAGCAGGCCCGATTCCATCACGTTGGCTTTTTCGACGCTGCACAGCTTGTTCTGGCGCTTGCGGGCAAGGTCGAAGGCGACGCGCGCCACCCGCTCGATTTCCGGTGTGGTGTACACCTCGGTGTTAATGCCGCGCTTGGTGCCATCCGGCAGGGTTTCGACCCCGCGCGGCTCACCAAAATAAATCCCGCCAGTGCTTTCGCGCACAATCATCAGGTCGAGACCCTTGATCACCTCGGCCTTCAAGCTCGACGCATCCAACAGCGGATCGAGCACGATCGCCGGACGCAAATTGGCGAACAGCCCCAATTCCTTGCGCAAAGTCAGAATCGACAGCTCCGGCCGCGCGTCAAAGCCCAATTTGTCCCATTGCGGCCCACCGACCGAGCCGAACAACACCGCGTCAGCCTCCTTGGCGCGCGCCACCGTGGCCGGCACGATCGCCATGCCCCGTGCTTCGATCGCCGCACCGCCAACCAGATCCTGCACGATGTCGAACCGGGCGCGCCGTGTGCGCTCCATCCAATCGACCACGCGCAGGGTTTCGTGCATCACTTCAGGGCCGATGCCGTCGCCGGGCAGGACGAGCAGTTTTTTATTGGCGGACATTTAGGTCTCCACAAGACTCTGAAGGAAGATTCTTCTTTTTGTGAACAAAAAGAAGCAAAAAAACTTTGTCAATTCTGGCCGTTGGCTTGGGCGCTTACCGCATTGGCACGGCAATCATACCCAGTGGAAAAAAATTCTTTTTGTTCACAAAAAGAACTGCTTTCTTACTTAAACCGAAATATCCGGCATCCAGGACTTCTCCGCCCGCTGCCGCGCCTCGTACCCATCAATCGCCGGCGTGTGCTGCAGGGTTTGCCCAATATCGTCCAACCCGTTGAGCAACGAATGCTTGCGGAACGGGTCGATCTCGAACTTGATCCGCTCCCCATTCGGCCGCACCACTTCCTGGGCGGCAAGGTCCACGGTGATCCGGGCGTTGCCACCGAGCTTGGCGTCATCCATCAGCTGATCGCAAATCTCGCGCGGCAGCTTGATCGGCAGGATGCCGTTCTTGAACGTGTTGGTGTGGAAAATATCGGCGAAATCCGGCGCGATGACGCAGCGAATGCCGAAATCCAGCAGCGCCCACGGCGCGTGTTCGCGCGACGACCCGCAGCCGAAATTCTCATGCGCAATCAGAATTTCCGCATGGCGATACGGCTCCTGGTTGAGCACAAAATCCGGCCGTTCGGCGCCGTTGGCATCAAATCGCAGCGTATCGAACAAATGCACGCCCAGGCCGCTGCGCTTGATGGTCTTGAGGAAGCGCGCCGGGATGATTTTGTCGGTATCGACATTGGCCAGCGGCAAAGGGGCCGCAACGCCGGTCAGGGTGGTAAACGGTTCCATCAGATCAGCCCCCGCACATCAACCAGTTTGCCCGTCACGGCTGCCGCCGCCGCCATCGCCGGCGAGACCAGATGGGTGCGCCCGCCCGGTCCCTGCCGACCCTCGAAATTACGGTTCGACGTGCTGGCGCAACGCTGGCCGACCGTTAGCTTGTCAGGGTTCATGCCGAGGCACATCGAACAGCCAGGCTCCCGCCATTCAAACCCGGCGTCGAGAAGAACCTTGTCGAGCCCCTCGGCTTCGGCCTGAAGCTTCACAATGCCTGAACCGGCCACCACCAGCGCACGCACGCCCGGCGCGACATGGCGGCCCTTGGCAATGGCCGCCGCGGCGCGAATATCTTCAATCCGGCCATTGGTGCAGCTGCCAATGAACACGACATCGATCGGAAGGTCGGCAATCTTCTGGCCCGGGGTCAGCGCCATATATTCGCACATGCGGGCTAACTGCACCCGCCGGCCTTCGTCCGTTTCAACCGCCGGGTCGGGCACCACACCGTCAATTGCAATCACGGCTTCCGGGTTGGTGCCCCAAGTGACCATCGGGGCCAATTTGGTCGCGTCAATCACCAGATGCTTGTCATAAACCGCGCCGGCATCGGCCGGCAGGGTTTTCCAATAGGCGATGGCCCGATCAAGCGCCTCGCCCTTTGGGGCAAACGGCTTGCCGCACACGTAATCGAACGTCACATCGTCCGGCGCGATCATCCCCGCCCGCGCCCCCGCTTCAATCGACATGTTGCACACCGTCATCCGGCCAGCCATGTCGAGCGCGCGAATAGTGTCGCCCGCATACTCAATCACATAACCAGTGCCGCCCGCAGTCCCAATCTGGCCGATAATCGCCAGCACAATGTCCTTTGCGGTGCAGCCCACCGGCAAGGCGCCATGCACCTCAACCAGAAAATTCTTCGCCGGGCGCTGCAGCAAAGTCTGCGTTGCCATGACGTGCTCAACTTCCGACGTCCCGATCCCGAACGCCAACGCCCCCATCGCCCCATGGGTCGAGGTATGACTGTCCCCACACACAATCGTCATGCCCGGCAGCGACAGCCCCTGCTCCGGCCCAATAATATGGACAATGCCCTGCCGCGCATCCAACAACGGAATATACGGCACGCCAAACTCGGCAACGTTGGCCTCCAACGTCTCGACCTGAATGCGGGAATCCTCTTCCTTAATCCCCAGCCGACGATCAGACGTCGCCACGTTATGGTCCACCACCGCAATATGCGCGTCCGGCCGGCGCAGTCTGCGCCCCGCCATCCGCAACCCCTCAAACGCCTGCGGCGACGTCACCTCGTGAACAAGATGCCGGTCAATATATAGCACGCACGTGCCGTCCTCGAGACGCTCCACCACATGCGCGTCCCAAACCTTGTCAAACAACGTGCGTGCCATGGCGTGCGGGCTCCTGGGATGTCGGGGGCCGAGGTAAGGAAGCGCGGGGGCGCTGCCCCCGGACCCCCGCCAGGGGCCGAGCCCCTGGACCTCACCCCCTTAAGGGGAGGGGAGACTAGAGAGGGGGGCCATGGAGGGGTTGCGACCGACGAGTCGGCCCCCCTCTCTAGTCTCCCCTTTTCTTACTTTGGGTTTGGCGTCCAGGGACCTTCCCTGGAGATCGGAAGAGCGTGTGTAGGGAAAGAGTGTCAAGGTCTGT
>JANXRN010000174.1 GCA_025352995.1 Acetobacteraceae bacterium
CCCTTCTCCGCCCCCGGCGTGCCCTGCGCCACATCGATGACCAGCACGCCCTTTTGCCCGTCCTTCAACGAAAACCGCTTGCTGGCCTCCGGCGAAATCACCGACAACTTCATCCCGAGCGTCGAAAGCTCCGTCACAACCAGCGGCTTGCCCGGCTGCACCGCCGCCAGTTTGATATCGTCCGGCATTTCCCCCACCGCAACACTCACGGTGATTTCCTTGCCATCGCGCCAGATCACCACCGGCACCTGCTTGCCGATCGCGGCCTCGGCCACCACCCGCGGCAAGGCTCGGTCCTTGATTTCCTGGCCATTGAATTTCAGGATCACATCGCCACCACGCAGCTTGGCCGCCGCCGCCGGGCCGCCATCGGTCACGCCCGCCACCATCACCCCGGTGGCGTCCTTCAGCCCGAGACTTTCGGCAATTTCCGGCGTCATCTGCTGGATCATCACCCCAAGCCAACCGCGCCGCGCCCGGCCGAAATCACGCAGCTGCTCGACCACCGCGCGCGCCATGTTCGAAGGCACCGAAAACCCGATGCCGACCGACCCACCGCTCGGCGAATAAATCGCGGTGTTGATGCCAATCACCTGGCCATCCATGTTGAACAACGGCCCGCCCGAATTCCCGTGATTGATCGCGGCATCAGTCTGGATGAAATTGTCGTACGGCCCGCTATCGATGTTGCGCCCGCGCGCCGACACAATCCCCGCCGTCACCGATCCGCCCAACCCGAACGGATTGCCGATCGCGATCACCCAATCCCCCACCCGCGCCTTATCCGAGTCGCCGAATGCCACCGCCACCAACGGCTTCTCCGGCTTCACCCGCAACACCGCCACGTCGCTCTTCTCGTCCTTGCCAACCAGTTCGGCCTTCATCGTCACCCCATCATGGGTGATCACGGTAATCTCATCGGCGCCGTCAATCACATGGTTGTTGGTCACCACAATGCCCGACGCATCGATGATGAACCCTGATCCCAAACTCTGCATCTTGCGCGGCGCCGGCTCCGGCCTTGCATCCCCGCCCTGGCCCTGCCGCTGCTGAAAACGCCGCATGAATTCATCAAACTCCGGCGGCATCCCCGGCACGCTCGGCCGATCCCGCGTCTTCACCGTCTGCGTGGTGGCAATGTTCACCACCCCCGGCAACAGCTTCTCCGCCAAATCCGCAAAACCGTCCGGCGCCCCACGGGCCACCGCAACATTCGCCGCCAGGCACAGCGCCAGGAGCAGACCTAGGAGACGGGGTCTCGGGAGTTGCATCGGTGTCGGTCCTTAAATTGGAGGCGAAGGAAGGTAAGCAAGGCGGGGGGCGCTGCCCCCTCGACCCCTGCCAGGGAAGGTCCCTGGACGCCAAACCTTAAGCAAGACAGGTGTGAATCAAAGAGGGGGCCGACAATCTGGTTGCAACCACAATGTTGGCCCCCTCTTTGATACACACCTCACTTAAGGGGTTGAGGTCCAGGGGCTCGGCCCCTGGCGGGGTCCAGGGGCAGCGCCCCTGGCCTTGCCTTACTTCCCCTCCGCCCCCGGTTGAGGTTGATTCCGCAGCAAATCCAGGAACCCTTCTCCCGGGGTCAGCACCAGGCGCGATGTGCCCGATGCGAACGCGTCGCGGTAGGCTTGCAGGGTCCGCCAGACTTTGAAGAAATGCGGGTCTTGGTTGAAGGCGTTGGCGTAGATCGCGATGGCTTCGGCTTCACCGCGGCCACGCAGCTGGTCGGCTTCGGCGGCGGCTTTGGCGAGCAACACAGTACGTTCGCGGTCAGCGTCGGCGCGAATGCGGGCGGAGCCTTCGGCACCTTCGGCCCGGGTCTGGGCGGCGAGGCGTTGGCGTTCGGACTGCATGCGGGCGAGCACCGCCTGGGTGTTGCCTTCCGGCAGGTCGGCGCGGCGGATGCGCACGTCTTCGACGACGACGCCGAAGCCTTTCATTTCCGTGTTGGCCTGATCGCGGATCAGCCCCATGATGTGGCCACGGTTGGATGATAGCACGTTGAGCAGTTGTTCGGTGCCGAGCACGCGGCGCAGCGCGGACGATACCACGGAGTTCAAGCGCGCCTGAATGCCCGCTTCGGATGACCCGACCGCCTGATAGTAGCGCAGCGGATCGACGATGCGGAACCGGGTGAAGCTATCAACGATGACCCGGCGTTGATCGCCAAGGATAACTTCTTCGGCCGGAATTTCGTAGTCGAGCAAGCGGCGATCGAAGCTGATCAAGGTCTGGATCAGCGGGATTTTAAAATGCAGCCCGGGTTCGGTGATCATCCGCTTCGGCTCGCCGAATTGGGTGATCAGCACCTGTTCGGTTTGCTGGACGGTGAACATCGCGGACCCCGCGATGATGGCGGCAACCAGGACCAGCGCCAGCGCGCCAAGCGATAAGTTCTTCATTTGCTGGCTCCCGCTTTCGGGGCGGGTGGGGCAAGGGGGTTGGCGCGATCCGGCCCACCCAAGGACAGGAATGGCACCACGCCTTGTAGCCGGTCATCGACGATGGTGGCTTGGGTATGGCTTAGGATGTTCTGCATCGTCTCGATATAAAGGCGTTGCATGGTGACATCCTTGGCCGCCTGGTAGGCTTTCAGCACGGACAGGAAGCGTTGCGCCTGGCCGGTCGACTCGGTGGTGGAAACCTGGCGGGCGGCATCGGCTTCGGCAACCAGGCGGGCCGCGTCACCACGGGCGCGCGGCACGATATCATTATGGTAGGCCTGGGCTTCGTTCCGCATGCGGTCAGCGTCAGTGCTGGCGCGCTGCAAGTCACGGAAGCTGTCGATCACCGCCCCTGGCGGATCAACTTTCTGCATTTGCACCTGGGTGATTTCCACGCCGGATTTGTAGTCATCCAGGATGGCTTGCACGCCCTTCAGCACCGCGGTTTCAATTTCGCCACGGGCGCCGGTCAAGGCCGGCTGGATCGGGGTGCGACCGATAACTTCGCGCATCACCGACTCGGCGGCCGATTTTACCGTGCTGTCAGGATGGCGCGTATTGAACAGGAAGGCGCCCGCGTCGCTAACCCGCCAGAACACGGCGAAATCAATGTCGATGATATTTTCATCGCCGGTCAGCATCAGGCTTTCTTCCGGCACATCCCGCAAGGTCGCGTCGCGCCCGCGCACCGCGCGTGAACTCGGCTCGGCCATAGTGCGATACCCAACCTCAACCCGCTCGATGCGGGTCACCGCCGGGCGCAGAACCTGTTCGACTGGCCATGGCAGGTGATAATTCAAGCCGGGGAACGTGGTGGCGCGATAGGCGCCGAAGCGCATGACCACGCCCTGCTCATCAGGTTGGACGCGATAAAACCCGCTGGCCATCCAGCCGCCAACAGCCAGCACCAACAAAAGCGCGAGGCTGCGGCCACCGATTGCGGCCGGGAAGCCGCCGCCACCCCGGCCACCGCCGCGACCGAAGCCGCCGCCCAATCCCGGAGGCAACATCCCGCGCAAAGCCGCTTGCAAGCGGGCGATCAGCGCGTCGAGGTCAGGCGGTCCGCCATCATTGGGCCGGCGGCCATTGCCATCGCCCCACGGACCATTCGGGCCGCGATCACGCGGTGGCTCATTCCCACGATCATCCTTTGGCGGCGGTACGCCCCATGGCCCTGGTTTCGGGCCGCCCGCATTGCTCCCGTTACCGGAATTGGGGGTATCGGGGCCGCCCGGGTTCCAAGGCATGTCGGATAGACGCTCCTGTTAACGCCGCATCGCAGCAATCTGCGTTTGCGTGGTGAATTTGGCAATCAGCGCCAGCCGCGCCATATGCCCTATCATGGCATCTTTGCATATTGACTGGCTGAGAAAGGTTTTCAAGCGCATGAGTGGACCAAACGCGGATGGGTTGCGGCAGGCATTGACGGCAATCAAGGATCCCTCCGGGGAACGCGACATTGTCGCGGCCGGCCTGGTGGAGGCGGTCCAGGTCAAAGCCGGTTTAGTACAGGTCAGTTTGCTGACCGATCGGGCGTCGGCGCCGGCAATGGAAGGCGTCCGCAAGGCGGCCGAGGCACTGTTGTCCCGCCAACCCGGCGTCACCAACGCGACGGTTGTGCTAACCGCCCATAAGCCGCCACCGCCAGCCGCGGTGCCTGAAGGCAAGCCTAAACTGCTGGCGGAAGTCGGGGCAATTGTCGCGGTCGCATCGGGCAAGGGCGGCGTCGGCAAATCCACCGTCGCGGTCAATCTCGCCGTCGCCTTGGCCCGTCAAGGTTTGGCCGTCGGGCTGTTGGACGCCGATATTTACGGCCCCAGCCTGCCGCGCATGCTGGGGCTGGCGCGCAAGCCGGAGGTCAAGGGCGACAAAATGATCCCGCTCGAAGCCTGGGGACTGAAGGCAATGTCGCTGGGGTTTCTGGTCGATGAAGATACCCCGATGATCTGGCGCGGCCCGATGGTGATGGGCGCGCTGGAACAAATGATGGGGCAAGTCACCTGGGGTAAGCTCGACATCATGATCGTCGATATGCCGCCGGGCACCGGGGACGCGCAGCTTACCATGGCGCAGCGGGTGGCCCTGGCGGGCGCAGTGATCGTGTCCACCCCGCAGGACATTGCGCTGTTGGATGCGCGGCGTGGGGTGCGGATGTTCGAACGCACAAAAGTACCGGTGCTCGGGCTGGTCGAAAATATGAGCTACTTCTGCTGCCCGAACTGCAACCATCGGTCGGAAATTTTCGGCCATGGCGGCGCGCGCAAGGAAGCTGATGCGTTGGGCACGGAGTTTTTGGGAGAAATCCCGCTGGTGCTGGATGTGCGGGTGGCCGGCGATGCGGGCACGCCGATTGTGGCGTCAGCCCCGGACAGCCCGGCGGCGCAAGCCTTTGCGCAAATCGCGGCTCGGCTGTGGCAAAAAGTCGGCGCCGCGCCCGCAAAAGCGGGGCCGCGGATCGTGATAAGCTAGTGGATTTGGCGGAACGATTCACCTAACGCTCGGGTAGTGGGCGTTAGGATCGCACCACTAAGGCCAGCGCACTTCCGGCGGTAGGCTCATCAAAATCGCCTCGATATTGCCGCCGGTTTTGAAGCCGAACAGCGTGCCGGCATCGTGGATGAGGTTGAATTCGACGTAGCGGCCACGGCGGATCAGCTGATGCTCGCGCTGTTCGACCGTCCACGGCACCGCCATCCGGCGCCGCACGATACGGGGAAAGACATCAAGGAACGCCAGACCGGCGTCGCGCACGAAGGCGAAATCGGCGGCGAGGTCCCCGCTATCGAGGTGATCGAAGAATATGCCGCCGGCGCCGCGCGGCTCATTGCGATGCGGCAGAAAGAAGTAGCGGTCGCACCACTCCTTATACTTGGGGTAGTACGCCGGATCGTGCCGGTTGCACGCAGCGCGGAAGCTCGCATGGAAATCGGCGGCGTCGGCCAGGGCCTCGGCGCTATCGCGTTGCATGGGCGTCAAATCGCCCCCGCCGCCGAACCAGCCACGCGCGGTCACCAGCATGCGGGTGTTGAAGTGGGCGGCCGGCACCAGCGGGCTGCACATATGCGCGACCAGCGACACCCCACTGGCCCAGAACCGCGGATCGACATCCGCGCCTGGAATGCGGGCACGCATTTCGGGGGAGAATTCGCCGGCAACGGTCGAAACATTCACCCCGACTTTCTCGAACACCTTGCCGCGCATCACGCTCATCACCCCGCCGCCGCCGGGGGAACCGTCCTGCGTTGGGCGATCCCACTTGGTCCGCACGAAGCGCCCGGCATCCCCACCGGCTTGGGCATCTTCAATCGCTTCAAACTCGGCGCAGAGCCGGTCACGCAGCGATTCGAACCAGGTGCGGGCCTGATCTTGCAGCGAAGCATGCGGTGGCGGGGGGGCGGTCGGTGCGGCGGACATGGCGGACCAGCGTTCATTGTTGTTCGGGGTGCAGTTTCTAGTGCGTCGCCCGGTTGCAGTCGATTCTACCGCCCCGTAGGATACCAATGTCCGGGATCGTCTAGTCAAACGACATCCGGTCCGCTATGTGCCGGCAGCCGCGCAGTTTAATGCCGATTGCGGCCATTGGGTGAATTTGCAACGTGCCGTCCCGGGTTGGACGGATTGAGGGAATAGATGGCCAATTCGATGCCCGCCACTGCCGATGGACAGCATGGCAGCGATGTCACCAAACGGGATTTCCTCAAGCTGGTCACCGGTGCGGGTGCCCTGGTCGGCGCCGGCGCCTTGGCGTGGCCGCTGATCGACAGCATGAACCCGTCCGCCGATGTGCTGGCGCTGTCTTCGACCACGGTTGATCTCGCCCCGATTCAGTTGGGCCAGGCGATCACCGTGGTGTGGCGCGGCAAACCGGTATTTGTGCGCCATCGTACCCCGGAAGAAATAAAGGGCGCCGCAACGGTCGCGCAAAATACGCTGGCCGATCCGGCGCTCGACTCGGCGCGAGTCAAAAAAGGCGCCGAGCAATGGCTGGTAGTGGTTGGCATCTGCACCCATCTCGGCTGCATCCCGATCGGCAACAAGACCACCGAAGCGCGCGGTGATTTCGGTGGCTGGTTCTGCCCGTGCCACGGCAGCCAGTACGATACATCTGGCCGGGTTCGCCATGGCCCCGCGCCCGCCAATCTCGCCGTGCCCCCTTACGCTTTCGAGGGCGATACCAAAATCAAGATCGGCTGAGCCGCAACGCTTCAGCCCATTTCACCGTCCCAATCGGGAGCATATCGATGGCCGGCCTACATAAAAGTGACTTCGCCAACCCAGTGATCAACTGGATTGACACACGACTGCCCATCTTCACGATGATGCAGAAGGAATATGGCGTCTTCCCGACGCCGAAGAACTTCAATTATTTCTGGAATTTCGGCGCGTTGGCGATGATCAATTTGGTCATCATGATCGCCACCGGCATTTTCCTGGCGATGAACTACACGCCGCATGTCAGCATGGCCTTCGACAGCGTCGAACGCATCATGCGGGACGTGAATTACGGATGGCTGCTGCGCTACGTGCACGCCAACGGCGCCTCGATGTTCTTCATCGTGACCTACATCCATATTTTCCGTGGCTTGTATTACGGGTCTTACAAGGCGCCGCGCGAATTGCTGTGGATGATCGGCGTGGTGATCCTGCTGGTGATGATGGCGACCGCTTTCATGGGCTACGTGTTGCCCTGGGGCCAGATGTCGTACTGGGGCGCCACGGTTATCACCAATTTGTTCTCCGCCATCCCGGTGGTCGGTGAACATGTGGTCACCTGGCTCTGGGGCGGGTTTTCGGTGGACAACCCGACCCTGAACCGCTTCTTCAGCCTCCATTTCCTGCTGCCGTTCGTGCTGGTCGGCGTGGTGTTCCTGCATATTGCGGCATTGCATGTCACCGGGTCGAACAACCCGCTCGGCATCGACGTGAAGTCCCCGCAAGACACGCTGCCGTTCCATCCCTATTACACAATGAAGGACAGCGTCGGGATTTGCGTCTATCTGCTGGTCTTCGCAGCCCTGGTGTGCTTCGCGCCGAACTTGTTCATGGCGGCGGAAAACTACATCCCGGCCAACCCGCTGGTCACACCGTCGGAAATCGTGCCTGAATGGTACTTCCTGCCGTTCTACGCGATCTTGCGCGCGGTGCCCTCCAAACTTGGTGGTGTGTTGCTGATGTTCGGCGCCATCGCGGTGCTGTTCGTGCTGCCCTGGCTCGATACCAGCCCGGTGCGCAGCGCCAAGTTCCGCCCGATCTATCGCAATCTGTTCTGGGTTCTGCTGATCGCGGTGGTCACCCTCGGGTTCGTTGGCGCGCATCGGCCAGAAGGCATCTGGGTGGTGCTTGGTCGGGTGGCGACGTTCTATTACTTCTTGCATTTCCTGGTGATTCTGCCGGTGCTCGGCAAACTCGAGCGTCCTTTGCCGCTGCCCGAGAGCATTAGCCGACCAGTGACATCCGGCGGCGGCGGTCCGCTGCCCGGTGGCGCTGCAGCCAAGCCGATGGAGAAAGCCTGATGCGTATCACCCGCGTTCTCGCCCTGGCCGCCGCGATTGGCGCGGCGGCCCTAGGGACGGCGATTGCCGAGGAAGAAATTCATTTCCCGGCACAAAAATGGAGCTTCAACGGCCCATTTGGCACGTTTGACCGCGCGTCGGCGCAGCGTGGCGCGCAGGTTTACAAGGAAGTTTGCGCAAACTGCCATTCCTTGAAGATGGCCTATTATCGGGACCTTGGCGGGATCGGGATGGAGCCAGGCGCCATCGCGGCGATCGCGGCCAGCGTTAGCGTCCCAACGATTGCCGATGATGGATCGGTCGCTGAACGGCCGGCGCTGCCATCGGATCATTTCCGGTCGCCGTTTGCCAATGAAAAAGCCGCGCGCTCGGCCAATGGCGGTGCGTTGCCGCCCGATCTTTCGGTCATCACCAAGGCACGTGATGGCGGTGAGGATTATCTTCACGCGCTGCTGCTGGGCTATGGCGACGCGCCGGCGACCATGAAAATGGGCGACGGGATGAACTACAATAAAATGTTTCCCGGCAATCAGATCGGCATGCCGAGGCCGCTCAGCGACGGTCAGGTCGACTATAGCGACGGCACCAAGGCAACCACTGAACAAATGGCGCGCGATGTGGTGACTTTCCTGTCCTATATCGCCAATCCGGAAATGGAAGCCCGCAAGCGCCTCGGCGTCAAGATGGTGCTGTTCTTGGTCCTGATGACCGGATTGAGCTACGCAGTGAAACGCAAGGTCTGGGCCGACGTCGATCACTGATCTGGACTGACCGTCGCGCTAAACCCCGCCGCGCTTTTCGCCCCCAATGGTGCGGAGCGCGGCGGTTTCATTTTGAAAGAAAACCCCGCCAATGGCCGATACAGACCTGATCACCCCCGTCATTGGCATCATCGGCGGGTCTGGCATCTACGACATTGATGGTCTGGAAAACAAAAAATGGCGCAAGGTCGCAACACCCTGGGGTGATCCCTCGGATGAGGTTTTGGAAGGAACCCTGAGCGGGACACGCTGCGTGTTTCTCCCGCGCCATGGCCGCGGCCATCCCCTCTCGCCGAGCCATTTGAATTACCGCGCCAATATCGACGCGCTCAAGCGTCTCGGCTGCACCGACGTGCTGTCCTTGTCGGCGGTCGGCAGCCTGCGGGCGAATTTGCCGCCGGGGCATTTTGTGATCGTCGATCAATTCATCGATCGCAGCTTTGCGCGCGAAAAAAGCTTTTTCGGTGATGGCTGCGTCGCCCATGTGTCGGTCGCGGACCCTGTATGCCCACGGCTTGGCGATGCGCTGGAAGCATCCGCCCGGCATCTCGGACTGCCCGTCACAAGGGGCGGCACTTACCTGGTGATGGAAGGCCCGCAATTCTCCACCAAAGCGGAGAGTGAGCTTTATCGGACGTGGGGATGTTCAGTAATTGGCATGACCAACATGCCTGAGGCCAAACTCGCCCGCGAAGCCGAACTTTGCTATGCGACGGTGGCAATGGTGACCGATTTTGATTGCTGGCATCCGGATCATGATGCGGTAACGGTGGACATGGTGGTCAAAACATTGTTCGCCAATGCGGATCGCGCCCGTGCGCTGGTGCGTGACGTGGTCCCCCGGATATCAGCACCGCGCCCGCCATGCGAGGCCGGATGCGACCGCGCGCTGGAATACGCGATCATCACCGCGCCCGAACGCCGGGACCCGGCTCTGATGGCCAAGCTTGACGCAGTGGCCGGGCGGCTTCTGGCTACCAGCTAAAATTCTGCATCGCCATTTCGGGGACGAGGCCGGCTGACCGTGCATGGCGCACGGCCGCTTCATCATCGGGAAAATCCCCGGCATGGATGCCGCCGAGCACCCAGCAACTAGCGACGCCGATGTTTTTTGCGCCGGCAATATCGGTCCGCAGCGTGTCACCGACGGCCAACACGCGGGCCACGGGGACATCGAGCATCTTCAACACGGTGGGATAAATTGCCGGATCGGGCTTGCCAATCCAACGCGCGTGTCCACCCATTTCTTCATAGCGCGCGGTGAGCGCGCCCGCGCAAATCAGCCGCAGCTCGCCCCGCATCACTTCAAGGTCCGGGTTGGCACAAATCATCGGCAGGCGCGCTTGGTGAAATGCCAGCAGCATATCCTCCCAATCGGCAACCTCGGTCGGGCCGCCCGCATCGTCAGGCCCAGTATTCAGAACGAAATCTGCTTCACCGGGATCGGCAACCATATCCAAGGGCAAGCCGGCAATCACGTTGCGATCGCGTTCGGGGCCGAGGTGAAAGACTTTGCGCCCTAAACCGGCAAACCATGCATCGTCCCGATCGCGCAGCAAGATGTGCGTCGCCTCGCCACTGGTCATGATGTCGGTATAAAGATCGTCGGCAATGCCCATCGCCCGCAACCCAACCTGGGCCACCGTGGCACGACGCGGCGCGTTGGACAGCAGCACGGTTCGCTTGCCGGCATCGCGCAACCGCTCCAGGCATAAGGCCGCCTGGGGATAGGGCCGAATGCCATCATGGATGACGCCCCAAAGATCGAGGATGAAACCATCATAGTCGCTGAGGATGGTCGAAATACCCGGCAGAACACGCATCAACTTTACCTCAGATCGGCGCCAATGGCCGCGGTCACGTTCGCAAAGCCATGGCGATCCAGGCTTTGCAGCAACTCAGCTTTCAGGCGCGGGATCAACGCCGGACCGCCATAGGCAAAGCTGCTGTAAAGCTGAACCGCGCTGGCGCCCGCGCGCAGCTTCGCCAGAATATCTTCACCCGAAAATATCCCGCCAACCCCGATCAAAGCCAAACGTCCACGGCCCAGCCGAGCGACCTGGCGCAAAAGATCGGTCGAGGGTTCAAACAAAGGTGCACCCGACAAGCCGCCAGTTTCCGATGCATGCGCAGAGGTCAGGCTGGCCGGTCGGGTGATCGTGGTGTTGGAAATAATCAGTCCATCCACCCCTTCGTCCACGCAGGTTTCCACAATCCGCGCAACCGCTTCCTTGGCGAGATCGGGCGCGAGTTTCACCAGCAATGGCGGCCGGGTCGGGACAGCGGCCGCAATACTGCTCAAAATCGCCCGCAGCCGATCTTCCGCCTGGAGATCGCGCAGCCCCGGCGTGTTGGGGGACGATACGTTGATGACCACATAGTCGGCATGCGGCGCCACCGCGCGCACCAGCAACGGATAGTCCCGCAACGGGTCAGCGCCGTCCTTGTTGATGCCAACATTGGCCCCCACCAGACCGGCTGTGGAACGTCGTTTCGCCAGGTTCTGGACATAGGCGTCCAGGCCCGCATTGTTGAACCCCATTCGGTTGATGACGGCCCGATCCGCCGTCAGGCGAAACAGGCGCGGCCGGGGATTGCCGTCTTGCGGACGCGGCGTAACCGATCCGGTTTCCAGAAAGCCAAAGCCAAGCCGCGATAAACCCTCAATGGCAACCGCATTCTTATCAAAGCCCGCCGCCAGGCCGATCGGATTGGGAAGACGAAGACCGAGAAAGCTAGTTTCCAGGCGCTGATCGTCGGGCGACGATGTTGGGTTCAACAGACCGGACGCGAGCGCCGCAATCGACAAACGATGTGCCTGCTCCGGATCGATCCAGCGCATCAACGGCATCAGGGAGGTTGCAAGCGAGAAAAACATCGCCGCTACCTGCCCCAAACCGGCTGGAATGAAAAGGCCCCTTAGGGCCCACTTAACTGAACGCAGCGACAGCGACCTTGCGGCCCTTTGGGGAGGGATCGATCTCGCTGACAATCATCATTCGGCCACCGTCGTGGGCAGAGATCAGCAACATGTCGCCGACCGCGAGCATGTCGGAGGCAGTGTCGAAGAACCCGTCGCCGACGATGTCGGCAAGACCAGCGGCGCCGGCTTTGTAGTGCCACAAGGTGAAGCCTTGGGCATAGGCGAGGACAGACATCGAACGGATGGAAACGCGTTGGGACATTGGGGCAATCCTAAAAAAAAAGCTGCCTCCCGAACGGGAGGCAGCTTGGAGTGGAGGAGAAGGGTCACGCTGTCGGCGGAGTCCGCCCGTCGACATCGACTTTTTAGGAGGGTGGATTGTTCAATGTCAACGTTTTTTTTCCTAATTATTAATTTTTATTCCTAACAAACAATTCCCTTCACGCGCAACGGCCATTCCAGGCGCGCCAAAGCCTCCCCCCAGACTCGCGCCTCGTCCCGTTCGGCATGATGCTGCGTGTCGGGGGCGATCTGGCGCTCTCCCCAAATTCGCAGGATGCGCGCGTGTCGCAAATCGATCTTGGCGCCCCGGTAAAGCCGATCAAGGCACAGAACGATATCATCGGGATCACAGGGCCGGCGCAGCCCGCCAGTACCCCGACCAGAATTTTCTCGCCGGGCCCGCAATGCGCCCATCGTCCAAAACCATGCCTCTGCGGCAGATCGAAAAGGGACTGCCTGCCCCGCAGTGGCGCCTGCATTCAAAGTCCGAAGTGGCACGGCGGTTTGCGGCCGGCGGAGCGAGGTGGTCATCATGCCAAAAAGCCTTCCCAGATGGTGCTGCGGAGAAACTAGAACGTAACGAGAACATACAATCATGCCCTGACTGAAACTGCAATCGTCAAAGCATAATTTTTTCCTATTTAACTTTACCAACTTTCCTATCACGCTATAGTAACGCGCAAGGCGGGATGTCCGGCCAGGATCGAAAGCAGCGCGGGCACTCAGCACGAGGACCAAAACACGATGAAACATAACGAGATATGGCGTGCGCTTGACACGCTGGCGGAAGAAAACGGGCTGTCGGCGTCGGGGCTTGCCAAGCGCGCCGGCCTCGACTCGACGACGTTCAATCCTTCCAAACGGATCCTGGCCGACGGTCGCGCGCGCTGGCCGAGCACCGAAAGCGTGGCAAAAGCGTTGGATGCGACCAATGTTTCAATTGAAGCGTTTGCGGCCCTGGTGAGCGGCGCACGCGCGTTGCCAGGCGGGGCGCGCGCCAATCTGGCACGCCGCATCCCGCTGATCGGGTTGGCGCAAGCCGGTAGCGAGGGGTATTTTGGCGACGGCGGCTACCCGGTTGGTGGCGGCTGGGACGAAGTTAGCCTACCGGAGGTTGGCGACCCCCATGCCTACGCGCTCGAAATCAGCGGGGACTCGATGGAACCGGTGTTTCGCGACGGCGATCTGGTCATCGTGTCACCAGCCGCCCCACTGCGCCGCGGTGATCGGGTTGTCGTGCGGACCGGAACTGGCGAGGTCATGGCCAAACAGCTGGCTCGACGATCGGCACGGCGGATCGAATTGCGCAGTCTTAATACGTCGCACCCGGACTATAATTTTGATCTGAGCGAAATCACCTGGATCCATCGGATCATCTGGGCGAGCCAGTAGCGCCGGTCAGACCAATCGCGGATTGCACCACCGCGCCCAGGCGTTGAGATTATGGGAGAACCCAGGCGCGATCTCAGTCTGGAGAACGACCTGGTGAGGCCCGAACGCCGGTTCGAACGCCATGTCGATTGTCTGCTGCTGCCCTTCGACCAATGTTGCGCTGGTCTCTGCCACAACGCGACCATCCTCGTTCTGGATCTGCATAAGAAACCGCACCGGCGGCGCTTGAACGCCCGCGTGGATCACCGTCGCCGAGGCACGGGAATGCCCCGTAAGATTGCGCGGGAAAATCACCCGCGCCGGCGCCCCACTACCCGGTGAATTGGGGTGCAACTGGCACGATGCGCCATCGAAAATGAAAAAGCCCCACGGCACCGGATCGACGTCCTGCACCAAGATCGGGAGTACACTGGGTCCGGCATGAAGCAGCATTATTTGCGGCGGGGTGGAGAATGCCCGCGCCCGAAACGGCACCCTGCGCTCAAAAACCTCAATGTCGCGATCACGCTGATGGCGAAATTGATCGGCGCCGAAGCAGGCCGAAACCGCCTCAACACCCCCTGGCACTGTGGCTTCGTGGCAATCGATCATCAGGGCATCAAGTGTATGGAGCCATGGGGCCTGGGGATCGGCAAACACCGCGGCCTCCCCACCTTCAATGTCGCATTTGACGAGGTCAATTTGGGACCAACCCACAGATTGCAGCAAGGCGGGGACTGTGACCGCCCGGCACGAAATCCCTGCTTGCCCGACACCGTCGGCCAATTCCATCCCAGCGTCGCCGCCACGGATGGCGTTGGGCGTAAGGTGGGCGGGATGTCCCCAGACGGCTAAGTCCCGGCATATGATCTGCCGGTACGGCAGCGTATTCATGACCAAAAGGCGAAAGCTGTCGGCCATCGGTTCGGCACATAGGATTGCGGCGTCGGGAAATCTGGCAGTGAAATAAACTGCCGCGTATCCGACATAAGCCCCCAAATCCAGGATACGGCCCGGCGTTGAGCGGAGCGGGGCGCAATAGCGCTGTGCCAGGAAAATTTGCGCCATGTTGGCAATATCATGTGACCCATGGCGAAAGAACAGTGGATGCCCCAATTCCGGCAGCAGTGCCCAACCCAAACCGACATTTCCAGCCGATACCCTGTCCAGCAGGTCAAAATATGACTTTCGCAAGGTCCAATCCGACGGCGTACGGCGCATCGCATCCTCAAGCTGCAACTTGATATCGCGGTCCTGACGACTTCCGGTACCAATGCGCCCAAGTGGAAAGTCCATATGAAGATCCGTCGCATAAAACCGTGATATGCGCCCGTTATGACACAAACCGGCACGGGCTGCATTTTCGAATGCGGGCTTTCGTGTGCCTGTCGCAATCTGCATCCAGCCCATTGGAACAACGGGACAAATTCATTTGGTACCCTGACATTAACGTTGAATTGACTCATACTTGTTGTTAATATCACGGTCCGGATGTTTACAATCCCGCAGCCACTTATCGCGTACGAGCGTTCAAAAAGGAGGATGTCACCATGGCAGCCACGACTACACCCGAAAAGCTCATGGGTATCTTGCGTGACGCCATCATCGGCACAGTACGGCGTGACGGACCCGATCTTTCGGCCCGCCAATTCGGGGTGCTGCTGATTAGCTATCTTGAGGATGGGCCGCACACTGTGCGCGGATTGGCGGCGCGGCTGGAAGTTTCCAAGCCGGCGATCACACGCTCGCTCGACCGGCTTGCCGAGCTTGGCTTCGCAAAACGTGCGCCCGATCTGCGTGACCGGCGGTCGGTTCTGGTAACCCGCACCCGCAAGGGGCAGGATTTTATGGCTGATATCCGCACCAATATAGCCGCGGCCTCGAAGGCGAAAGGCAGTTAGCAGCTGCCCCGCGCGGCACCTTGGACAGCGTCGCGCAGCGCAGCCTGAGGCGTCGGCTAACTGTTTTGCGTAATTGTATCGATTTCTGCCAACTCGGCCGCTGTCATCGTCCAGTTTCCGGCTTTCACGTTCTGCGCGACTTGCTCAGGCTTGGTTGCGCCGGCGATGACGCTCGCGACAGGGGACTGGGCAAGCAACCAGCTGAATGCCAGTTCCAGGGCGGTATGCCCCCGCGCCTCGGCAAAATCGATCAGCTTCTCGCTGATTTCCCAGTTGCGGTCATTCAGATAGCGGTCCGCCAGGCGCTGGGTTTGGGTCAGCCTGGCACCGGCGGGCATTGAGGCATTGCGCCGATATTTGCCGGTCAGCAAACCGCTGGCGAGGGGGAAATACGGCAGCAAGCCCATCCCGTACGCCTTGGCGGCGGGCACTAAATCCTTCTCGGCATCGCGAACCACCAACGAATATTCATCCTGGCACGACACAAACGGGTTCAGCCCTTCGGTCTTGGCAGTCCATTGGGCTTCCACCATGGTCCAGGCAGGAAAATTCGAGCAGCCGACATAACGCACCTTGCCAGCGCGAACCAGGTCATCCAGGGCGCGCAACGTTTCCTCGATCGGGGTCAGCGGGTCCTGGCGGTGTTGCTGATAGAGATCGATATAATCGGTCTTCAAGCGCCGGAGGCTGGCTTCCACCGCGGATACGATATAGCGCCGGGATGCTCCTTGCTTGGCGCCACTATCGTCCATTGGCATGCAAAACTTGGTCGCCAGCACGATGTCCTTGCGCATGGTCCCCAGCACGTCGCCCATCAGGGCTTCAGACCCACCGCGATCACCATAGACATCTGCAGTATCAAACAAGGTGATGCCTTGGTCGAAGGCGGCATGGATCACCGTCCGGGTCGCCTCCAGGTCAAGTCGACCGCCGAAATTGTTGCAACCAAGCCCGATCGCTGACACGCGCAGGCCAGATTTTCCGAGGTTCCGAATTTCCATACTCAAGCTCCGAGATTGTGCATCGGTACAGTTACGTCCGAACCGCCGCTCCCGTCAAAGAACAGGATACCCCTGCGCTGTATGGCTTAGCCGCGCCAAGCCGACCAGAAATGCGCGGCAGCAAAGCCGGTGATCGCTGCGATCCCTCGGCCGACCCAGAAGCCTAGCTTTGCGACCCCCATCCCCTCGGCCAACCGCTCTGAAATTTCATCAATCTTTGTGGTCATGACATCCAGATGGGCATCAAACCGGCGCAATGCTGCCTCAACACCCTCGGTTTTGACCTCCACCCGAGCGACACGTTCCCGAAGATCCGAAATATTCGCCTGCCATTGTTCATCACCCACGGCAAATCCTCCAGTTTATTGCGAATACCATTTCGTGGTGGACATTTTCCTGAATGTCTTCGTGCTGTTTGCGCCCATGGAAAGCGGGTTATTTGCCGAACCAATATCAATGCTCTGACCGACCGGTGGGTACACCAGCAAAGCGCTGGCGCCTTGGGCGTTTCGGATGACAATTTCAGCCCCCACGCCCGGGTCTGGAAGCAGCACGCTGTTCGACCCACTGCTTGCGGTAGATACCTCATTTAAGTCACTCGCGAGCGGGGTGGCAGTCGCCTGACTTGTCCCGGCCGCCGACATGCCCGTTGCGACTGACCGTCGGGCGTTCCCGGTGAAAACAGGATTATTCGCAACCGCGAGGCCAGACGCACTGAGTGTGCCGGCGGTGAACGCCAGGCCGGAGCCAACGACGACTGTTCCAAACGCGCTACCGTCCGATTTGACCATGCCTGCCGCGCTCACGGTCGGCAGCGACGGCACTGCGGTCAGATCGGCGTAGCGTCCCCCAGTTGCCACGGCTGACAGCCCGGCAATGTCAGTTGCTGACAGGGCTACTGCGCCGGTACGACCTGCCACGGACAGGACCATGACCGCGGAACCGGCGAATTTTTCCCAATTTGTGCCATTGAAAACGGCGTGGTCTCCTCGGGACCATTGGGTGATCCCATTTAAACTGGTCGTCCCGTCAGCGGAAACGGAGTAGTAAAAACCTGGGCTGCCAACGCTAGAGACGAGGGCCGGCGCATTTGCCGATGCGTCCCAGGTTCCTTGGTAAATCAGTGCCCCCTGGACGGCCGCCGGCAATTGGGCAATCGGCACCCGTCCGCCGCTATCGAGGGACGCATAGCCATTTGCCGCTGCTTTGTTGGAAAGCTTTTCAACGCCGCTCACATCTGCGGCGGCAAGTGATCTGAATGTCGGTGCCGCACTCCCCGATGCCGAACCTGCCAAGACCTGGGACGCACCGACTGCCCCCGTCAGAACCAAGCTGCCCGCCGCAATGGAACCTGACACTATCGCCTGCCCAACGGTCAGCGTGCCAGTCCCAGTAAAATCCTTGCCCGAGAACAGCCCATTGGGCGCCAGAACAGTTGCGGCCCCGCCGGCGCTGCCGGTAATTGCCAACTGATTAGCCGCTTGCATCGTCATTCTGATGGAGTACGTCGAAAGGCCGGCCCCAAAGAAATCCACATACGCGGACGCGTTGCTGCCGGAATAGCCCAAACCGATATTTGGATTAACTTTGTCGGTCGCGAATGCCACGCTCCCCCCACCGACGACAAGGGAGTCGGTCAATGTCAGGGGACCAGAGATTTTTGCGATAGCGGGCGATTGGGCAAACGCCGTCCCAACGCCAAAGGAAAACGGGGTCGCATCGTCGGTGAAAAACGACCCGACAAATTTCGCGGGCGCAGCCCACACGGCGGCAGACTGGCTGTTGATATATACTTCGCCCTGCATACTGTATTTGGACGGGGCATCGAACACACTCTGTTGGGCACCGATTGTTGAGTACCAGTCGGGCGTTTGCAGCGTCGTATCGACAAGGGTAACCGTGTTAACGTCCGAGGTTGTGGCAAATATGTTTTTGGCCTGTACCAGATGATCCCGCACCAACAAGCCCGACAGCGTCGGATTGGCATAGCCTGTCAGCAGGAAAATCGATGTCGGCGCCACTTCCGCATGGACATCCCATTCCAGCAACGACTGCGAATGGCCCGCTCCCAGAACATCCAGAAAATTCAACACGGCTGCGGGAAAGCCGGTTTGAATGATCATATAGCCGCCGCGATAGGAATGGCGATGGGTCGCCGACATCCAAACCGCCGGGCCACCGCCATACATTTCAACGACAGGCTCAATGAAAGTATTTTCGTTAAAGCTCATGGCCGCGTTCGGCGTGCGCGCCACCGCGACGTATTTCGAAATGATCGGCCAGAATCCGGTGGCATCCTGGATCAGGGCGTAACACCATTGCGAGCCGATATATCGGTTGACCATTTTTAGATTGGTGAAAAGGCAGGTTTCCGACCCGGCATTGAAGACGCAAGATCGGCTATAATATCCGGTGATCGTCACATTCTCGATCGAATTCTGCGGATGCCCCTGATTATCGATATACATCCCGATCTGAATACCAATCAGCGCCGGATTATTGGGGGATCCAGAATATACTTCCAAGTCGCGAATGGTACAATTTTCCATTCCCAGACCGTCAATCGCCGCAAATCCGCGCACGTTCGAAATGATCTGCGAGCCTTGGCCGTCAAAGGTAATGTATTTATATTTGGTGAAATCGAGCGTGTCACTAACGATATATCGACGGCCAAATCCAAGCACCCAGGCCTGTTGGGCACCGTTGACACTCCGCTGCTGACGCAACCAGGCACCGTATGCGGCGAAAGCTGCCGTATCATCGGTAACGCCGTCGCCAACGGCCCCGAAATCCTGCACCGTCCGCAGCCCGGTATTGACGTTTACCGTGCCATCCGGCTGGGCGGAAAGTCCGGCGCCGATTTTCACCACACCGGCCGAACTCGTCGTTGCAATCGGCAACAAAGGAGTGACATCTCCGCTGAGCAGCTGGCTTCCGCCAACGACCTGACCTTTGGCATTCACCTGCACTTTGGAATAGGTGCCCGCTGCAATGATCGTCGGCAAAGTCGTCGGTACATTACCAAAACCGCTGCCGCTGACATCACCGGTCAAGGTAATCGCCTGACCTCGCACAATATTGGCTTGCACAAACGCAGTCGTGGCGAGTGCTGTGGATGCGTCCAGTGTAGGAGGAGTGGGGGCGGTCGGGATCCCGGTAAATGCGGGCGAATCGAGCGTCGGAATACGTATCGCATCAACACTCAATTGCCCGGCTTGCAAGGTAAGCCCGGTCCCGACCTGGACCGGCTGCGGACCGCCGGCAACGGTCGGGTTGGTCCGCCCGACCAAGGTGCCCGGAGCAAAGGTCAACAGCGGCTGGGTGTTAGCCAGCAGCGTCGCTGCGTCCGATACGTATGCTACGCCCGCTTTCTCGACAAGCATCTGGTCGGTCGGATCGACAGTTGTAGCCTGCGGGAGTTGCTGAAGCGTGGGCATATGGCGTCTTCCAATTCATCTCGGTGCGCTGATCGCAGCGCACCTGGTTTATCCGCGGTGCTGGGTTCCGATTGCTGGCGGGTTCAGGCGACCGCGACCCAACCCGAATTGCCCAGCCCCGATTGCTTCAGCCAAAATGTCGCGCCAACGCCGCCATTCAGATTGCGGTAGTCCGACCCCGGGGGCGCCGCGCGGACCCCTTGGGGCGTTCCGCGACCTACCAGGGACTGCACACCAGTCGGCTCGGCATCGCTTGAAATGCGGACCGATCCGGTTCCCGATGGGCGTAACACAATGTCTGAATTTCTAACCGATCGGACAAGTGCACCACCAAGTTGATCCGTGGTGTACCAATCGGCCGTGCTGAAGCCACTTGCCCGCCAAGTGCCCCAGATTGACCGCCATTCAACATCCGAATTGGCGGCAATATCGAGATCAGACAGCGTCCAGTTTTCCTGCAAGGGAGACGATGCTACCCGGGCAAACGATACTGCTGTGTTGCAGGAAATCCGCAGATGACGATTATCCGGCAACGGGGGCGCTGCATAAGCGACGGCAGTCGCCCCGGCGCCATTTCCGGATATCGTTACGGGTACAGATGTGCCGATTTCACCGTAACCCGATCCTGATGAAAGGACGTTGATGCCGATGATTGCACCGTCCTTCAGGATAACGCGTGCCGACCCACCAGTGCCGCTGCCGCCGATCGCAGCTGTTGCACTGGTATAGCCTGTGCCGCCTGCCTGGACCCGAACGAAGCTGATTTTACCTAGGCTTGCCGCCTGCGTGCTCGAAACCATTGACTGGATGCCGGACGGGGCAAAGGTGACCAACACATTTTCAGCGATGTCGGGATACACAAGCGCCTGCCGACTGGCCAAAATTGCCGGATTGACCGTCGGTCGGTCGATGAAATTGAACCGGTTCGCATCCACGATATAGCTGTCGGTTTCCGCGCGCAGGCATCGATCCGCGCCAACCGCGCCAACAAATTCATTGCGGGCAACCAGGATATTCTGCGGACCGTCATGTAGCCAGATGCCCGCGCCGGCCCCCGCCATTGCGATCCAATTATTGGTGATGGCGGTATTGAAGCTGGCAATGCCAAATGTCTGTCCCGATCCGTCAGCCTCAACATTGTTGATCACGACTGCCCAGGCTGAACATTCCTGCAAATAATTGTCTGTCACCCGAATGTTGGTACCGCCACCAGCATTTATGCCGATGAATGCGCTTTGTATCTGGTTGCCAGTAATATCGCACGCCAATGCTCCGCCGGCATCGATCCCGTAGGTTCCGATACCCGAAATCATGTTGCTGGCTATCCGGGAATATTCGACATTGGCCAAAATGCCACCGCCGCCGGCAAGGTTCACGCCATTGTTGGACAGAAGGTTTCCAACAACCGAGATCAGACTACCGGCCGCGGCAATGCCATAGATGGTATTGTCGTGGCAAATATTGTCGTCAACCAGGATTGCTACCGCGTCGGGATTTGAATTACCCCAGACCGGGGGCTGCAAATTAGTCGCGTTGAAGTTGCCGACATTGATCCCGCGCTGATTGGCCCAGCAACGATTTCCACTGATCTGCACCAGCGACACCTTGCGCTGAAAGGTCGGGTCGTTGAAGTCGGCGCAAATACCGTATCTGCCATTGTCATGCGCGTGACAGCCAACAACCCGGACTCCCGTGCAGGCCTGAACCCATAGCCCGTGTAGCGCATTGCTGATGAACTTGCAGCCATTCACCATATGGGATGTGGCGTTGGCACTTCCTTGCATCACCAAACCGCAGCCTTGCAGGCTGCCAATTGCGTTAGTAAAAATGCAATCGGTAAATCGCGCGCCTGTGCAAGTGCTGGCGACAAAAACGCCCCAGCTGTCCAGGGCCACTGCCACCCCGTTAGCGTCAAAAATCACCCCATAAGCCTGAAAATCGGCACCCTGGATGGCGATCCAGGCACCGTTGCCGGTCTGGGCGGCGCGCCGGAGGATACTCGCTCCCGGAACCCCGATAATGGTGCAGGATGCCTGGCTGATCGTCCACTGGCCGTTCACGATATAAGTTCGCGCGCCGAGCCGAATTGGCTTTCCTGAGCTAACCGCTGCGGAGAGCGCGGCAGTGTCGTCGGTCACCCCGTCACCAACTGCACCGAAATCCTCCGGACGCACGGCATCCAGCATCGGGGTTGCGGTGGCAGACAGCAGGCCGGACGCCAGAGTGAGACCCGCGCCGATTGCGATCGCCTCAGTCGCGCCAACCCCTGCTGTGGTGCGTCCAACTAGCCGGGTCGGGCCAATGAGGAGTTGCGGTTGCACGCCGGCAAGCAATTGCGCCCGCGTCGCCTTTTTAGCGACCCCATTTTGGCTCAGCATGACCGCATCTGCATCGCTGGTAGCGAGCGCTGTTTCGAGCTGATCGATTGTTGGCATCGTTAGCTCCCGAGCAGGATGGGGTTGCCATTCTGGTCCGTGACAATGGCGCCGGAACTGGTTGTCAATATCGAGGACGGTACGGTGGCTGTCGCCAGCGCTTGGACGGGCAAAAGGATAGATCGGTGCAGTGTCCGCCCGTTGGCGGTGGAAATTGTCACTTGCACGACATAGATGGTTCCCGCCACGCCGCCGGAAATCCACACGACCACGATGTCACCGTCCGCTGCGACCTTTGTTACGGCGATGTCGTTGGTCGCGGACGGCGTGGCAGTTATATTGATCGCGACAATGCCATCGCCTTCGTTGCCGAGGATCGCCGGGCCAATGTCAATCTCGTAGTCCAGGACATCGGACGGGTCTTTTTCTGGCCAGATCAGGACCGACGGACTGCGGCCAGTCCCGCCGCGCGGCACCGGGGAGAATCCGTCCAGCACGACCCGTCTTGCATTGCTTGGGCGCCAAACTGTTCCCGCCTGGGCGATATTGGATTGAATAGTCATTGCGCTCTCCACCTAATATTCGACGATGACCAATCCATTCGCGCCGGACGCGCCAGGGAAGTTCCCACCGCCGCCACCGCCGCCCCCGCCCGGCCCCGCGCCGTTGCTGGGCAGACCGCTGGATGCAGCGCCGCCACCTCCGCCGGCAGCACCGGAAGCACCGTGACCACCAAAGCCGTTTGGACCCGCGCCAAAGCCAGCATTGCCGGACCCGCCGGTCATGGTGACCGCTGCGCCAAAGCCACTTCCACCCGTGCCTGAATCGCCCTGTCCACCGGTCAGTGACCCTGCGCCACCGTGGCCGCCGGCCGCACCAAGGGCGCCACCGAAGTTCGAAGCGCCACCATCATGACCATTATTCCCAGCAGCACTGCCGCTGCCGTTAGAGCCACCCGCGCCGCCGGCGCCGACCGAAATCGCAATGATTTGTCCCGGGGTAACCTGCAAGACGCCCTCGGCGTACCCGCCGCCGCCACCACCGCCTCCACCGCCCTGCCCTGTGTTGCCGCCACCGCCACCGCCGGCGCCGTGGGCACGCACTTTGACCAGGCTCACCCCATGCGGCACAACGAAATTGCCGGACGCCGCAAATTGCTGAAGCGCCGAAAAGCCAGGACGCAAATAGGGAAGTTTGAAGGGAATGATGGGGGTTGCCGGGTAGGGAGTGATGTCGGCCGCGCCAATGGATGTCTGACCATAGTCAGTATTGACCAGCGCCAGCCCAATCCAACCTGTCGCTACATTCGGCGCAGCCTGGCTGCCGGTGGCGGCCGCGACGCCCGCCCTGACCCGAACGATCGCCCGTTGGGACCGGGTCGTTGGCTGCGGCGTTCCCGCATTATTGGGACCAAGCCAAGTCTGGGTCGGCGCGGCGGCGTTGTAGTACGGCAACACCATCGCACCGTCGTCGGATTCCTGAAACGATGCCTCGGCCAACCATATGATGGACTGTCCGGCGGTTGGCGGTGGTGTCACGCTGAATGCTATAGCGGAATGACTAATCCCCATCTTGACGATAGGCGCAAGCGTGTCCGCCGGAAGTGTCCCGTAGGGCGTCGTGTCAGCGCCCCCGAACGAGGTGATGCAGCCAGGGGCAACTAAAACGGCGAGGGATTGTGGGACGGTCGCCAGAACCGACAGACCGTCAATAATGGGTGCCGTACCGAGCACGGCATTCATCAGCGCGCCCAGGGCAATCATCGTATTGCGGTTGGTGTTGAGCAAATCACTGTCGAGCGGGATGCTCCCGGGATAGACGATGGTGCGATCCAT